>CAZQTL010000074.1:0-9427 GCA_964595975.1 uncultured Thermoanaerobaculia bacterium | reverse complement strand
AGCCCTAGAACCCCCACGCCTCGACGTCGCCCTGCTGGAACCCGTCATGGAAGAGCGGAGTCAGCGGTCGCACCAGGGCGCGCTCCACGGCGCCGCTCTCGCAGCTCTCCGGAGTGCGCGGGACGCCGCGCTGGTCGAACGGTGTGCAGTTCGCCGACTGCCCACCCCCCACCGCCGGGCTGCTCAGCGAAGGGAAGAGCGTCGGCGTCGGGCCGCCGTTGTCGGCGAGCAGTCCGAGCCCGTGCGAGGCCACGCCGGCCTCGTCGAAAACGCCGAGGTTGCAGGTCGCTCCGGGCGATTCGACATTGCCGCTGAGGGTCAGGATCGACCCCCCGTCCGTCAGCGCGCAGCTTCCGATCACCACGCTGTTGGCGATCTCGAGGAGCGCCCCGGCATCGTCGACGACAATCTCCGCGCCGCTCTCGCTGTCCCGGATGGTGCTCTGGCTGAGAAGGATCTGGGTGCCGGCACCGTTGCCGAAGATCTCGGGTCCGGCGTTGCCCGTGAGCGTCGAGTTCTCGACCGTGAGCTCGTACTGGCTCACCTGGATCCCCCCGGCGGAGTTGTCGTAGATCGTCGATCCGCGCACGGTGAGCGCACCCGTCGAGACGAAGCCGACGATCGTGCCGTAGCCGCTGTTCGGGGCGAAGTTGCCGTGGATCGTGCAGGCCTCGATCGTGAGCTCGTTCGAAGAGCCGAGCGCGATCGCGGCGCCGCCCCCCGAGACGATCTGGCCAGCGGTCAACTCGAGCCCGGCGAGACGCAGCGGGCCCGAGGCGATACTGCTCCGGAGGTCAAAGATCCGGTCGATTCCGCCGGCCCAGATCCGCGTCATCGTCGCTCCGGCCCCGAGGATCTCGAGGTTGCCGCCGAGATCGAGGTCGCCGGTCACGGCGTCGTCCTCGTCCACTCCCACGATCTCAAGGGAGTAATGGCCGGCGGAGAGCAGAATGCGATCGGCGACCGCCGGCGAGTCGTTGGCGGCAATCACGGCCTCGCGCAGCGAGCAGTCGCCGGGGTTGCAGCCGCTGGGGGCCGGGTCGTCGTAGCGCGTGACGAAGTAGTCGACCGCATTGCCGCGAAGCGGCAGGGCGCAGATCCCGGTGAGCATCAGGAAGCAGACTCGTCGCAGCGTCGCACTTTCCAACATCGACCCCTCCGTGGCAGAAATTCGGTTGCCTTCTGACCTGTCCACGGAATGCGGAGGGAGAACCCGCCAGGGCCCGCTGGGCGCCAGGCGGCCCAGCTGCGCCATCCAGGCGCCGTCGGGCTGTAGGGCTAGCGCAGCAGCGCGTCGACGTTCGGCAGGTGCTCGAATCTCGAGAAGGTGCCCTCCTTGGCGATCTCGGTCGCGGCGGCGAGGAATCCGGCCCAGGCGGTGCGCGCCAGGGTGCCGCCGACGCTGATGCGCCGCACGCCCAGCGCCGCCGCCTCCGCCACGGTCAGGAACGGCGCGTTGATGAGCAGGTTGAGCGGCTTCGGCGCGACCGCGGCGACGAGCGTCGAGATCTGCGCGGCGGTCGTGATGCGCGGCGCGTAGAGGCAGTCGGCGCCGGCCTCGGCGTAGGCAGCGAGGCGCCGGGCGGTTTCGTCGATGTCCGGACGCCCCCAGAGGAACCCTTCGGATCGTCCGGTGAGAACAATGCCCGTACCGCTCTCGTCGATCGCTGACCGTGCCGCCCGGATCCGCTCCACGGCGAGCTCGAACTCATGCAGCGGGTGGGCTTCGTCGCCGGTGGAATCTTCGATCGAGAGCCCGGCGATCCCGGTGGCCGCGGCCAGCTTCACGTGCTCCGCGACGCGCTCCGGCTCGACCGCGAAACCGCCCTCGAAATCGGCGTTGACCGGCACCGAGACCGCCGCCGCGATCGCCCGGAGATGGGCCAGCGCCTCGTCGAGCGTGACCTGGTTGTCCTTCCGCCCCAAGGTCCAGGCGAAGCCGGCGCTGGTCGACGCCAAGGCCTGGAAGCCGAGCTGTTCGAGCGCTCGCGCGCTCCCCGCATCCCACGGATTGGGCATGACGAAACAGCCGGAGGCATGCAGGCGATGAAAGGCGACGACGCGGGCGTCCGGAGATCGCAGGGCAGGCATCTATGGAGCATACGCCCGGCGCCAGAGGTGCGATGCGCTCCTTTCCAGCCAGGAAATCGGCTGGCACCTTTCAGCAGCCCCTTTCAGCAGCCAGGAAATCGGCTGGCACCTTTCAGCAGCACGCCCCTTGACCCGGGAGCCTTCAATGAGTGGCACCTTCGGCGCGGATTCGACGGTAGGTAGAGCAGGAGATCCTCATGCCCATCGATTCCCGCTGGTTCGTCTTCCTGGCCACAGTGACGGCGCTGATTGCGGCGACACCGGCGGACGCCGTCAAGCGTCGAGCTTTCGCGACCTCGGTCACCGGCACCGGCAATCTCAACTCCTGGCCCGACGCGGGCGGCGCCTTCGCGCTCGCCGCCGGCGACAACATCTGCCGCGCGCGCGCCGCGGCCGCCTCGCTGCCCAACGCCGCGACCTATCGCGCCTGGCTCTCGACGGCCGCGACCGACGCCTACTGCCACGTGCAGGGACTGACCGGAAAAGTGGCCAGCGGATGCAACGGCTCTCCTCAGCCCGCGGGCCCCTGGTACCGGGTCAACGGCACCTCTGCCTTCACCGGCACGCTCGACGAGCTCACCGGGGCGGAGCGGGCCATCTACCAGTCGGTGCGCTTCAACGAGTTCGGCGTGATCGTGCCCGAAGGGGAGCGCTACTTCACCGGTACGATCTGGACTGGCCAGGCGTCCGACCAGACCTGCAGCAGCTGGGTCGTCAGCGCGACCGGTGTCTTCGGCAGGTACGGAACCACGAACGCTTCCGCGGTCCACTGGACGTCGCAGAACGGCCAGGACTGCAGCACGCCGGCCCGCTTGCTCTGCTTCGAACCCGGAGCGAGCGAGGTCACCCCGATCTCCTGGAGCCCGGCGGCGCTCGCGTTCGTGACCTCGGTGTACGGCAACGGCGACCTGTCGAGTTGGAGCGCTGCCGGCGGCGCGAGCGGAATCGGCGCCGGCGACGCGATTTGCCGCAACCTGGCCGCAGCAGCGCACCTGCCGGCACCCGAATCGTTCGTCGCCTGGCTGTCGACGACGACGGTCGACGCTGCGGATCGCCTGACGCTCGCCGGGGTTGCCTATCGCCGCCCCGACGGTTTCCGCATCGCGGCCTCCAAGGCGTCGCTCCTGGCGAGCGGCCCCGCTGTGAGCCTCCATGTCGACGAGACCGGCAGCTACATCCAGGCGATCCCGTCCACCCTCACCGGCACCGACGAGACCGGGCAGGCGGCCGCGTCGCACTGCCTCAACTGGAGCAGCGGCCAGGCGAGCGAAGGAGGCTGGAGAGGGTTCGCGTCGCTCGACTCGAGCGGTCAGTGGACCGACCACAGCGAAAGTACCTGCAATCAGAACGGCCGCTTCTATTGCTTCTCGAATGTAGTAACGATCTTCTGGGACGGCTTCGATTTGACCGAAGACGAGAGTCGCTGGTCGTCGAGTACCCCGTAGACTTCTGTTCTTCGGCTTGCACGGAGCGGATCTGCCCGGGAAATCGGCTTCAATGAGTCGGTCGCTCCAGTCAAGACCGTCCAATCGGTGACGAGACCGCCACGGAGGTGCCGATTTCCGCTGAGGGGTTGGTCCCGCTCGCGCCAGATGGCTCGGCGCTAATCCGTCCTGCTCCTGCATGACACGAGCACCGCACTACGGTGCTTCGCTCACAGGCGCATTGACATGCTCCGCACATGTACCTATGCTGGCAACATGTCCGTCATGATCCAGATCCGCAACGTGCCGGAAGCGCTGCACCGGCGGCTCAAGGCTCGCGCGGCCGAGGCCGGCATGTCGCTCTCGGACTATCTGCTCGCCGACCTGCGCAAGGCCGCCGAGCGGCCGACGCCTGGAGAGCTCCGCGAGCGGCTGCGGACGCGGCCGCCGGTCACGCTCCCCGAGGCCGCGGCGCGTGCGGTGCGCGCCGAGCGCGACGCACGCGGCTCCAGCGCCTCCAAGTGATCGTCCTCGACGCCTCGGCCGCGGTCGAGCTGCTGCTCGGCACCGAGCGCGGTGCGGCCGTCGAAGCGCGGATCTTCGATCCGGCAGAGACGCTGCACGCCCCCGAGCTGCTCGATGTCGAGGTCGCCCAGGTCTTGCGACGCTACGAGCGCGCACGGCTCATCGACGCGGCGCGCGCCGAAGCAGCCCTGCGCGACCTCGCCGATCTGCGCCTCGAAAGGTACGCGCACGCCCTGCTCCTGCCGCGCGCGTGGGAGCTGCGGGAGAACCTGACGATTTACGACGCCGTCTACGTCGCCCTCGCCGAGCTTCTCGCGGCGCCCCTCCTCACCGGCGATGCCTCGCTCGCGGCGGCGAAGCATCGTGCGACGATCGAGCTGATCGCCGCGAGCTGAAGAGGTACGCCGGGGCGCAGGCGCTCCGCGCGGCCGCTACGGCGAGGTCGCGGACCAGGCGGCGGTGGTGCCGGCTTCGAAGCCGTCGGCGAACAGGGTGCCGTCGGGGATGGTCGAGATCGTGCGGACGACGCGGGTGATGTTGCCTTCGACGTCGCGGACGCTCACCCGGAGGTCGCGTTTCCACAGCTCGGGGAGCGGCGCGCCGAGCGGAATCTGCCAGATGCGGTCGTTGGCGGGGCCGACCGGCTGCGCGAGATCGGCGAGCTGGGCGTTCGCCGGGCGGCCGGCCACGGGGAAGTCGGCGCGCACGTCGAGCGTGGCGAGATCGACACCCGAGTTGGCGTCGGCGAGGCCGAAGCGGATCGCCGGAATCGCCGCCGGGCCGTAGCCGGCGCGCGGCGCGCTCAGCTCGATCGTGGGCCGGTGATCGTCGAGGAACCAGCCGACCGCCCCCTGGCCGTACTGCTGACCGATGTTGATCGGGCAACCGAGGTCGATCCAGCGCGCGATGGTCATCTTCTCGGTTTCGGAGAGCGGCGTCGCTCCGCTCCCGGCGGGCGGCATGATCGTGCCGGTGTAGTCGAGGTCCACCGCCGACAGATTCGTCCCCGGCGGCAGCGTCGCGGCGTTGCCGGGCAAGCTCTCGGTCGGATGGTCGGCGTTCGTCCAGCCGTCGAGCCGCTGGCCGAAGAGCTTCCAGACGAGGAGGCTCCGCCGGCTCTGGAAGGCGCGGACGTAGCGGCTGG
This sequence comes from uncultured Thermoanaerobaculia bacterium, assembly GCA_964595975.1. Taxonomy (GTDB): domain Bacteria; phylum Acidobacteriota; class Thermoanaerobaculia; order Multivoradales; family JAGPDF01; genus JAGPDF01. Next base: position 4,243 of record CAZQTL010000074.1, on the reverse strand, counting down.
CGTTGGTCTGCCGCCAGGTGCCGTTGTTGATGACCGGCGGATAGCCCCAGTCGGCCGCCGTGTCGTCGGCGAGTCGCTTGTAGTCACCCGGCAGGCCGTCGTGCAGCGCGAGGTCGTCGAGCACCAGGTTCCCGGGTGGCGTCGGGTTCGTGCCGGTGTGGCAGGAGACGCAGCTCCTCTGAAGGAGCGGCCGGATATCGCGGTAGAACTCGACGTCGACCGCCGGCTGGGGCAGCACGATCAGGCCGGGGTTGCCGCCGGCGTCGCGGGTCAGCAGCGGCGTCGTCGCCGCGAGGTCGTGGACCGGGTAGCCGGGCGCCGCCGCCGCCGTGCTCTCGAAGGCGAGCGGCTGCAGGCTGTGCGCGTGGCAGCCGCCGCAGTTCTGCCGCACCTCTCCGGGCCGCACCTGATGCCAGGTCTGCGACATGTTGAGCACCAGCCCGCGCCGGTCGAGGGTCTGGAAGGTGAACGGCGTGTCGGCCGGGATCTTCGCCAGGAAGCTCGTATCCGGATTGCCCTCCGGGTCGAGAACCGGCTGACCCTGCGCGTTGGTCTTGCGGACCGGAATCTCGCCCAGGATCCGCAGCCGTTCGCCGGCGTGGCTGTAGAAGTGCTTGCCGGCGTGCGGGCCGTACGAGAAGTGGGTGTTCGCCTCCATCGCCAGGATGCGGATCGCCCAGATGTCGGCGTTCGAGTACTTGCCGGCGTCGGCGCCCTGCCAGAACCAGTTGGACGACTGCTCGTTTTCGTCGGTATTGAACGCGTCGAGGCCGTCGAAGAAGTCGTTCCACGACGGCACGTGCCCGGGGAAGCTCTCCCGCTTGTAGAGGCTCGAGCTGCCGACGAGGCCCAGCGGCGTGCCGGCCGGAAGCTCGACGTGCAGCGTCCCGTCGTTCGGCAGCCAGGGGAGCTCCGCCGGTGCGGCGACGCCGTGCACCGCGGCGTAGGGCACCACAGCGCGCGGCCAGGCCTCGTTGTACGCCGGGCTGTTCTTGAGCAGGACGAGCTCGGAGGGGGCGCCGATCGGGTTGCCGCCGGGAATCAGATAGATCCCGGCGTCGTAGTACGGCACCGGCGTCGGACGATTGAGATCGTTCGCCGGTCCCGGCGTCCAGACGACGAGCAGGTCGTTTCCCGGCGCCGCCGAGGGTTGAGTGAACTTGCCCACCCGTACGCCGCCCGCGCCGGCAGGGGCCGCCTCGTCCTGGCCGTGGGTGAACGGCGTGATCGAGTGCATGCCGTAGGGCGTGAACGACATCCGGAACGGGTACGAAAAGCCCGCCTCGACCGTCTGGTCGATCGGCGGATTCAAGTCCGGATAGGAGCTGCCGAAGCGCGGCGTGCCGGCGGGCGGGTTCACCGGGAAGCGGTAGAGCGCGCCGAAGCCGTTGTTGTTCAGGTTGTAGTAGTCGGTGACGACGAGGTCGCCGTTGCCGAGCTGGGTCATGAAGTGAAAGGCCTGCGGGCTGCGGAACGCCGAGATCACCGGCCCCCAGCCGCGGCCGTCGGGCTGGATCGCCCAGATCCCCCACAGGCGGGTGTCGCGCAGGCCCTGATCCTCGTGCGAAGAGAACAGGATCCGGCCGTCTTCGAGGATCGTCGGGTGGAGCGCCGACGAAACCGACATCGGCGCAATCGGCGTCACATTCCTGCCGTCCTCGTCCATCACATAGAGCTGCAGCGTCGGCGCGGTGTACCCCTTCTGCGGCCAGAAGCCGTTGCGATTCGACGTGAAGGCGACCCGGCCCCCCGGCAACGGGCACGGCCCGAGGTTGAGAATGCCGTAGCCCAGGCGATCGAAGCCGGCAGGAGGATTCAATGGGTTCGTTTCGTCCCAGTTGCCGCCGCCGGTATTCGGCGTGAACTCGCCGTGCGTGAGCTGCTGGATCTGCCGCGTCGCGAGACGGATGCGGAAGATGTCCGAGCCCCGGTAGGGCAGATCGTCCCGCTGCGAGTTGAGCTGCGCGGGGCGCACGTCGTAGAAATAGGCGTAGTAGACCCACTGGGCGTCGAACGAGACGAACGGGTCGGTCACCGCGCCGTTGCCGCCGGCGACCAGGAGCTCCTCGGTGCCGTCCGGATGCAGCAGCATCAGGTCGGCGCCGGGGTCGATCCGCGCCGGATGGAAGACTTCGGGCCAGGTGCTGTTCACGCTGTCGCCGAAGCGCGGCTGGCGGACGTAGACGACGTCGTAGGCGACCGCATGGACTGCGGCCGGGATCACTCCGCAAGAGGCGACGAGGGCGAACCGCGCGGCGGCGCGCGCGAGCGGCGAGGGAAGCCGGGATCGCAGGAGCATTCGAAAATCGTGGAGGAAGCCACCTGGTGGCGCAAGGTAATGTTGCATATCCGGCGAGCGGTGCCGCCGACCTCGATGGTCTACGGGGCCGAGCGGGGCGGAGGGGCTGCCAGAGAAGGTGCCAACCGATTTCCCAGCCGGGGCGAGACTCCGGCCCGCGCGAACTTTTCCTCCCGCCGGACGTATCGAGGGGGGCCGCTCCCTCGCCGGAGCGCTCCGTCGCCGCGCACGGCCGTTCCATTCTGTGGAGGAAGCTCGCATGCCCGTCAATCGTTTCCCGCTCTCGCAGCTCGCCCTCGCCGCCTCCCTCGTTCTCACGGCCTGCGCCGGTGCGCCGGAGAAGGAGACGGCAGCAGCGCCGGCGCCAACGGCTCCGACGGCGAGCGCGGCGCCCCGGCTCGACGAGAGCCAGCTCCCGCCGGTTCTGCGCTTCGCGGCGAGCGACCTCGACAAGACGATCGACCCCTGCGTCGACCTCTGCGGTCACGTCAACGCGCAGTGGCTGGCGGCACATCCCATTCCTTCCGATCGCAGCAGCTGGGGTCCGGGAGCGATGCTCGCCGAGCGCGCGCTCGCCGTGCAGCACCAGCTCGCCGAACAGGCCGCGGCAACTTCGGGCGCCGCGGGGATCGAGAAGATCGTCGGCGACCTGTGGGCCACGGGCATGGACGAGGCGGCCATCGAGGCCCAGGGCATCGCACCCCTCGCCACGCGTCTCTCGGAGATCGACGCGATCGCCGATCCCGCCGGCCTCACCGCGTACCTGAAGAGCGCCGCGGCGCGCGGCGACGACGTCCCCTTCGGCTTCGGCCCCGAAGCGGACTTCAAGGACTCGGGCATGACGATCGCCTACGTCACCCAGGGCGGGCTCGGCCTGCCGGACCGCGGCTACTACTTCGACGCCGACAAGAAGGAGAAGCTCGCGGCCTACGAGGCGCACATCGCGAAGATGCTCGAGCTCTCGGGCCTCGCCGCCGACGCCGCCGCGTCGCAATCCAGGGACGTCGTCGCCTTCGAGACCCGTCTCGCCCAGGCCTCGAAGTCGCGCCAGGATCTGGCGCGCGACATCTCCCTCTACTACAACCCGATCGTTCCGGCCGAGGCCGACAAGCTGACGCCGAACTTCTCCTGGACCGACTTCTTCACCTCGCAGGGCGTCGCGGTGCCGGCGATGTTCTCGCTCTCCGTGCCGGCCTTCCACCAGGAGGTGAGCGCGATGATCGCCGGCGAGCCGATCGGGCATTGGAAGTCGTACCTGCGCTTCCATGCCGTGGACGGCGCGGCGCCCTATCTCTCGGACAAGTTCGTCCAGGAGTCCTTCGCGTTCTACGACAGGACGATGCGCGGGCAGAAGGAGATCCAGGCGCGCTGGAAGCGCGTCCTCGGGGCGATCGAGGCGAACGCCGGCGAGGCCATGGGCCAGATCTACGTCCAGGTCGCCTTCCCCGCCGCCTCCAAGCAGCAGATGGAGGCGCTGGTCGCCAACCTCGGTACGGCGCTCAAGGCGCGGATCGAGCATCTCGACTGGATGAGCGCCGAGACCAAGCAGAAGGCGCTCGCCAAGTGGGCGACCTTCAAGCCCAAGGTCGGCTACCCCGACAAGTGGCGCGACTGGTCGGGCCTCGAAACGGACCGCAGCAGCTACTTCGCCAACGTCGCCGCGGCGAAGGCCTTCAACTACAAGTGGCAGCTCGGGAAGATCGGCAAGCCGGTGGACAAGACCGAGTGGACCATGACGCCGCAGACGGTCAACGCCTACTACAACCCGCTGCAGAACGAGATCGTCTTCCCCGCCGCCATCCTGCAGCCGCCGTTCTTCGACCCCGCCGCCTCGCCGGAGATGAATTACGGCGCGATCGGCGCCGTCATCGGTCACGAGATGACCCACGGCTACGACGACCAGGGCAGCCGCTTCGGCCCCACCGGCAACTTCGAGAACTGGTG
>CAZQTL010000073.1:0-17809 GCA_964595975.1 uncultured Thermoanaerobaculia bacterium | reverse complement strand
TGGCGCGCCGCGCGCGGCTGATCGTCGCGCAGGTGGCACTCGGCGCGCATCAGCCGGAAGTCGCGCGCGGTGTCGGCGGGCAGCGTCGCGAGCGGCACCCCGCGCAGCAGGCGGCAGTCGCCGCCGCGCCGGACCGTGCGAAACAGCAGCGTCGCGGCGGGTCGCAGCAGCGACCGCGGCGCGCCCTGGGCGAGCAGTGTCGCCGAGATGCCGGCGGCGACCTCCGGGTGGCCGAGGGCTTCCTGCACCTTTGCCAGGCGATAGCGCGCCCACGGCGCCAGATCGGGTGAGGAGCCGATCGCCTGCGCGAACGCCTCCGTCCCCTCGCTCAGGCGCCCGAGCCGTTCGAGCAGGTGGCCGCGCAGGAAGTCGAGTCCCAGGGTCCGGGCGCGCGCCGGCTCGGCGTCGGCGAGACAGTTCACCTCTTCGAGCGCCTGCCGGTTCTCGCCGGCCCCCTGCAGCTCGACGAGCTGGATGCGCGGGTCGATGCTCACCGCGAGCAGCATCGACGCGAGTCCCAGGTTCATCCCGGAGGCCACCCGAGCGTGCGGCCGCCGAGCAGGTGCAGGTGAATGTGGAAGACCGACTGCCCGGCGCCGGCGAGGCAGTTCATCACCAGACGGAAGCCGTCGGCCTCGAGACCGGCCTGGCGCGCCAGCTCGGTGGCGGTGGCGACCATCCTGCCGAGCAGCGCCGAGTCGGCCGCCGTGGTGGCGAACAGATGCGGCAGATGACGCCGGGGCACGATCAGCAGGTGCACCGGCGCCTGCGGCGCGATGTCGGCGAAGGCGACGACCTCGTCGTCCTCGAACAGGAGGCGGGCCGGAATCTCACCGGCGACGATGCGACAGAACAGGCAGCTTTCGTCCATGGGGTCTCTCCCTGCGATGCGAGGGCGGGGGCGCGCTAGTCGCCGCCGGCGGACCGGCGGGTGACGTTGGCGCCGAGCGCGTTCAGCTTCGCCTCCATCGCCTCGTAGCCGCGGTCGAGATGATAGATGCGGTCGACGATCGTCTCGCCTTCGGCGACCAGTCCGGCGAGCACGAGACAGGCCGAGGCGCGCAGATCGGTGGCCATGACCGTGGCGCCCGAGAGGGCCGTCCGGCCGTGCACCCGGGCGTAGCGCCCGTCGAGGCGCACGTCGGCCCCCATGCGCGCCAGCTCGGCGGCGTGTTGAAAGCGGTTCTCGAAGACGGTCTCGCAGATCGTCGTGAGCCCCTCGGCCTGGGTCGCGAGCGCCATCGACTGCGCCTGCAGGTCGGTCGGAAAGCCGGGGAAAGGCGCGGTCACGACGTCGCGCGGTTTGAGCGCCCCCGTCCGCGCCACGGTGATCTCGCCGCCGGCGCCGACTTCGACCGCGACTCCGCAGCCGCGCAGCAGGTCGAGCAGCGGCTCGAGGTCGGCCGCAGCGGCGTCGACGAGCGTCACCTCGCCGCCGGTGATCGCGGCGGCGATGAGGTACGTGCCGGCTTCGATGCGGTCGGGGATGACGCGGTGGGTGGCACCGTGGAGCGCCGCGACGCCGCGCAGGCGGATCGTCTCGGTGCCGGCGCCTTCGATGTCGGCTCCCATCGCCTGCAGGAGGCGGGCGAGGTCGACGACTTCGGGCTCGCGGGCGCAGTTCTCGAGCACCGTCTCGCCGCGCGCCAGCACCGCGGCCATGAGCAGGTTCTCGGTGCCGGTGACGGTCGGCATGGCGAAGCGGAAGCGGTTGCCGACCAGATGCGGGGCGCTGACATCGACGTAGCCGTGCGCCAGCGTCACCGTGGCGCCGAGGGCGGTGAGGCCGGCCAGATGCTGGTCGATCGGCCGCACGCCGATGGCGCAGCCGCCGGGCAGCGAGACCCGGGCGTGGCCGCGGCGGGCGACCAGCGGACCGAGCACCAGGATGCTGGCGCGCATCGTCTTCACCAGCTCGTAAGGGGCGTCGTCGTCGGACGGCGCGCCGGACGGGGCGAGGATCAGGCCGCTCCCGGTCGTCTCCGCGCCCTGGCCGAGATGGGCGAGGAGCTTGCGCATGGTCGCGAGGTCGCGCACCCGCGGCACGCCGTCGAGGCGCACCGGCTCGTCGGAGAGCAGCGTCGCAGCGAGCTCGGGGAGGGCGGCGTTCTTGGCTCCGCCGGCGCTCACCCTGCCGGAGATTCGGGTCGGTCCGACGATGCGAAATTGATCCACGCGCTGTTGCCCTCTCTCCGGCAGGAACTACGAAGCCCTTCTGAATACCACATCTCGCGCGATCCCCGCGATGTCGCTGCGGACTTCCACAAGCTCGAGTCGTTGGCGCTCGCCGGCGAGTGCGAGAACGGCGTCCAGCTGGCCGTAGCCGATCTCGCAGGCGAGCAGGGCCCCTTCGTGCAAGCCTTCCGCCAGGTCGAAAAGGCGCGCCAGCACCGCGAGCCCCCGGTCGTCCGCGAAGAGCGCCAGGTGCGGCTCGTAGGTACGCACGTCGAGCGCCACCAGCGCCGGCTCCTGCGGGTCGATGTAGGGCGGGTTGGCGACCACCAGGTCGACGGAGTCGAGGGCGATTGCCGCGGCGAGGTCGTTGGCGACGAATTCGACGCGCCCGGCGAGTCCGAGCCGCCGGGCGTTCTGGCCGGCGCAGGCGAGCGCTCCCAGCGACAGGTCGGTGGCGACGACCCGCCAGCGCGGACGCTCGGCGGCGAGCGTGAGGGCGATGCAGCCCGAACCGGTGCCGATGTCGAGCACCGTCGCCGCCGCTGGCAGGCGGGCGGCGAGGGCGATCTCCACCAGCAGCTCGGTCTCCGGCCGCGGAATGAGCACCCGGTCGTCGACCGCGAACTCGCGACCGAAGAACTCGCGGTGGCCGAGCAGGTAGGCCATCGGCTCGCCGGCGGCGCGGCGCTCGAGGAGGGCGGCAAAGCGGGCGGCGGTCGCCGCGGCGACGGGCTCGTCGTCGCGCGCCCGCATCTGGACCTCGGAGAGGCCGAGCAGGGAGCCGAGCAGGCGCGCCGCTTCGCGCCCGGGCGAGGCGATCCCTGCCGCCGCCAGGACCTGTCGGCCAGCGGCAATCTGCTCCCTGCCGTTCGTCACCGCCGCATCTTATGGTCGGCAGACTCGCAGGGGCAGTCGGCGGCGAAAGAAGAGAAATCAGGACGATTCGTCGGAATCGAATGGCATATGTAGACGAATCATCTGAATATGTGTACAATCTCCGCATCATGGACGAAATCGACCTGCAAATCCTGTCGCTCCTCCAGGCCGACGCCCGGGTCGGCAATGCCGAGATCTCGCGCCGCGTCGGACTCGCCGCTTCGGCGGTCCACGAGCGCATCCGCAAGCTCGAGCAGCGCGGGGTCGTGCGCGGCTACCACGCCCGGCTCGATCCGGAGGCGCTCGGGCGCGGGCTGCTCGCCTTCATCTCCGTGCAGGTCGATGACCGCCTGACCGAGGGCACCACCGGCGCGCAGCTGGCGCTCCTCCCGCAGGTGCAGGAGGTCCATCACATCGCCGGCGAGGACTGCTACCTGCTCAAGGTGCGCTGCGCCTCGACCGGCGACCTCGGACGGTTCCTGCAGGAGGAGCTCGGGGCCTTTCCCGCCATCCGCCGGACCCGCACGACGATCGCGCTCGGGACGGTGAAGGAGGGGCTCGAGCTGCCGGTGCCGGCCCCTGTGGCGGTCGCCGCCGCCGGCCTGCGGGAGGCGCCATGACGACGTTCGACGGGCGCAGCCTCTTCCGCGGCCGCACGCTGGCGGCGCTCCTCGCGGTCTACCTCGTCTGGGGCTCGACCTATCTCGCGATCCGCTTCGCGATCGTCTCGCTGCCGACGTTTTCGATGGCCGGGGCGCGCTATCTGATCGCCGGCGCCCTGCTCTACGGCTGGGGGCGACTGCGCGGCGGCAAGCGCCCGCCGGCGCGGACCCTGTTGCCGATCGCGGTCATCGGCGCTCTGCTGCTCGTCGGCGGCAACGGACTGGTCGTCTGGGCGGAGCATCGCATCCCCTCCGGCATCGCGGCACTGCTCATCGCCACCGAGCCGTTCTGGGTCGCGCTCCTGGTGCCGTTCTTCTCGACCTCGCGAAGACCGGGCCTGCGCACCTTCGCCGGCATTGCCATCGGACTCGCCGGAGTCTTCGTGCTGGTCGGCGGTGGCTCGAGCGGCGGCTTCGGCGCGAGCGGGATCGACGTCGGCGGGGCGCTCGCGGTCGTCCTCGCCTCCTTCTTCTGGGCCCTCGGCTCGCTCTACTCCACGCGGGCGAAGCTGCCGGAGTCGCCGTGGATCGCCACCGGCAGCCAGATGCTCGCCGGCGGCGGGCTGCTCGCGCTGCTCGGTGGAGCGAGCGGAGAGTGGACCGCCTTCGAGCCGGCGAAGGTCACCGCGCCGGCGCTGTGGGCGTTCGCCTATCTGGTGGTCTTCGGCTCGATCGTCGCCTTCACGGCCTACGCCTATCTGCTGCGCAACGCGCGGCCGACGGTGGTCTCGACCTATGCCTTCGTCAATCCGATCGTCGCGGTGCTGCTGGGATGGTGGATCGTCGACGAGCCGGTGAACGGGCGGGTCGTGGTCGCCGGCGCCCTCATTCTCGCCGCCCTGGTGGCGATTCTCTACGACGAGCCGAAGCGCGAGACCGCGGCCGCCTGAGCGGCGGGCGGCGCCGGGCGGCGCGGCGGCTCAGCCGTTGGTGCTGCTGCGCGCCGCCTCGTCCATCTTCTGCGCCTGGAAGTACTCGACGAGGGGATGGATGAGCGGATCGAGGTCGCCGCCGAGCACCGCCGGCAACTGGTGCAGGGTGAGGCCGATGCGGTGGTCGGTGATCCGGTTCTGCGGAAAGTTGTAGGTGCGGATCTTCTCCGAGCGGTCGCCGGAGCCGACCATCTTGCGCCGCTCGGCCGACAGCGCCGACTCCGCCTTCTCGCGCTCGAGCTCGAACAGCCGCGCCTTCAGCACCCGCATCGCCTTCTCGCGGTTCTTGATCTGGCTGCGCTCGTCCTGGCAGGAGACCACCAGGCCGGTCGGCAGGTGGGTGAGGCGCACGGCGGAGTAGGTGGTGTTGACCCCCTGGCCGCCCGGGCCGGAGGCGCAGAAGCGGTCCACCCGCAGGTCTTTCTCGTGCACCTCGACCTCGACGTCGTCGGCCTCCGGGAGGACGGCGACGGTGGCGGCCGAGGTGTGGATGCGCCCCGAGGCCTCGGTCTGCGGCACGCGCTGCACGCGGTGCGTGCCCCCTTCGTGCTTGAGCTTGCTGTAGGCGCCCTGGCCCTCGACGATCGCCGAGACCTCCTTGACGCCGCCGGCCTCGGACTCCGACAGGTCGATGACCTCGACCCGCCAGCCGCGACGCTCGGCGTAGCGGCTGTACATGCGGAAGAGCTCGGCGGCGAAGAGCGAGGCCTCGTCCCCGCCGGTGCCGGCGCGGATCTCGAGCACCACGTTGCGGCTGTCGTTCGGGTCCTTCGGCACGAGCGCCTGCTTGATCTCGCCGTCGAGCGCGTCGCGCTGCGCGACGAGGCTCGTCACCTCGGCGTCGGCCATGGCGAAGAGCTCGGCGTCGCCGGAGCCCTCGGCGCCCGCGGCCATCTCGCGCGCTTCGGCGAGCTCGCGCTCGACGTCGCGGAAGCGGCGGAAGAGGGTGACGATCGGATCGATCTCGGCCAGCGCCTTGCTGATCTCGCGCACCGCCTTGGGGTCGGAGTGGACCTCAGGCAGGGCGAGCCGCGCGGTGAGCTCGGCGTGCGACGCTTCGAGGGCGAGCAGGCGGTCGATCATGGGAGCCTCAAGCAGACCAGGTCCGTGCCGGGCGCAAAATCAAAACCCCGGGACGCCGACCGCAAGAGGCGGTGGCGACCCGGGGTCGGAATCTGCGCGCGGGCTGGCTAGGCGGACTTCGTGTAGCGCCGGTTGAAGCGCTCGACGCGGCCGGCGGTGTCGATCAGCTTCTGCTTGCCGGTGAAGAACGGATGGCAGGCGCTGCAGATCTCGAGCCGCAGCTCCTTCTTGGTCGAATGCGTTTCGAAGGTGTTCCCGCAGGCACAGACCGCGGTGACCATGTGAAGTTCCGGATGGATGCCAGTCTTCATGCGACGCCTTCCTGACTTGGAACGACGCACGCGGAGATCGCGCGCGGACCGCCGATTTTAGCGGAGAATCCCTCCAACCGCCAAGAGGCCCGGATAATTCCCTTGGATCGAGGGGTTTACGAGGTCGAAGCGGTGACTTCGGCGTTCACTCCCAGGCGTTTCATCATCTCGTGCAGGGTGGTTGGCTTGATCTGCAGGAGCTCGGCGGCCCGCTTCTGGACGCCGCCGGCGTTCTGCAGCGCGGCGATCACCAGCTGGCGCTCGTAGGTCGAGACGGCGTCCCAGAAGGAACCGGCCGGCAGGCCCGAGCCGTTCGGCGCGCCCGGCAGCCCGCTGGCTCCGGCGCCGGCAGGGCCGCCGTTGGCGCCGTGGACTCCGCCACCGCCACCGGAGCGCACCGCCGGCGGCAGGAGGTCGACCTCGAGCACCTCGCCCGACGACAGCACGACGGCGCGCTCGATGGCGTTCTCGAGCTCGCGCACGTTGCCCGGCCAGCGGTAATCCATCAGCAGCTCGAACGCGGCCGGCGAGATGCTCGTCATCCGCTTGCCGTTCTCCTCGGCGTAGGTGCGCAGGAAGTGCTTGGCCAGCAGCGGAATGTCCTCACTGCGGTCGCGCAACGGCGGCAGCTGCAAGGTGATCACGTTCAGGCGGTAGTAGAGATCCTCGCGGAACTCGCCGCGCCGCACCAGCGCCTCGATGTCGGCGTTGGTGGCGGCGATCAGGCGCACGTCGACCTTGATCGTGTCGACCCCGCCGAGGCGCATGAACTCCTTCTCCTGGATGACCCGAAGGAGCTTCGCCTGGGTCTCCATCGGGATGTTGCCGATCTCGTCGAAGAAGATCGAGCCGTTGTTGGCCGCCTCGAACAGCCCCTTCTTGGCGGCGACGGCGCCGGTGAAGGCGCCCTTGACGTGGCCGAAGAGGGTGCTCTCGAGCAGGTCGTGCGGCATCGAGCCCGAGTTCACGGTCACGAACGGGCCGGAAGTGCGGCGGCTGTGGTGGTGCAGCGCCTTGGCCACCAGCTCCTTGCCGGTGCCGCTCTCGCCGAGGATGAGCATGTTGCTCTTCGACGGCGCGGCGAGACGGATGAGATCGAAGATCTGCTGCATCGGCGCGCTCTTGCCGATGATCTTGTCGAGGCCGTAGCGCTTCTCGAGCTCCTGCTTGAGGGAGAGGTTCTCGCTCGTCAGGCGGCGTTGCTCGAGGCCCTTGCGGATGGTGAGCAGGACCTCTTCGTTCTTGAACGGCTTCGGAATGTAGTGGAAGGCGCCGACGCGCATCGCTTCGATGGCGCTCTCGATCGAGGAGTAGGCGGTGACGACGATCACCACCTGCTCGGGGTCGCGTCCGCGGATCTGCTTCAGGACCTCCATGCCCGACATGCCGGGGAGCATGAGGTCGAGCAGCACGAGGTCGATCGGCTCGCGCTCGGCGAGGAGCAGCGCCTCCTCGCCGGTGCGGGCGGCGATCGGCCGGAGGCCCTCCCGGCGCAACAGCGTGCCGAGGACGTCCTGCAGCACCTCTTCGTCGTCGACGACGAGGATATTGGTCACTCGCGCCCTCCCGCAGCCTCGGCAGAGGCGGCGGGCGCGGAGTTGCCACTCGCCGGAAGCTCGACGACGAACCGGCAACCGAGATCGCGGCCGCGACTGTCCACCTGGATGCGTCCTCCGTGCTGCTCGACGATGCTGCGGCTGATGGCGAGGCCCAAGCCGGTGCCCCCTTTGCCCGTCTTCGTGGTGTAGAACGGCTCGAAGACCTTCGCCAGGTGCTGCGCTTCGATGCCCGAGCCGTTGTCTTCGATACGCACGCGGACGCCGGGAGTTGCACCGGCAGCCCGGGGCTCGGTCGGGCCCGCCGCCTCGATGGCGATCTCGATCTTGGCGCCCTTCTCCGGCGCGGCGTCGATGGCGTTGAGCAGGAGATTGGTGAAGACCTGCTGCAGCTCGCCTTCGGATCCGGCGATCTCCGGGGACTCCGCGGGCAGGCGCCAGACGATCTCCACGCCCCGCGCCTGCAGGCGCTCGTGCAGAAGGTCCACGGTTTCGCGCAGCAGCGCCGGCAGCGCCACCGGGCCGCTCTCGTGGTCGCGCTTGCGGGCGAACTCGAGCAGGCCGTTGACGATGCGCGAGGCGCGGAACGTCTGGCGCTCGACCTTCTGCAGCAGCTCGCGCCGCGGGTCGGAGGCGTCGGTGTCGGCGAGCAGCATCTGGGCGTAGCTCGAGATGCCGGTGAGCGGCGTGTTGACCTCGTGCGCGACACCGGCGGCGAGGACTCCGAGCGAGGCGAGACGATCCTGCTCGCGCAGCGCGCGCTCCATCGCCACGCGCTCCGAGACGTCCTGCACCACCAGCACGCGGTCGGCGCGGGCGCCGGCGGGCGCAGCGAGGTCGACGGCGAGCGGCGCTGCGGTCAGCTGCAGGTGGCGCTGGGCGCCGCTCGCGTCCTCGAAAGAGAGCTGGCGAATCCCCGAGCCGGGCTCCGGCAGCGCCTCGAGCGGGAAGAGGTCGAGCAGCCGCTTGCCGGTGAGCTCGCCGCGCGAGCGTCCGGCGATCGCCGCGAAGGCGAGATTGGCGGAGGCCACCGATCCGTCGGCGTCGAGCACCACGATGCCGGCGGGGGAAGACTCGAGAATCTCCTCGTTGTGCCGCTGCAGCGAGGTCACGCGGGCCAGCTGGCGATGGACCTGGTCCAGGAGCTGGGCGTTCTCGATGGCGAGCGCCGCCTGGTCGAGCAGCGAGCGGACGATATCGATGTCTTCGGACGAGAGCGGCAGGCGGTCGTGGCGCAGCGAGGAGAGCGCGAGACCGATCTTCTGGCCGCGCACCAGGAGCGGGAAGACGTAGCGGTAACCGGCGACGTAGAGCTGCTGTTCGGCGGTGGCCGACTCCCCCGGCAGTCCGACCGGCGACAGGGTCTCGAACTCCCCCTCCCAGACGCCGTCGCGCAGTGCCGCGAGGGCCACGGCGCGCGGCAGGCCGGCATGCGGCCGCACCGGCACGAGCGCCGGTCCCTGGAGCAGCAGGAGGTTGGCGCGGTCGAGATCGAGCGCCTGTTCGAGCTCGGCGAGCAGAGCCTGGCAGAGCCGGTCGAGATCGCGCTCCTGCAGCAGCTCCTGCGCCACCCGCTGCAGGCCGCGGCGGTAGCGCAGCGCACCGCCGTACTGCAGGCGCTCGAGCATGCCGTGAATGCCGCGGTGGGTGGGAACGACCAGTCCGACCGCGAGGATGCCGCCGATGAAGGTCAGCAGATCGCGCGTGAAGCCCAGCCCCACCGGCATCGATCGCCGGACAGCGAGGTCGATCAGCGAGAAGGTGGTCAGGCCGAAGATCAGCGTCAGGGTGTAGGAGAGCCCGTTGCGCACCATGACGCCCAGGTCCCACAGGCGATAGCGCATCACCGCCCAGGCGAAGGCGAACGGCACGCAGGCGAGCGGCAGCACCGCCAGGGTCGAGAGCGACTCGGGGAGCTCGAGGCCGAGCATCGACGGCAGGCCGGAGAACAGGAAGAACGGCAGATAGCCGGCCGTCATGCCGACCAGAAGCCAGAGGAGCTGGCGCTGCTGCTCCCAGTCGCGCAGCGCCGCGAGGCGGCGCGCCAGGACGGCCACCGAGAGGGCGGCGAAGAGCAGCAGGTGGGCGAGCTCGACGCGGTCGAGGATCTTGAGCAGGTGGGCGCTCGGCGGGCCGACGAGCCAGGTGCCGTTCGCCCAGGCGAGATCGGCCTGGAAGAGCGTCAGCACCGCCGCCGGCAGATACAGGAACGGCATCCAGCGCCGGGGCGCCGCCGCGGCGGGGCGCGGGATCGACAGGAAGAGTTGCAGGGTGAGCGGCGGCAGGAGAAGGCGCGCGGCCTCGTCGAAGAAGTAGATCCAGCGTCCGAGGGCATCGGGCGGGAAGACCGGCGAGTAGACGTAGAGCACCGCCGAGACCAGGCACCAGAGATAGAACAGCGGCCCGCCAGCGGCGGCGCTCGAGCGCCAGATGACGAACAGTCCGATCGCGGCGTAGGCGCAGCCGATGAGCGCGAGGATCAGGTACGGAGCGTCGAGGTCGAGCGGCGGGCGGTGATACTCGATGGTCTCGAGGCGTTCGCGGCGCAACACCACGAGTTGGGCCGCCGGCGCCTCGCGCAGGGCCGCCGCGAGCCGCGGCACCTGGCTGACCTCGGCGCCGTTGACCAGCACGATGCGGTCCCCCGTCTCGAGGGCCGAGTCGAACAGCGGATCGACGGCCCGGACTTCCCAGTGATCGCCGGCGGGAGCGGCCTGGAAACCGAGCGGCTGGAAGGTCTCGAGCTTCTGTTCGAAGCCGCGCGCCCCCAGCACCGCCAGCGCGGCGGTGACCGCGAGCAGGAGGAGGGTGGCGAGACGGCGCAGGCGCAGAAGTTCAGACATCCGGTTCCAACATTTCCACGAGCAATCCGAAATAGCACTTTCCATGCCATCTGGGCATGGCCCGGGGCGCGAATAAGTGGCCTTTCTGGAAGAGTTTATGCCGGAATGCAGCGGAAATTTGAAGTCCGTTCAGAAATTTGGACCGAGCGACGAGCCGTGTCCCCGGCGAAGGCGCTGGCGACGCCGCGTCGGGATCCTCGAAAAAGTGGCAGAAACGGGGGGAGGGGAGGGTCAGAAGCGAACGGCGACGCCGGTCACGACGCGGCGCTGGATGGCCTCGTCGTCGATGCCGGTGTGGAAGAACGAGGCACCGCGGGCGATTCCCATCCCGAGATGGACGGCCCAGTCCTGCGACAGATCCCAGATGGCGGAGAGGTTCTGGCTCACCATCAGCTCGAGTCGCTCCATGTCGGTCGCCGGCTCGAAGGCGGCGCCCTTCCCGGTGTACCGCGCCAGCTGCTGGTCGAGGCGCTGGAAGGAGAGGTAGACGCCGGTCGAGGTGCGCTCGAACGTGGCGTCGATCCCCGACGAGACCATCGACACCTGATTCTCGTAGTAGCGGCGGTTCACCGACTGGAAGACGCCGCCGCCGCCGCTCGCGACGCTCGCCGAGACCTTGGCGACGATGCCGGGCGTGAGCCGCTGCCGCACCGAGGCGTGGAGCTCCGGGATACGGTCGCCGGGAACCAGGAAGATCCCTTCGCTGCTCTCGAAGAAGTCGCCGTTGAAGTACATCCGAACCGTCTCGTCGAGCTCGCGGTAGGAGGCGCCGAGGGAGAGCTGGCTGTCGACCCCGGACGAGCGCATGACCGACATCTGGTAGCAGGCGGTCTCGGCCTCGCCGCAGGTCATCGTGCCGTCGAGGATGACCGGCAGGAAGTCGTCGCTGACGAGGTTGTCCTGCGAGACGACGCGATGCGAGGCGGTGAACGAGGTCTGCCAGAGCGGACCCATCTGCAGCACGAAGCCGCCGCGCGGCGTGATCGCGATGCTGCCGTCGGTCATCGTCGTGAACAGTCCGTACTGCACGAGCACCTTCTCGTGCGCCTGCCAGCCGCCGTCGCCGAAGGCGTCGATCGACTCGGTGGCGAGGAGCGCGCTGCCGGTGCCGGCGAGACGACGGGCGTAGGCGCCGCTGCTCTCGCGATAGCGCAGGCCGGCGCGCAGGTCGCCGAAACCCTGCATTTTCCGCGCGTAGTCTCCTTCGACGCGCAGCCGCCGCGAGGCGACCGGCAGGCCGAGCGGGTCGATCCAGGCGCGGTTGTAGAGTCCGCTCTCCTCGACCAGCGACGCCTTGACCGAGGTCGTTCCGGCATCGCCGACCGGCCGGTTCCAGGAGAAGAAGAGCTGCGACGCCTCGACCGGCGTGACGTAGCCGTCGTCGTTCATCGTCAGCCGGTTGCTGGTCGACAGGATGTCGAAATCGCCCTGCTGCGGCGTCTGGACCTTGAACGAAACCGAGTGCGTCTGGCCGTCGATGTCCAGGCCGGCGTCGGGGCCGGGGCGCGGCTGAAGCTCGGATTCGAAGGTCTGGAAGTCGCCCTGCATCGTCAGCTTGACCTTGCCCAGCTGACCCCGGAGGCCGACGTTGGCGCCGGTCAGGCGGGCGCTCGCCTCGGGCGTCACATCGTGCACGCCCGAGAGCGCCGAGACCTCGGCGAGCAGACGCGAATCCATCTGCGAGCTCGAACCGATGACCAGGTTGGCGACCTCGGGAGCCTCGCTGGCGTCGTCCGCGCCCGCTTCGAGCGGCGTGGTGATCTCGCGCAACACGTCGGCGGGGATCTCGCCGCGGACGCTCCAGAAATCGGTGAGGTCGGAGGTGGCCTCTTGGCTGAGCTGCAGCTCGACGAACTGCGCCGAGTCGGCGGCGTCGCGCTGCAGCAGCTGGATCGCCGGCGCGAGACCCGCCTTGTGCGCGATGAGCTTGTAGATGCCGGCCGGCAGGGCTTCGAAGAGGAAGCGGCCGCTGACGTCGGTGAGCACCTTGTGCAGCGACTTCTCGACCAGCTGATAGGCGTAGACGCGGGCTTCCGAGACCGGCGACTGATTGAGGACGACGCGTCCTTCGAGCCCCGAAACCTCGGCGCGGGCCGAACCCGCGAGCGCGAGGAGAGTCAGCGTGGCGAAAATCGCCGGCGCGCGCCGATGGGGGAAAATGGGTAGGAAACCCATTGCTGCGCCAATATAGCGCCGGTGTCAAGGGCTGTCAATTCTCCCCCCCGACGGCCGGCCTGACCCTCCGGGCGGGTGCTCGAGAGGCGTCCAGGCGAGCACCGCCACCTCGATCGCTCCGGCGCCGGCCCGGCGGAGCGCCGCACTCGCGCCACGGACCGTGGCGCCGGTGGTGAGCACGTCGTCCACCAGCAGGATCGAGCGCCCCGCCACGCCGTCCGGGTCGCGCACCCGGAAGTGCGCCGCCCGGCTCCGGGCGTCGCGATGCTGGCCGGTCTGGCGCGGGGCGAAAAACCGGCGGGCGAGCGCTCGCCGCCACGGGCGGCCCAGCTCGCGGGCGAGCGGCGCCGCGACCAGCTCGGTCTGATTGAAGCCCCGCGCCAGGCGGCGCGGCCAGGGGAGCGGCACCGGCACGACGAGATCCGGCGCGCGCCAGCCCTCTCCGGCGCTGCGGCGCTCGAAGGTCCCGCCGAGAGCGCGGGCGAAGTGAGCGCCGAGGAAGTCGAGACGGCCGAACTTGAAGGCGTGCACGACCTCCTTGAGCGGCGTCGCGTAGCGCCAGAGGGGGGTGAGGCGCTCGAACGGCGGCGGCTCGGCGCGACAGCCGCCGCAGCGCTGAAGCCGCGTCCCGGGCGGGACGGGAGGGAGCGGCAGGGCGCAGGTGCAGCAGCAGGCGAGCGGGTCGATCGCCACCAGGCGGTGGCGACAGGCGGCGCAGAGCCCCAGCGGCGGGGCGCCGAGAAGCGCCGGGCCCGGACCGTCGGCGGTGGGCAGGAGGAGGCCGCAGGCGAGGCAGTGGCGCGGCCAGAGGAGATCGAGCAGGTCGCAGAGCGGGCGCATGGCGATGGTCCGGCCCGCTCCTCCGTAAGAAGGACGAGGGACGGCTTGTTGCTCTAAGACGGATTCGCCCGCCGCTATACTTGCGATTCCGGCCCGCGATGCGCTGGCCTCTTGGCCGCCGGGAAGCCGTCCAACCGCCAACGGGATGCCCGAGCATCCGAGGAGATCGACGTGAAGCTCTCGACCGTGTCGTTGCTGTCCGCCACCGTGTTGGCCGCCGTCGTCCTGAGTGGGCTTGGGGCGCCGCTCGCCGCCGCCGAGCAGCAGGAGAGCTACACCTTCACCCTCGGCCTCCTCGGCGGACTGGGCGGCGCGCTCGATGCCGAGCCCGACCCGGGCCTCGGCCAGACCAGCTGGGCGCTCGCGGCGGGCATGGTCACCGCGCCGCGGACGCTGGTCGTGGTGCGCGCCGGCCGTCTCGCGATCGAGGGGGACCCGGCGTTCGAGCGCTTCGCCAAGGCTGACCTCGAATACGTCAACATCGCCGGCGAGTACCGCTTCGCCCAGCCGACCTACGACTACGGCACCTACATCGGGTTGGGCTACTACCAGATGAAGGGCGACCTGCTGACCGGCGGCGAGACCAAGGAGAGCGATCTCGGCATCGTCCTCGGCCTCACCGGCGACTTCGACATCACGCGCTATCTGTCGTTCATCGGCGAGGTCTCGGCGCACTACGTCTTCCTCGACGACGCCAGCATCTACGCCATGGCGAACGTCGGCCTGGCCGTCCACTTCTAGAGGCCGGACGCGGGCGGAGCCGGCGGCCTCAGGGCTGCGGCGCCGCGGCTTTCGCCGCGCGCTCGTCGAGGCGCGCGAGCACGGTGCGGCGGGCCACCGAGTTGCGCCAGTCGGAAGCGCCGATGAAGCTCGCCGCGAGCGCGCCGTCGAGGACGAGGTGGGTCTCCGGCAGCTGCTCGGTGCGGAACCGCCGGGCGACGTCCCAGACCGGATCGAAGAGCAGCGGGTAGCGCGGATTGCCGACGAACTGGACCGCGCGGTCGCGCTCGTCGGCGACGGCGACCAGGACCAGCTTCAGGCGCGCCGGCCCGACCTCGTCGGCGAAGGCGAGCAGGCTCGGGATCTCCTGCCGGCAGGGCGGACACCAGGTGGCCCAGAAGTGCACCAGCGTCGCCGGCTCGAGGCGGCTGGCGAGCGCCACCACCGAGCCGCTCTCGTCCTTGAGGTAACCGTCGGCGAAACGGCGCACCGGCTGGCTGCGCGGCCAGAGGAAGAACGCCAGGACGATGGCGAGGCCCAGTCCGAGAGCGAGCTTCGCCTGCAGCGGCAGTCCGCGCGGCGAAACCGGCGTTGCGGGCGCAGGCTGTGCCGGCGCCTCGTCCGGGGCGGCAGTCGAAGTGGGCGCGGAAGCGGGCGTCGAGTCGTCGATTTCGTTCATCCTCGGCTATCCTAATCAACCACGCGATGACTTCTCCCCGCCCAAACGCACGAGATTCGGAACGGATTCGGCGATCTGGTGGCCCCGGCGGCCCCGGTGGCCCCGGAAGCCGCCGCCGCGCCTACCTGGTCGGCGTCGCCCTGCCGGGTCTCCCGGTCTACGAGGCCGAGGAGCACCTGGCCGAGCTCGCGGCGCTCGCCGACACCGCCGGAGTCGAAGTGGCGGGGGAGACCGTGCAGGCGCGGAAGTCGCTCGACCCGAAGTTCTTCATCGGCTCGGGCAAGGCGGCCGAGGTCGCCGCCAAGGCCGCCGAGCTCCAGGCGAATCTGGTGATCTTCGACGACGACCTCTCGGGGGGCCAGGTCAAGAACCTCGAGGAGGTCCTCAAGGTCCAGGTCATGGATCGCAGCGGCCTGATCCTCGAAATCTTCGACCAGCGCGCGCGCAGCAAGGAGGCGCGGACCCAGGTGGAGCTCGCGCGCCTGCAGTACCTGCTGCCGCGCCTCACCCGGCAATGGCAGCACCTGTCGCGCCAGGTGGGCGGCATCGGCGTCCGCGGCGGCGAGGGCGAGTCGCAGCTCGAGGCCGACCGCCGGGTGATCAAGCGCAACATCACCCGCTTGAAGCGCGAGCTCGAGCAGATCGACCGGATGCGCAAGGAGCACCGCCGCGGCCGTTCCGAAGTGCCGGTGGTGGCGCTCGTCGGCTACACCAACGCCGGCAAGTCGACCCTCTTCAACCGCCTGACCAACGACAAGACCTTCGCCGAGAACCGCCTCTTCGCCACCCTCGACTCGCGCCTGCGCCGCGGCGCGCTCGACCGCGACGGCGCTCTCGCGGTCTTCGCCGACACCGTCGGCTTCATCCGCAAGCTGCCGCATCACCTGGTGGCGTCCTTCCGTTCGACGCTCGACGAGATCGTCCAGTCGGACCTCGTCCTGCACGTCATCGACCGCAGCCACCCGCGCTGGGAGGAGCAGAAGGCGGTCGCCGAAGAGGTCATGAAGGAGCTCGGCATCGACCCGGCGAACGTCCTCGAGGTGCACAACAAGATCGACCGCCTGCCGGCCGAGGAGCGCATCTCGCGCGCCCGCGCCGGGGTGATCTCCGTCTCGGCCGAGACCGGCGAGGGGATCCCCGCCCTGCAGGCGAAGATCGCCCGCGCCCTGGGCGAGAAGGCGCACGCCCGGCCGCAGGAGACGGGGAGCGCGGCCTACTGGGAGCGAATCGCGGCCGAACAGGCGGGCGACCTCGCGGTCGCCGAGCCCGAAGCGCGCGAAGCGGAGGCTCCGGAGAGGCTCGACGAGCCGGCCGCCGCGCCGGCGCCGAAGCCCGCCGCGCGCACCGGCCCGAGCCGCATCGGCGAGCCCCCGCGGCCGCCGCGCAGCCGCAAGCGCAGCCGCTGACGGCGGCGCCGACCCGCAGCAGATTCCACCGCCGATTCCGCGGCCGGGCCCGAGGTCCCATCGCCTCCGTCCGTGCGGGGACTTGTCCCCGGGACGTGCCGTCGCATAAACTTCCGGGCTCCGGTGGGGCTGTAGCTCAGCTGGGAGAGCGCTTGAATGGCATTCAAGAGGTCGACGGTTCGATCCCGTTCAGCTCCACCAATCTCCCTTTCCTGATTTTCCGCACGATTTCCTGACCGAACGCCCGCCGGCCGCCAGATAGCGGCCGGTTTTTGCGTCTTGGACAGGCATGAGCGAAGTTCCGCCCGATCTCGCCTCCGAACGAGGGCCCGCCACGCGCGGCGAGGGTCTCCCCGCCTACGTCGCCGGACCGCGCCTGCTCGATCGCCTGACTTTCGAGGCCCGGCGGCGGCGCCTTTCGATTCGCACCGAGAAGGCCTATCGGGCCTGGGCGCGCCGCTTCATCCTCTTTCACGGCAAGCGCCACCCTTCCCAACTCGGAGCGGAGGAGGTTTCGGCCTTCCTCTCTGCGCTGGCGGTCGACTGCGGCGTCGCCGCCGCGACCCAGAACCAGGCCCTCGCCGCACTTCTCTTTCTCTACCGCGAAGTGCTCGACGTGGAGCTCGGCCCGCTTCCCGGGGCCACGCGCGCCAACCGGCCGAAGCGCTTGCCGGTCGTCCTGTCGCGGGCGGAGGCTCGGAGCCTGCTGGCCGAGCTGGCTGGAGTCGAGCGGTTGGTCGCGCTGCTGCTCTACGGTGGAGGGCTCCGCCTCCTCGAATCGCTACGCCTGCGGGTGAAGGATCTCGACTTCGAGCGCCACGAGATCCTGGTGCGCGGCGGCAAGGGGGACCGCGATCGCCGCACGATGCTCCCGGCGACCGCCGCGGCCGACCTGCGGCCCCATCTCGCGACCGTCCAACGGCTGCACGAGGCCGACCTCGCCGGCGGGCTCGGCCGGGTCGAGCTGCCCGGAGCCCTCGCCCGAAAGCTCCCCACGGCCGCGCTCGACTGGCCGTGGCAATGGGTGTTCCCGTCAGCGAAGTTCAGCGACGACCCGAGAACCGGAGAAACCCGTCGCCACCACCTTTACCCGGAGCGCATCCAGCGCGCGATCACACGGGCGGCGAAGGCCGCCGGAATCCCCAAACGCGTCACCTGCCACACCCTGCGCCACAGCTTCGCCACCCACCTTCTCGAAGCCGGCTACGACATCCGCACCGTGCAGGAGCTCCTCGGCCACCGCCAGGTATCGACGACCATGATCTACACCCACGTCCTCAACAAGGGCGGCCTAGGCGTCCGCAGTCCGCTCGACACCCCCTGACCGCGGCTTATTCGACCGTTTTCGCCAAATAACCCACCGCGCCTACCACCCTCTTTGCCGACCTAACTGAAGGAGCCTAAGGACCGTGCTTGTTCCAGAAAGCGAATGTGCCACACTCCCTTCCGCCCAATGTCACACCAAACGTCCACGCTCCATGTCGCGAAGAATCGTAGTTAGCTTTCATAGCAACGAGCTCGCCCCCGCAACGTTCTCTTTCTGTTTGCGGT
>CAZQTL010000072.1:0-17957 GCA_964595975.1 uncultured Thermoanaerobaculia bacterium | reverse complement strand
GCCGCGTCGCTTGCCCCCGCGTCGCCGCGGACGCGCCGCGGCGTCGCGCGCCGCGCCCGGATTCCGGCCGGCGAGGTGCGACGGCACGCCGCGCGGCGGCTGCCGATCGCGGAGGTGGCGGGCGCCGCCGGCGTGGGCGATCGGCACGTAGGCCGAGGGCTCGACGTTGCCGTTGACCTCCGGCAGCTCGACCGGAACGTCGTGCAGACGGCGGATCACGACCAGTTGCCCATCCGCCGGTTCGCCGTTCTCGTCGAACGCCTCGTCGCCACCGGTCGCCGGCGCCGGCTCTCCCGTCGCCTGGGCGAGCGGCAGGTCGCCGCGCTTGCCGCGGCGCCGCTTGCCGCCCCGGCGGCGCTTCTTGCCGCTGCGCCGCGCCTCGCCGCCGGCCTCTCCCGCACCCGCTGCGGCGTCCGCCTCGGAACCCTCTTCCTCGGACTCTGCCGACGGGTTGACCTCGAAGACGACCGGCGCGAGCGCCGCTGCCGGACCGCTGCGGCGCACGCTCGCCTCGGCCTTGTGCGGCGCCATGGTGATCGGCGTCTGGCGATCGCGCCATTCGATCTGCTCCTCGGGGCCGTGCAGGCGATGCGAAGCGACGATCTCGATCTCGATGTCGTACTCGGCCTCGAGCCGCGCCAGGTCCTTGCGGCGACCGTTCTGCATCGCCTCGGCGAGCTCGGGGTGCATCTCGACGCGCGCCTTGAGCAGACGGCCGGTCGCCGCCCGGCCCTCGATCCGCCGCATCAGGTTCAGACCCACCGACTCGATCGACGGCACCCGGCCGGTGCCCTGGCAGGTCGGGCAGGGGCGTTGCGCCCGAGCGCGCAGCGACTGCTGGATGCGCTGGCGGTTGATCTCGAGCAGTCCGTTGGGCGACAGCCGCCCGACCGTCGAACGCGCCCGGTCGATCTTCAGCGCGTCCTTCATCGTCTTCTCGACCGCGCGCCGGTTCTTCATGCTGCGCAGGTCGATGAAATCGACGACGACCAGGCCGCCCAGATCGCGCAGCCGGAGCTGACGCGCGACCTCGCGCGCCGCCTGCAGGTTGGTCTCGAGCGCCATGTCCTCGTGGCTGCTGCCGCTGCCGGCGCGACCCGAGTTGACGTCGATGGCGGTCAGCGCCTCGGTCGAGTCGACGACGATCGAGCCGCCGCCCGGAAGCGGCACGGTGCGGGCGAAGATCTGCTCGATCTGGCTCTCGAGCGAGTACTTGGAGAACAGCGGCACGCGCTCGACGTAGTGGGTCAGCTCGACCCGGGTGCGCGGCATGAACGCCTGCATGTACTCGGCGGCCTGCTGGAAAGCGGTCTCGTCGTCCACCAGGATCTCGTCTACGCCGACATCGAGGTGGTCGCGCAGGGCGCGCAGAATCAGGTCCTGGTCGCTGTAGAGCAGGCGCGGCCCGGTGCCGCGGCGCGCTTCGGTCTGGATGCGCTTCCACACCCGCAGGAGAGCCGCGAGGTCCTTCTGCAGCTCGGCGCGGGTTTCACCGAGGGCGTTGGTGCGCACGATGACGCCCCCGCCGTCGGGCAGCTCGAGCTTGCCGGCGATCGAGCGCAGCTCGGCCCGGGTCTCTTCGTCCTCGACCTTGCGCGAGACGCCGCGCGTGTCGTCGAACGGCGTGAAGACCAGATAGCGGCCGGCCAGCGAGAGGTTGGTGGTGATCGCCGCGCCCTTCTGGTTTTCGGGCTCGCGGGTGACCTGGATCACGATCGGCTTGCCCTGCTGCAGGATCTCCTGGATCTCCGGGCGTCCGCCGTGGGAGGGCTCGGCGTAGCGCGCTTCGGCGACGACGTCCTGGATGGCGAGGAACCCGTTCTTGCCGGTTCCGTAGTCGACGAAGGCGGCGTTCAACGCCGGCTGGAGATTCGAGATCACGCCGCGGTAGATGTTGCCGCGCGTCAGACCCCCCTCTCCGACTTCGACCTGGTAGTTCTCGAGCCCGGCGTCGGAGACCACGGCGATGCGTAGTTCCTCCGCGCTGCGGGCATTGATGAGCATTTTTCGAGACAAGCGGGCTCCGTGAAACAGATTTGCGAGCGTTTGGGGCGGGCGCAAAGGCGGCGGCAAAAGCGCCCGCGGAAGTGGCGAGAGTCTACTACGGTCCGGGCCCGGTGCACCGTTCCGCCCCCCGGGCCGGTACGATTCCCGGACGATGGCCGCCGAGCGCTCCGGTCCCCCGCCCCCCTCCGACCCCGAACAGGGGATCTGGCAGGGCCGCCGGATCGCCCGCCGCTTCGTCTCGCCGGACGGTTTCACCGTGCTGGTCGGCAAGACAGCGGAAGAGAACGATCTGCTGTCGACCAAGCTCACCCAACCGCTCGACTTCTGGTTCCATCTCGCCGGCGACTCGGGCTCGCACGTCCTGGTGCGGAATCCCGGGCACCTCGAGCGCCTGCCGAAGCCGACCGAGCTCTATGCCGCCGCCCTCGCCGCCGGCTACTCCAAGGCCCGGAACGCCGGCCGCGTCGCGGTCCACATGGCCCGCGGCGCCGAGGTCTCGAAGCGCCGCGGCCAGCCGCCGGGCGAGGTCACCCTCGAGCGCTGGACAACCGTCCTGGTCAAGCCGCTGCGGGAGTAGCCTCTCTTAAGTGGGGGGACACAATGCCGGGACACAATGATCATCGTGTCCCAGCATTGTGTCCCGGACGCAGCTTTACGCTAGATTTGCGCTCCATGAGGAAGATCGTCCACGTCGACATGGACGCCTTCTACGCCTCGGTCGAGCAGCGCGACCGGCCGGAGCTTCGGGGGAAGCCGGTGGTGGTGGCGTGGACGGGGCCGCGGTCGGTGGTCTGCGCGGCGTCGTACGAGGCACGGCGCTTCGGCATCCGTTCGGCGATGGCCGCGGTCACCGCGCAGCGGCAGTGCCCGCAGGCGATCTTCGTGCCGCCCGACTTCACCCGCTACCGCGAAGTCTCGCGGCAGGTGCGGGCGATCTTCCTCCGCCACACCGCGCTCGTCGAGCCGCTGTCGCTCGACGAGGCCTACCTCGACGTCACCGAAGAGCTGACGGGACTCCCGACCGCGACCGAGACCGCGCGCGTCATCCGCCGCGAGATCCGCGAAGAGACCGCGCTCACCGCGTCGGCCGGCGTCGCGCCGAACAAGTTCCTCGCCAAGATCGCCTCCGACTGGAAGAAGCCCGACGGCCTCTTCGTCATCCGGCCGCACGAGGTGGAGGCCTTTCTCGCGCCGCTCGCCGTCGGCAAACTCCCGGGAGTCGGCAAGACGACCGGCGAGGCGCTCGCCGGAATGGGGATCACCACGGTCGGCGACCTGCGCCGCCGGCCGCTGGTCGATCTCGAGCTGCGTTTCGGCAAGTTCGGCCGCCGCCTGCACGAGCTCGCCCAGGGGATCGACGACCACCCGGTGATCAGCGAGCGACCGGTCAAGTCGATCTCCACGGAGACCACCTTCGAGCAGGACCTTCCGCTGGAGACCCTCCCCTCCTCGATCGAACGACTCGCCGTCAAGGTCTGGGAGGCTGCCGAGCGGCGAGGACGGCGCGGGCGGACCGTCACGGTGAAACTCAAGACGGGCGACTTCCGCTCGCTGTCGCGCCGGCGGACGCCGGAGGTCCCGCCCGCCGATGCCCGGGAGCTCGCCGGCATCGCCGTCGCCCTCCTCGACCAGTTCGGCGAGCGCGAGTCGACCCGCTTCCGCCTGGCCGGAGTCGGCGTCTCGAACTTCCTCGACGAGGCCCCCGAGACCCCCCAGGCGAGGCTCTTTCCCGAAGCAGAATAGAATGGCCCGGAATGCAAGAAGCCCTCCTACCGCAACATCCCGTTCCAGAGACCTCCCGCACCTTCGATGATCTGGGTATGACGGCCGAGCTGCGGCTCGCCGTCCGCGAGCTCGGCTGGACGCATCCGACGCCGATCCAGGCCGCCGTCATCGCTGCGGCGATCGCCGGCCGCGACGTTCTCGGCCTGGCCGAAACCGGTTCCGGCAAGACCGCCGCCTTCGCCATTCCCCTCGCCCAGCGCATTCAGCCCGGCGGCGGGATCCGCGGACTCATCCTCTCGCCGACGCGCGAGATCACGCTGCAGACGAAGGCCTTCCTCGACTACTTCGGCGCCAGTCACCGTCTGCGCACCGTGTCGCTCATCGGCGGCCTCAACATCAAGCACCAGATGGACGAGCTGGCGAAGAAGCCGTGCATCGTGGTGGCGACTCCCGGGCGGCTTCTCGATCACCTCGAGCGCCGCACCGTGAAGCTCGACAAGGTCGAGGAGCTGGTGCTCGACGAAGCCGACCACATGTTCGACATGGGCTTCATGCCGCAGATCAACGCCATCCTCGCCTACCTGCCCAAGGTCCGCCACACGCTGATGTTCTCGGCCACGATGCCGCCGCCGATCGAACGGCTGGCGCAGCGCTTCCTCAAGGACCCGCTGCGGATCGACATCATTCCGCCGGGGCGGGCCGCGGCCGGCATCTCGCACCGCCTCTACCTCGTCGATCCGGACAACAAGAAGCCGTGCATCCTGTCGTTGCTCAACCAGGAGCTCGGCTCGACCCTGGTCTTCGTGCGCCGGCGGACGGACGCCGAATGGCTCTACCGCGCGCTGCTGCGCGAGGGGCACCCGGTCGACCGCATCCACTCGGACCTGTCGCAGAAGGAGCGCATCGCATCGCTCGACGGCTTCCGCGAGGGCCAGCACCGGATCATGATCGCCACCGACATCGCCTCGCGCGGTCTGGACGTGCCCGGGATCCAGCACATCATCAACTACGACCTGCCCGAGACTGTCGAGGACTACGTCCATCGCGCCGGCCGCACGGCGCGCGGCAACGCCACCGGCCTGGTCTCTTCGATCGCCAGCTGGATCGACAAGGAGAAGATCCGCGACATCGAAGCGGCGATCTCGCAGCCGCTTCCCCGCTGCACCACGCCGGGCGTCGAGCCCTACGTCGAACGAACCGGCACCGCCCCCTCCTTCAAGCGCACCCGCAAGGCACGCTGGTAGCCCGCGGCGCCGCGGCGTCCGCGACCTACTGCGGCGGCGCCGCCGCGCAGACGACCGGGACACTGTTTTCGGGCGCCGGCTTGAGGCCGATTCCGGCGTAGCGCTCCCGCAGAGCCGCCTCGTCGCGAACCGTGAACGCCTCCGGCGCGCGCCGGAAGTCGGGACAGACCTGGACGATGGCTCGCTGGATCGCCTTCGCCATCTCCGGGCTCATGTGCGACGGATTCAGCGCCTCGTCCCAGTAGTCGTTGACATGGTCGCTCCAGGAGAACGCGCGCTGGATCACCGCGCGGCTGCCGGCGAAGCGCACGATGGCGGACTTTCCGGGCACGATCCCGTCCTCGTAGAGGCTGCGGTAGAAGCGATAGCCCTCGTAGTTCGCCACCAGGTCGGCGTTCGAGTAGATGCTCGTCGTCAGCTGGCCGAAAAGCCAGCGCTCGTTGAAGGTGCCGCGGCCGAGGATGTGCTCCTCCCGCCACCCGGCGAGGTGCGAGAAGTAGTACTTTTTGCCCTGCGAGAAGAAATGGCCGAGCTTGTCACTGCCGGTGAGCACTCCGGCGAGCTTGATGGTGCGGCCGACGCCGAAGAGCCAGTTGACCCGGCGGGCGGTGAACGGCAGGCCGTTGTAGATGCTGTCGTGCCGGAACTGAGGCAGACGCTCGATCTCCGGCGACTGGATCGCCAGACGCTCGATCCGGTCGACCCAGTACAACCCACCGAGCTCGTTGAAGATCGCCAGGGTGAAGGCGTAGCGATCGGCGCCGCCCCGCCACCCGGAAGCGGCATCGGCGATCGCCTGGTTGACGACGCGGTCGAGCGTCGGCTGCGCGTCGGCGATCGGCTGCAGGCGATGGGTGTACTGGTCGGTCTCGTAGCCCGCCGCCGCGGCGGCGAGGCTCACCGTGGCCAGCAGCGCCAGCGAGGACCGGGTCGCGCGGTGCGATCGTGCGATCAGAACCGCCAGCCGGCCGTCACCGAGGCGCTGCTGCGCGCGCCGAAGCCGCCCTCGACCTCGATCGTCCAATGCTCGGCGATGGTGGTGTGCAGACCGACGAGCGCATTCCAGCTGTCCTTCTGCTTGAGGTCGACGGAAAACGGCACCGGCCCGAGGAACGGCAGGGCGATCGTGCCGCTGTGCTTCTCTTCGGTATCGAGGTACATCGCGCCGACCCAGATCGCGCCGTGGTCGTTGTGCACGCCGAGGCGCGGCATCACCACCAGGGAATTGGCGCTCGAGTCGAAGTCGCCCGAGAGGTCGCTCTTCGTCGCCACCCCGGTGAGCGAGGTGAACCAGCGGTCGCCGCCCGCGGCCAGCGTCGCTCCTCCACCGTAGACCGTGCCGTCATAGGAGATCGCCAGCTTGCCGAGTGGAAACGGCAGCGGAACGGCGCCGAAATCCACTTCGGTGCTGCCGTCGATCGTGCCGACCAGGCCGAAGACGTTGAGGAACGGGAAGAGCCAGACGTCCGCCTGGACGTTGTAGTCGGTGATCCGGTTGTCGATCGCCAGACGGTCGAGCGGCACGTTGTCGAAGCCCGGGATACCCAGCCGCAGGCTGTCGAGCCGGTAGTCCTGGAGCTGATCGTAGAGCGTGATGCCGATGCCGTAGGGCAGCGGCAGCTTCCTGCCTTCGGCGAGCGAGGCGGCGAACGGCGGCCCGCCGGCGTGCGCCGCCGGGCTCCCGGCCAGGGCCGGGACGACGATCAGGGCGAGCACGAGCTTGTGGACGAGCTTCATGGAAGGAGTCCCCCTTGGTTGGTTCCGCGGAGTCTAGCCCAAGGGGGGCGCCGCCGGACCCGTCCGCACGCTCAGTCGCGCGGCAGGAGGCTTCCCGACTTGAGGTCGAAGCGGTCGCCGGCGACCAGGATGCGGGTGACCATGCCGTCGGTCGCGAGCTTCGGCTTGACCTTGGCGCCGTCCGTGCGCACGACCGACGCCCGGGCGTCGAAGATCATCACCCAGCCCTCTCCCATGACGTCGAAGGTGCGGTCGGGGCGGATCCAGATGGAGGTGCGCTCGTCGACGCCGATCCCGGGCAGCTCGGGATGCTCGAGCACGACGGAGATCAGACGGTTCTGGCGCTGGCGGGCGACGAAGTGCTGATCGAGGATCGCCTCGGTGACGTAGCCCAGGCCCTCCTTCACCTCGACGTTGCCGCCGCGCACCACGGTGAAGTCCCCCTCGCCGGTGAGCATCACGCGACTCATGCAGGCGAGACCGGCGGAGCTCCCGGAGAGCACCCCGCCGTCGTCGTAGACCTTGCGGATCGCCGCCTCGGCGGGCGTGCCGAGGATTGCGGCGGTGATCTTCGCCTGATCGCCGCCGGTGAAGAAGATCACCTTCGCCGCCGCGATCGCCGCCAGGTACTCCGGCTTCGACGCGTCTTCGCGCGTGCGCAGATCGATCCAGCGCATGCCGGTGGCGCCCATCGCCTTGAGCTCGTCGACGTACTCCTGCCCGGTCTCGGCGCGCTCCGAAGCGGTCGGCAGGATGACGATCGCCGCATCCTTGCCGCCGGCGAGACGGAAGACCGTCGGCCAGAAGGGATCCGACTCCCCGCCGCCGCCGTTGAGAACCAGGTGCCCCTTCGGCGCGGATGCAGCCGACGCCGCCAGGGGGGGCGCCTCCGTCGCGAAGGCGCCCGAGCTCACCGCGAGCGCCAGCATTGCAACGAGAAACCGGACCCTCCGCCGTCGAACGTCGCTCATCTTCCACCCTCTTCCGTCGCCGGAACCAGCCGGAGCTTCGTCACCGTCGCCTTTTCGACGGCACCCTCGCTCCAGGGCACCGGGCGCGTCCCGCCCTCCAGGTAGAGCGGCAGCTGGTCGGCGTAGTGCGGATCCCAG
Source organism: uncultured Thermoanaerobaculia bacterium (assembly GCA_964595975.1). GTDB lineage: Bacteria > Acidobacteriota > Thermoanaerobaculia > Multivoradales > JAGPDF01 > JAGPDF01. The sequence continues at coordinate 10,135 of CAZQTL010000072.1, read as the reverse complement.
GGGTGTCCGGCCTGGCCGCCGGGGAGGATCGAAAGTCCGCGGTCGGCGTCGCCGAGGTCGTTGACCAGGCGCATCGAGGCGCCGTACTCGACGTCCATCTGGTCGCCCTTCCACGGGCCGCCGAAGGCCATGACCGTGGTCGCGGAGCCGGCGAGCGGGAACGGCCCGCGGTTGAACAGCCGGCCGAAGAACGGCGCCGAACCCAGCGTATGGTCGAGCGTCAGGTTGTGGATCCCGGAGTAGGGCCACTCCGCGACCTTCGGTCCCCAGCGCCTCTCTCCCTCCTGCCAGGCGGCGGCGAGCGCCGCCTCCACCGCCGCCGCTCGATCCTCCTTCGCCGGCGTCGAGACGTCGTCGAACCAGTCGGCCGACATCCTGCCGTCGAGCAGCCGCAGGAGACGCCAGCGATTGCCGAAGCGCGCGAGCTTCGCCGCCGTCGCTTCGTCCTGGAAGATCGCCTGCTGCAGGTGGCGCTCGACCAGCGCGAACAGCGCCGGCGCGCCGCGCTCGCGCATCTCGCCGTCCCAGCCCTGCAGCGCCACCCAGGCCTTCGCCGCGTCGCCGGCGTGGTCGCCGGCGAGCTTCGGCACCAGCCACTGCGCCCACAGCGACGTCGCGTCGGTCTGCAGCGCGGCGACCGTCGCCGGCGTCCAGTCGTTCTTCATCGCCAGCCGCTCGCGAATCCGGTCGGCGCGGAACGGCGTGTCGAACTCCTCCTGGAACCAGGCCGGCAGCGGCACCGGCAGGAAGCTGTTGGCGGTGGCGATCGCTTCGGCCGGAGGATCGACGAGCGCCGGGTTCTCGGCCGCAGGCAGCAGGCCTGCCCAGCCGTATTCGCTCTTCCATCCCGGCGCCGGGAAACGGCCGTCCCAGCCGAAACGATTGGGCGCGCGGCCGATCGGCGTCCACAGGATGTGGCCGTCGCGGTCGCCCACCACGAGGTTCTGCGGCGGGAACGAATACGGCGCCACCGCCGCCTGCACTTCGGAGATCGACTTGGCGCGCGCCAGATTCATCAGCGCGAGCAGTTGATCGGCCGGCTCGTAGCCAGACCAGACGACACTGCGCGCCGGCAGGCCGTGCACCGGGTCGGGCTCGAGCAGCGGCCCGCGGTCGGTCGAACGGATCTCGAACTCGACCTCCTCGCCGTCGTCGAGCCGAACCCGCGCCTTCTCGACCGCGATCGGCACGTACTCTTCGCCGCGCAGCACCTTGGTGCCGGTGACGTCGAGCCGCTCGACGAAGAGGTCCACGTCGTCGACATAGAGGTTGGTCATCGCCCAGGCGAGGTCGGCGCTGCGCCCGAGCACCACCCCGGGCACGCCGGGGATCGTCATGCCGGAGACGTCGTAGTCCGGCGCCCGCAGCGCGGCCTGGTACCAGACCCCGGGGATCCCCAGGCCGAGATGCGGGTCGTTGGCGACCAGCGCCGAGTGCGTCGCGGTGCGAGCGGGAGCGATCGCCCAGTTGTTGCTGCCGAGACCCGCGCCCTCCGGGTTCGCCGCAGCGGCTTCGCCGGCGGCCGGCGTCTCGGCGGCGAGCCGCGCGACCTCGTCGAAGACCTGCGCCTGCGGTGTGCCGGCGAGCTCGCGCGCGCGCTCGGGGCCGAACTCGCGCAGAAAGCCGAAGAGCTCCTCCTCGTTGGGCTCGAAGATCGCCGAGAGCTGGCGCGCCATCAGGAAGACGATGCCCATCGAGTCGGCGGGACGCCAGGGCTCGGGCTTCGCCGTCAGCAGGCGGAACTCCGGCGGCAGGTCGTGCCGGTGGCTGGCGATCCAGGCATTCACGCCGTGCGCGTAAGCGGCGAGAAGGTCACGGCTCTCGGGCGACGCCGCGGCGACCAGCTTCTCGGCGGCGGCGTAGACACGCAGCCGGCGGACCTTCTTGTCGAACGAGAGGGCGCGCTCGCCGAAGAGCTCCGACAGCCGGCCCGCCGCCGCGCGGCGCGAAATCTCCATCTGGAACAGACGGTCGTTGGCGTGCAGCCAACCGAGAGCGGCCGTCGCGTCGGCCGCCGTCGACGCATGGACGTAGGGCATCGCCCAGCGGTCCCAGCGCACGTCGACCGGCGCCTGGAGGCCGGCGAGCGCGGCGCCGCCCTCGCGCTGCGGCAGGCCGGCCGATTTCAGCCAGTAGAAACCGCCGGCGGCGAGCGCCGCGAGCAGCAGCAGGACGACGAGAACCACCCGGACGAGCTTGCGCAGGAACATGGTCGGGAACTCTATCGCGGGGCCCGGGGAGCGCCCGCCTCCGGCCAGGGCGGCGAGACGCCGCTATTCGTCGCGGCGGGCGAGCCGGACGAGGCTCTCGAGGGTGCGGAGCTTCCTGTCCTTGGCGGCGAACAGGCGGGCGGCGAACAGCGCCGAGGCAGCGTGCGCCGACAGCAGATCCAGCAGATCGCGGTCGTCGGGGCGAAGCACCGGCTTGTGGTCGAAGAGCTTGAGCACGACGAGGGCGCCGACGATCTGGTCCTGGATCTTGAGCGGCACCGCGGCGATCGTGTTCGAGGCCGCGGTCGGCCCGAGCTTCAGCGCTCCGTCCTGCAGAGCGGCGTCGCAGAGCGGGTCGCCGCCGGTGTAGGTCGCGCCGGCGAAGCCCGGCGTCCCCTCGGCGGAGGTTCCCTGAGAAAAAGCGACCTCGAACTCGTGCCCGTCGTCCTTGAGCAGGAGCAGGGCGAAACGCTCCGCGCCGAGCAGGTTCACGGCGATGTCGGCGATGGCGCTCGATACCTGGCGCGGGTCGAGGAAGGCGTGCAGCTGGTAGGTCGCCACATAGAGGCTCATCAGCCGGTCGAGCTGGTGCTCGGTGTCGACCAGCCGCACCGAGATCTCCTGCATGTCGCCGCGCACCTCGTCGAGCTCGCGCTCGAGCGGGTTCGCAGCCGGCGCCGGCGCGAAGATCTCTTCCGCGGCCTCGCCGCGCGCCGCGGAGGCGAGTGTCGTCGACAGCCGCGCGACCAGCTCGGCGGCGCGGCCCAGCGCGTCGCGCAGCTGGTCGACGAGCGGCTCGTGCGCCGCCGGCGGCGGCTCGGGCGTCATTCCGGCTCCGGCAGCGCAGCGATCGCCGCTCGCACCTCTTCGGCGCGGAACGGCTTCGTGAGATAGGCCGCGGCTCCGGCCGCGAGGCCGCGCCGGGCGTCCTCGTCGCGTCCTTCCGTGGTCACCACGATGACCCGCAGAGCGGGAATCCGTCCGCGGGCGCCGAGCTCCTGCAGCACCTCGAAGCCGTTCATCTTCGGCATGTTGATGTCGAGCAGGACGAGGTCGATCTCGGGGTCGCCGGCAATCCTCTCCAGCGCCTCTTCGCCGTCCCGCGCGCCGACGAGACCGGCGCCACGCAGCATCACACCGTACATGCGATGCATCAGATCGGAGTCGTCGACGACGAGGATCTTCTTGGGTTTCACGGGTCGGGCCAGTGTAGACGAAGGGTAGCGGGCTTTCAACAACACCTTCGGGCAGTCGCGCGCGCCGGACGCCCGCCGGCCTTGCATCCGCCGCCGTTCTGGGTGACGATGAAGGATCTTCGAAGGAGCCTCGACCGTGGAATCGCGCAGCGGATCGACCTCGACCCGTGGCAGGGTCGCATGAGCCGGCCGGCCGGAAGTCGGACCGAATCCCAGTCGCTCCTGGTACCGGCTGCGCTCTATGGCGCCGTGTGGGCCGTCGGCGGCTGGCTGCTCGCCGGCGCCAGTCGCGGAGCGCAGGCGCCGGTGCTGCAGGTCTTCTTTCACCTGGCTGCCGTCGTCGGCGCCCTGCTGTTTCTCGTCTTCGACCTCTCCACCCGCGTCGCCGATCCGCGCGCGGGCCTGCGCGCCAGACTCATCCGCGTCTTTCGCCAGCTCGGCGACGGCGACCTGATCCGCACCGCCGAGCTCGCGCGCTCCCTGGATCCGGATCTCGCCGGCGGCGTCGCGCGCGCGGTTTCCGGCCTGGCGACCCGCGTCGAGCAGCTGCAGGCCAACTCGCACTCGGTCGCCGGCGCCGCGGAAGGCGTCGAGCGCGGGTCGACGCTGCTTGCGGCGAGCTCGGCCCAGCAGGCCGCCGCGGCCGGCGAAGTGACAGCTGCCATGGAGGAGCTTTCGCGCACCGCGGCCGAGATCTCGGAGCATGCCGAGCGCCAGAACCAGCTCGTGCTGACGGCGGAGAGCGAGGGCGCCGCGGGGGCGGAGGCGGTCGCGGAGGCGGTCGAAGGCGTCGGCGCCGTGGAGCGCCGCATCGCCGACGTCACGGCCCGCGCCGACACGCTCGGAACGCGGTCGCGCGAGATCTTCCGCGTGCTCGAATTGATCAGCGAGATCGCCCAGGAGACCCATCTCCTGTCGCTCAACGCCGCTCTCGAAGCTTCGGCTGCGGGGGGCCGCGGGCGGCGCTTCGCGATCGTCGCCGGCGAGGTTCGCGTGCTCGCCGAGCGCGTGCGCGATTCGGTCGCCTCCGTTCGCAGCCAGGTCGAGGAGTTCGCGAGCGCCATCCGCTCGACCGTCGTGGCCACCGAAGAAGGCGGCAAAGAGGCGGCCCGGGTGCTCGAGGAGGCCCGCGCCGCCACTGGCGCCTTGGGGATCCTGCGCGCCTCGCTGCGCGAGAGCTCGGAGGCGGCGCGGCAGATCTCCTCGGTGACCCGGCAGCAGACGTCGGCCACCGAGGAGGTCCTCTCGACGCTGCGCGAGCTCCACCAGGTGGTCGAACGGATGTCGCGCGACCTCGCGCAGCTCTCCTCCACCTCCGGCCGGCTGCGCTCGATCGGCCTCGACCTCGAGCTCCTGGCGCAGACCTTCCGTCTCGATTCGCCGCGATCGCTCAAGCGCCTGGTGCACTCCTGGGCCGGCCGGCTCCCCGACGCTCCGGCAAGCGCCGAGTGGCGACCGCAGGAGCTGATCGACGAGCTCGTCGCGGCCGCGCCGTTCGTCGAATGCGGCTGCATCGTCGACGCCCGCGGCAAGGTCCTGGCGACGCAGACCGCGAGCGCGCTGCAGGAGAGCACCGTCGAGGCGCTGCAAGAGCTGCGGCGCCGCAACCTCGGCGATCGCGCCTGGTTCAAGAAGGCCGTCGAGAGCTCGCGCGCGGTGGTGACGCCGCCGGAGCGCTCGGTGATGTCGGGCGAGCCCTGCATCATGGTGGCGGTCGCGCGGCGCAACGCCGCGGGCGAGCCCGTCGCCGTGGTCGAGTTCGACGTCAACGTGCGGCACTGGACCGAAATCGGCGCATGAGCGCGACGCCGTACCTCCTCGTCCGCCTGGGCGCGCGCGTGGCGGCGCTCCCGGCGCTCGCGGTGCGCCGCGTCGTCCGCGGCGCGCGCCTGCACCCGCTGCCCGGCGCCGGCCCAGGTCTCGTCGGACTCGCCGAGTTCGCCGGCGAGCCGCTCGCCGTGCTCGACCTGGCCCAGCTCCTGGGTGCCGAGCGCGGCAGCTCCCGGCCGGCCGTCACGGTCGTGACCTGGCTCGGCTCCGGCTCCGACCGCGAGCTCGTCGGCCTCGGCGTCGACGATGCGATCGAGGTCACGGAGCTCGACCCCGCCGCCCTCGCTCTCGGACAGGCTCTGGTCGGCGGCCGGCCGGTCGTCGTCGTCGACACCGAACGCCTCGGAGTCGAGGCGTGACCGGCGGCTACCTGATCGTGCGCCGCGACGGCGTGCTCTGGGGCCTGCCTGCCGATCAGGTGGCGGCGATCGAGCGCACCGCCAGCGAACCGGGAGGACGGGCGACCGGCGGCACCGGCGAGCTCGAGGTGTGCTTCGCCGGCGGCCGCCGACTCGCTGTCGACTCGGTCCTGACGCTCGCCGGCGGGCTCGCGCCTCGGCCGCTCTCGCCTCGCCTCCGGCACTTTCTGCCGCCCGGCGCCGCCGGCCTGGCGCTGCTCGCCGGCGAGCCGCTCGTCATCATGACCCGGGAGGTCGAGGTCGCCCATGTTTGACCGCCACGCCCTGCGCAGCACCATGCCCACCGCTCCGGTCGGGCTCGCCCTGCTCGCCGTCGTCTTCGTCCTCGTCGCCGAGGCGCAGACCGGCAGCTCCTGGCGCTCGACGGCGGCGCTGCTCGGCGCCGCCCTGACCGTGGCGCTCTCCCTGCCGGCGATCCGCCGCAGCTTCGACCTGCGGGCGGCGAAACAGGCCGATCGCCTGCGCCTCGTGGCCTCGCTCGACGAGCTGGCGGCGGCCGACCTGGTGCGCGCCAAGACGATCGCCGCCGACCTTCCGGCGGCGCTCTCCGTCCCGCTCGGCGAGGCGCTGGCACCGCTCGAAGTGCTGGCGAGCCGCATCCAGGGCTCTTCGGTCGAAGTCGCCGGAGCCGCGGGCGCGGTCAAGCGGATCGCCTCGGAGCTCGCCGCCGGCTCGTCCGAGCAGTCGGCGTCGGTGGTCGAGATCACCGCCGCCATGGAGGAGCTGGCCCAGACCGCCACCCAGATCGCCGGCAACGCCGAAGCGCAGGCGGAGCTCGCCCGGCTCGGCGAGGCGACCGGCAACGAGGGCGCGGCCGCCGTCGAGCGCGCCGTGGCCGGTGTCGAGCGCCTGCGCGAACGCATCGGCGCGATCGCCAAGCGCTCCGCCGATCTCGAGCGCCGCGCCGAGGAGATCTTCGGCGTCCTCGCCCTGGTCGAGGACATCGCGCGCGAGACCCACCTGCTGTCGTTGAATGCCGCCATCGAGGCCGCCGGCGAGGCGGGCGACATCGGTCAGCGATTCGGCGAGGTCGCCGAGGAGGTGCGGCGGCTCTCCGGGCGTTCGCGCGACGCCGCCGCCTCGGTCCGCCGGCTGCTCGAGGAGTTCTCGACCTCGATCGCCGCCACCGTCGAGGCAACGAGCGCTGGCGGCCGCGAAGCCGAGCGCGTCCTCCTGCGGGTGACGGCGACCGCCGGCGCGATCGTCGGCCTGCGCGACGCGCTCGTCGAGACCGCCGCCGCGGCGCGCGAGATCTCGGCCGGAACGTCCGAGCAGCGCACCGCCTCGCTGCAGGTCGTGCAGACGCTGCGCGAGGCCTCCTCGGTCGTGCAGCAGATCGCCGACGGCCTGCGCGGCTTCTCGGGCGCCGCGCGCGACCTCGAGGACGCCGCGGTCAGCGTCCAGCTCCTGGCGCAGGGCTTCCGCCTCGATTCCCCCTCGTCGCTCCGCCACCTCGCCGAGAGCTGGGCGAGCGAGCTCCAGCCCCTCCTCGCCAGCCCCGACGCCCTCGAGCGCCGACTCGAATCGCTGCTCGAAGAGCGGCCGGATGTCGAGCTCGTTTTCGTCAACGACCGCCGCCGCCAGCGCACCGCGATCGTCGGCCAGCCGGCGCTCGTCCGCCAGGTTCCGATTCCGGACGAGATCCGCTTCGGGCGCGACTTCTCGGATCGCCCCTGGTTCCGCGCCGCCGCCGCCGAACGGCGCGGCATCGTGACCTCGGTCATGACCTCGATTCTCACCGACGAACAGGTCGTCACCGCGGCCGCGCCGTTCTACGAGGACGGCGAGCTCGTCGCCGTCCTCGGCATCGACGTCAATCTCGAGCGCTGGACGTCGGGCTAGACCGTGGACGACGAGCTGCTCGAGCTCGTGCCGGTGTTCGTCGCCGAAGCGCGCGAGCGCTTGCAGCGGCTCGCCGATCTCGTGCCTGCCCTGGGCCGCGGACCGGAGGCGCTGGTCGAGATCAAGCGTGAGCTCCACACGCTGAAGGGGGCCGGCCGGATGATGGCGATCGCGCCGTTCGCCGAGCTCTGTCACGCCACCGAAGAGCTCGTCCTCTCCCGTCCGCCGGCACTGCCGGGGCTGCTGCTCGCCGCCCACGATGCCCTGGCGGCGATGGTCGAAGCGGTGGAGGGCGGCGAGCCGGCCGCTCCGGCGGCCGACCTTCTGGCCGAGTTCGAGCGCGAGCGCGGCAGCGGCGAGACGCCGCTCGGAGCCCTCCCCGAGGCCGCCTCGGCCGGAGCCACGCCCTCCGCCGTACCGCCGGCCGGCGAGGTCGCCGAGCGCCGCGCCGGAGCCGATCGCCGGGCGGGCGGCGACCGGCGGGGCAACGACGAGCGCCGGCTCGTCGAGGAGAGCTCCGACAACGCCGGACTTCTGGCCAGCGGCCTCGACGCCTTCGCCGAGCGCGGGGTGCGGGTGCGCGCTGCGGCGGTCGTCACCGGCCGCCTCCTCGCCCGGCTCGAAGAGCTGGCGAATCTCGCCGAAGACGGTGTGCGCGATCCCCAGCCGGCCCAGGCGCTGGCGGTAGTCGCCGCCTCCCTGCGCCAGGCGGTGCTCGAAGCCGGAGCGCTCGAGACTCGCCTGGCGCGCACCGGCGAGGAACAGATCGAGGCGGTGCTGGCGCTGCAGATCGCTCCGATCAAGCCGACGCTGCGTTCCCTGGCGCGCTATGCCAGGGAGCTCGCGCGCCGCCTGGGGCGCCAGATCGAAGTCGAGCTCGAGGGCGAAGAGACACGTCTCGACCGGCGCATCGCCCGCGAGCTCGAGGGGGCGCTGCGCCATCTGGTCGCCAACGCCGTCGACCACGGCATCGAGGACCCGGAAGAGCGCCGCGCCGCTGGCAAGGCTCCAGCGGGACGTGTCCGCATCGCGGCCGCGCCCGGAGGCCGGGGCGTCGAGCTGCGCATCGCCGACGACGGCCGCGGCATCGACGCCGGCGCCATCGCTCGTCAGGCCGTGGCAGGCGGCTTTCTGCCGCGCGCGGCACTCGAGTCTCTGCCCGAAGCCGATGCCCTGAGACTGGTCTTCCTCCCCGGATTCTCGACCCGCGACGCCGCCTCCGAAGTCTCCGGGCGCGGCGTCGGCCTCGACGCGGTCGAGGCGGCGGTCGCGCGACTCGGCGGCGAGGTCCGGATCGCCTCGAAGCTCGGTGGCGGTTCCGAGGTCGTCCTCGACCTGCCGGTGGCGCGGCGCGGCGAACAGGTCGTCCTGGTGCGCGTCGGCAGCGCGCTGCTGGCGGTGCCGGCGGTCGCCGTGCGCCGTATCGCGACGCTAACCGGCGTCCGGATCGAGGAGAACGGCGGTCACCGCCTGGCGATCCTCGGCGACCGCCTGGTCCCGTTCGTATCGCTCGGCGACGCCCTCGGCATCGCTTCGCCCGCCGGCGACGAGAGCCGGCTCCTGGTCGAGGGCTCGGTGGCCGGCCGGCCGGTCGCCTTCGCCGTCGACCGGGTCGAGGGCGAGGTCGAGCTGCTGGTGCGCCCCTTGCCGCGGCGCGCCCGGGTCTCGGCGCTGGTGGACGGGGCCGCCCTGCTGCCGTCGGGAGACCCGATCGCGGTGCTCGCGCCGCAGGCGCTGCTCGGCCGCGAGACCGCTCTGCGCCGGGCGCCGATGGCCCAGACGGGCCTGCTCGCCGGCCCCGACGCCGCGCGGGAGCTCACGCGGTTGTTGCTGGTCGACGACTCGCGGGTGACCCGCGAAATGGAGCGTCGCATCCTCGAGGACGCCGGCTTCCGCGTCGAAGTCGCCGCGGACGGCGACGAGGCGCTGCGCCGCCTCGCCGTAGAGGCCTTCGACTGCCTGGTCACCGACATCGAGATGCCCAACCTCGACGGCTTCGAGCTCACCGCGCAGCTGCGACAGATCGAGCGCTTCGCCCACCTGCCGATCGTCGTGGTCTCCACCCGCGAGAGCTCGGAGGATCGGCTGCGCGGCCTGCGCGCCGGCGCCGACGCCTATCTCACCAAGCAGAGTCTGGTGGCGACCGACCTGGTCGAGACCGTGCGCCGTCTCACCGGCAACTGAGCGCGGCTGCGACCTTGACCTCCCCATCCGCCGGCAAGCTCACCGTCGTCCTCGTCGACGATTCGTCGTCGGTGCGCGCGGTGCTGCGGCGGCTCCTCGCCCAGGCGAGCGACATCCAGGTCATCGGTGAAGCGGCCGACGGCGAGTCCGCGGTCGATCTGGTGGACCGGCTCCGTCCCGACGTCCTGCTGCTGGACATCGTCATGCCGGTCCTCGACGGCTTCGGCGTGCTCGCCCGCCTGCGGCGCGACCGGCCGGTACCGACCATCCTGCTCACCTCGCGCGCCGACCGCTCCGAAGTGCGCGCCGCCTTCCAGGCGATCGGTTCCGGGGCCGTCGAGCTGCTGCCCAAGCCCGAAGACCCGGACAGCTGGCGCCTGCTCGCCGACACCCTGCCGGCGGTCATTCGCGCCGCGGCTGCGGCGCGCGTCGCGCCGGCTGCCGGCACCGCGGC
>CAZQTL010000071.1:0-18030 GCA_964595975.1 uncultured Thermoanaerobaculia bacterium | reverse complement strand
ATTCGCGAGGGCGGCCGCACCATCGGCGCGGGCACCGTCACCGAAGTGATCAAGTAAGAAGTCAGAATCGAGGATTAGGAAATGTTGAACGAGAAGATTCGCATCCGCCTGAAGGCGTTCGATTACCGCATCCTCGACACCTCGACCTACGAGATCGTCGATACGGCCCGTCGGACCGGAGCCCGGGTCGTCGGCCCGATTCCGTTGCCGACGCACATCTCGCGCTACACGGTGAACCGCTCGCCGCACGTCGACAAGAAGTCGCGGGAGCAGTTCGAAATTCGTACGCACAAGCGTCTTCTGGACATCTACGAGCCCACGAGCGGAACGGTGGATGCCCTGATGAAGCTCGAGCTGCCCGCCGGGGTGGACGTCGAGATCAAGGCGTTCGGCAAGTAACCCGAAATCAGGCACTGGGCGAGAGACGAAAGGGCCGGACCATGGATGGAATGCTCGGAAAGAAGATTGGAATGACGCAGGTGTTCACTGCGGACGGAGACACGGTGCAGGTCACCGTGGTCGAGGTCGGTCCGTGCGTGGTGGTCGCCCGCCGCACCGCCGCCAAGGACGGCTATGACGCCGTCCAGCTCGGTCTGGTCGAGGCGAAGCCGCCGCGGCACGTGTCGAAGCCGCAGCAGGGACACTTCAAGAAGGCCGGAGCGACGCCGACGCGGAAGCTCGCCGAGTTCGAGATCTCGGCCGACGAGGCCTGGGGCCCGGGCGATCAGGTGAAGTGCTCGATGTTCCAGGAGAAGGAGTTCGTGGACGTCGTCGGCACGAGCAAGGGCAAGGGGTTCCAGGGCGTGATGAAGCGTCACGGCTTCAAGGGCGGCCGCGCGACGCACGGCTCGATGTTCCATCGCGCTCCGGGCTCGATCGGCGGCTCCTCGTTCCCGTCCCGCGTCTATCCCGGCATGAAGGGGACGGGGCGGATGGGCGGGAAGCGGATCACGACCAAGAACCTGCTGGTGGTCAAGGTCGACGAAGAGAAGAATCTGATCTACCTGCGCGGCTCGGTGCCGGGCGGTGAAAATGGCTACGTCGCGCTCAAGCGCGCGAAGCGCGGCTGAGTCGGTTGAACAGGCTCGGCATGGCAACGCGAGAGGTTGGTAAGCGATGAAGATCGCGGTCAAGAACTTCGACAACAAGCAGGTGAAGGAGCTCGATCTCCCCGCGGAGGTCTTCTCCTATCCCTACAAGGAACACCTGATCCACCTTGCCGTGCACGCTTATCTTGCGGGCCTCCGTTCCGGAACCCACAAGACCAAGACGCGCAGCGAGGTCTCGGGCGCCGGCAAGAAGCTCTGGAAGCAGAAGGGCACGGGACGGGCGCGTATCGGCAGCATCCGCAGCCCTCTCTGGCGCAAGGGCGGCACGGTCCACGGACCGGTTCCGCGCGACTACAGCCAGGATCTGTCCACGGGAGAGAAGAAGAACGCTCTCAAGGCGGTCCTGTCGCGCAAGTTGAAGGAGGATCGCATCATCGTCCTCGACAACCTTGCCGTTCCGAGCCACAAGACGCAGGCGCTCGAGGCGATCCTCACCAAGGTCGGAGCCGAGGGCAAGATCCTGCTGGTCGACGCGCGCGACAATCGCAACCTGGATCTCGCGTCGCGCAACCATCCCGGTTGGAAGACCGTGGATGCCCTGGCCGTCAACGTCTACGACGTCGTCGACCGGCCCTATCTGGTGGTCAGCGAGCAGGCGCTCGCCCGCCTCGTGGAGGTTCTGGGAGCATGAGAATCCAGGAGATCATCCGGCGTCCCCTGATCACCGAGAAGTCGAGCCTGCAGCGCGAGAGCACCAACGTGCTGACGCTCGAGGTCGACATGCGCGCCAACAAGATCGAGATTCAGCGCGCGGTCGAGGCTCAGTTCAAGGTCAAGGTAGCCGAAGTTCGCGTCGCCAAGATGCACGGCAAGGTGCGCCGCCAGGGTCGCTTCGCCGGACGCCGCTCGGACTGGAAAAAGGCCTTCGTCCGGCTGGCTCCGGGTGAGAAGACCATCGACTTCTTCGAAGGCGCGTAAGAAAGAGAGCTTGGGAAGATGGGTATTCGTCAACTCAGACCTACGAACGCATCGAGCCGGTTCCAGAGCTTCCCGGACTTCGGTGAGATCACGGAAAGCCGGCCGCTCAAGTCGCTCACCAGCGGCAAGATGGGCACCGGCGGCCGGAACAACCAGGGTCAGCTGACCAACTGGTTCCGCGGCGGCGGCCACAAGCGCCGCTACCGGGCAATCGACTTCAAGCGCGACAAGCACGGAGTTCCGGGCACCGTCGCGTCGGTCGAATACGATCCGAACCGCTCGGCGCGAATCGCGCTGGTCCATTACGCCGATGGCGAGAAGCGCTACATTCTCGCCCCCGAGGGCCTCACCGTCGGCATGGTGGTCGTCTCCGGCGAGAAGGCCGAGATCAACCTCGGCAACTCGTTGCCGCTGCGCCTGATTCCGCTCGGCACGGTGATCCACAACATCGAGCTCAAGCGCGGAAAGGGTGGCCAGATGGTCCGCTCCGCCGGCGCTGGCGCCCAGCTGATGGCGCGCGAGGCGACTCAGGCGCAGGTCAAGCTTCCGTCCGGCGAGGTCCGCAAGGTGCACGTCGAGTGCTATGCGACCATCGGGCAGGTGGGCAACCTGGAGCACGAGAACGTCTCCTACGGCAAGGCGGGACGGCGCCGCTGGCTCGGCCGCAAGCCCCACAACCGGGCCGTGTCGATGAACCCGGTCGACCATCCGATGGGTGGCGGCGAGGGCAAGACCTCCGGCGGACGGAATCCCTGCACCCCGTGGGGCGTCCCGACCAAGGGCTACAAGACGAGAAACAACAAGCGAACCGATCAGTTGATCGTTCGCCGCCGGGACAAGAAGTAGGAACGGAGAGTCGGCATGGCGCGTTCACTAAAGAAGGGCTACTTCATTGACAAGCATCTCCACGAGAAGGTCGTGGCGATGAACTCGAGCGGCGAGAAGCGGGTCATCAAGACCTGGTCCCGGCGTTCCACGGTGATTCCCGAGATGGTCGGACACACGCTCGCGGTGCACAACGGGACGAAGTTCATCCCGGTCTACGTCAGCGAGAACATGGTCGGCCACAAGCTCGGCGAGTTCTCGATGACGCGGACGTTCCGCGGACACAGCGGCAAGAAGGCGGCGGAGAAGACCGTCGCTCCCAGGCCGAAGGCGTAAGGGGGCAGGAAAATGGAAGCCATTGCACACCTCCGCCACCTCCAGGCGTCGCCGCAGAAGGTCCGACTCGTGGTCGATCTCATCCGCGGAATGAACGTGGAAGAGGCGGCCGTCGTCCTGCGGACCACCAAGAAGTCGGCCGCCAAGCCGATCGAGAAGCTCCTGAAGTCGGCGGTCGCCAATGCCGAGAACCGCGACCAGAACGTCGACGTGGGCAAGCTCTACGTCAAGGAAGTCTTCGTCGACGGCGGCCCGACTCTCAAGCGGATCCAGGCCAACACCATGGGCCGGGCATTCCGGATCCTCAAGCGCCAGAGCCACGTGACGATCAAGCTGGACACGCGCAAGGCCGGAAGCGGCGCCGCCAAGGTGCCCGCTTCGAAGGCGCCAGCCGCGTCGCAGAAGGCCGCCAAGCGAAACGCCAAGGGAGGGAAGTAGTCGTGGGTCAGAAAACGCATCCTTATGGATTTCGACTGGTCTACAACAAGACCTGGCACTCGCGCTGGTACGCCGAGGGCGACTACTCCAAGCTCCTGCATTCCGACCTGAAGCTGCGCGCCGACCTGAAGAAGCGTCTCGGTCACGCGGGCGTCTCCGAGATCGACATCGAGCGCGCCGCCGACAAGATGCGGGTCACGATCTACACCTCGCGTCCCGGGATCATCATCGGCCGCAAGGGGGCGGAGGTCGACAAGCTGCGCGACGACCTCGCCAAGATGACCGGCCGCGAGATCCACATCAACATCCAGGAGATCCAGCGCCCGGAGCTCGATGCCCAGCTGGTCTCGGAGTCGATCGCCGGACAGCTCGAGCGCCGCGTTTCCTTCCGCCGCGCGATGAAGAAGGCGATGGAGTCCGCCTTCCGCTTCGGCGCCAAGGGCGTGAAGATCATGGTCGCCGGCCGGCTCGGCGGCTCCGAGATCGCCCGCACCGAGTGGTACCAGGAGGGTCGTCTGCCCCTGCATACCCTGAAGGCGGACATCGATTATGGCTTTGCCGAAGCGCGGACGACCTACGGCGTCATCGGCTGCAAAGTCTGGGTCTACAAGGGCGATCTTCTCAAAGAGAAGAGCCGCCGGGCGACGGCGTAAAGGAACCGAATCATGTTGATGCCGAAGAAGGTCAAGTTCAGGAAACAGCATCGCGGACGACGCGCAGGGATGTCGAAGGGGGGCGACTACATCGCCTTCGGAGACTTCGGACTGCAGGCGCTCGAGCCCGCGTGGGTGACCGCTCGCCAGATCGAGGCCGGGCGTATCGCGATCAGCCGGCACGTGAAGCGCGGCGGAAAGATGTGGATCCGCGTGTTTCCCGACAAGCCGTACACGAAGAAGCCGCTCGAGACCCGAATGGGCAAGGGCAAGGGACCGCCGGAGGGTTGGGTCGCCGTCATCAAGCCGGGCCGGATTCTGTTCGAGCTCGAGGGCGTGACCCAGGAAGTGGCGCAGGAAGCGATGAAGCTCGCGGCCCAGAAGCTTTGCATCTTGACGAAGTTCGTCTCGCGCCACAGCGACCTCAGGTAGAGCAAGGGAGCGACGCATGAAGATTCAGAGTTTGCGAGAGAAGACCGTCGCCGACCTTCAGATTCGGGAGAAGGAGCTCGCTGAGCAGCTCTTCGCGCTCCGGCTCCAGAAGGTCGTCGGTCAGCTCGAGAAGCCGGCCAAGATCCGGACCGCCAAGCGCGAGTTGGCACGGGTGCTGACGATCATCCGCGAGAAGCAGAGCGAGGTTTGAGTATGAGCACCGTGACCGAAACGAATACGACGGGCCGTGGACGACGGCAAGAGAAGATCGGCGTGGTCGTGAGCAGCAAAATGGACAAGACGGTCGTCGTCGAGGTCGAGAAGACGATCACCCATCGGCTCTACCACCGCTACCAGAAGCGGACGTCCAAGTTCTACGCCCACGACGAGAAGAACGTCTGCACCGTCGGCGACCGGGTGAGACTGGTTGCGACCCGGCCGCTGTCGAAGTTGAAGCGCTGGTCGGTGGCGGAAGTCCTGAAGAAGGCCGGGGAGGTCTAGTCATGATCCAGATGGGCACCATCCTAGAGGTGGCGGACAACTCCGGAGCGAAGAAGGTTTCCTGCATTCACCTGCGAGGAGCCCTCGGCCAGTACGGTCATCTGGGAGACGTGATCACCGCATCGGTCAAGGAGGCGACTCCCGACGGCACGGTGAAGAAGGGCGCAGTCGTGAAGGCTGTGATCGTTCGCACCGTCCACGCCCAGAAACGGCGCGACGGAAGCTATATCCGCTTCGATACGAACGCGGCGGTTTTGATCAACGACAACCGCGAGCCGATCGGAACCCGCGTATTCGGGCCGGTTGCACGTGAGCTCCGAGAGAAGAAGTTCATGAAGATCATCTCTCTGGCGCCGGAAGTCATCTGAGGGAGCCGCGTGAGCGGAGACAAGCGATGAAGAAGACGAAGATCAAGAAGAACGACCAGGTTTTGGTGATCTCGGGTAAGGATCGCGGTTCGAAGGGCAAAGTCCTTCGCGTCCTTCCCGCCCGGGAGCTCGCGATCGTCGAACGGGTGAACATGGTCAAGCGCCACACCCGCCAGAACGCGCAAAAGGGAATCCAGGGTGGAGTCCTCGAGAAGGAAGCGCCGATCCGCCTGTCGAACCTCATGCTGATCGATCCCAACAGCGGGAAACCGACGCGCGTAGGGCGCCTCCGCCAGGCGGATGGGACCGGAGTACGCGTCGCCAAGAAGAGCGGCGCTACTCTGAACTAGGAGTCGAGTGATCATGGCGAAAAGCAAAACGCAGGGCGAAGCGAAGGAAAAGACGCAGGACAGCGGGCCCAAGCGGCCCACTCCCGAGGGCTACGAGCCTCGCCTGCGCAAGCAGTATCAGGACGACGTGGTCCCGAAGCTGAAGAAGGAATTCGGCATCGAGAACGGCATGGCCGTGCCCCGGCTCGAGAAGATCGTGATCAACATGGGACTGGGCGAAGCGATCCAGAACATCAAGATCCTCGATGACGGCGTCAACGAGCTCGCGGCGATCGCCGGACAGCGTCCCTCCGTCCGTCGCTCGCGCAAGTCGATCGCTCAGTTCAAGCTGCGCGAGGGCATGCCGATCGGCTGCAGCGTCACGCTGCGCGGCGCCCGGATGTGGGAGTTCATGGACCGCTTCGTCAGCATCGCGCTTCCCCGGGTGCGCGACTTCAAGGGCGCACCGACCAAGAGCTTCGACGGGCGCGGCAACTACACGATGGGTATCCGCGATCACCTGATCTTCCAGGAGATCGATATGAACAAGGTCGAGCGGCCGAAGGGGATGAACATCACCTTCGTCACGACCGCTGAGAACGACGAGCAGGCGCTGCATCTGCTGCGCGGCCTCGGCGTTCCGTTCGCTAGGAACTAAGGGGGAACGCGTGGCGACTGACGCCAGAATTGCCAAGACCAAGATCACGCTGAAGTTCAACAAGCTTCGTCAGCGCAACCGTTGCAAGCGCTGCGGCCGTCCGCGCAGCTTCATGCGGAAGTTCGGACTGTGCCGCATTTGTTTCCGAGATCTCGCTCGTCAGGGTTACCTCCCGGGCGTCATCAAGGCGAGTTGGTAAGGAGAGACCTATGAGCAACATGGATCCGGTTTCGGATCTCCTCGCGCGAATCCGAAACGCCCATCTGGCCAAGCATGACCGGGTCGATGTGCCGACTTCCCGACTCAAGACCGAGGTTTGCCGGATCTTGAAGGAAGAGGGGTTCATCCGGAACTTCAAGCTGGTCGAATCGCCGGAGAACCAGCCGGTCTCGGTGCTGCGGGTTTTCCTCGAATACGACGACGAAGGCGCGCCGGCGATCAGTCACCTGCAGCGCATCAGCAAGCCGGGCCGGCGGGTGTATCGCGGCGCGGACGACATCAAACCGGTCCTGAACGGGCGCGGCATCGGTGTCATCTCGACCAACCAGGGGCTGCTCTCGGACCGACAGGCGCGCGATCGCCGGCTCGGTGGCGAAGTCCTCTGCGAGGTCTGGTGAGAAAGGGTCTTTAGTCATGTCGCGAGTGGGAAGAAGGCCGATCGAAATCCCCAAGGGGGTCAAGGTCGCTGTTTCGGATGGGAAGTTCACCGCCGAGGGCCCCAAGGGCCGCGTCAGCCAGGCGTTGCTGGACGGATTTCCGGTCAGCGTCGAGAGCAACGTCGTGACCGTGGGACGCTCGGGAGACTCCGGGCCGGAGCGCTCCAAGCACGGGCTCATGCGCGCGCTGCTCGCCAACGCCGTGCTCGGCGTTTCCGAGGGGTTCAGCCAGGGTCTCGAGATCACCGGCGTCGGCTACAAGGCCGAGCTCCGCGGCAGCGAGGTTCACTTCGCGCTCGGCTACTCGCATCCGGTCGTGTTCAAGGTTCCCGAGGGAATCAAGATCGAGATCGACAAGGCGAACAAGATCATGGTCACCGGAGCGGATCGTCAGCTCCTCGGTCAGGTCTGCGCCGAGATCCGCCGGCTGAAGCCGCCAGATCCGTACAAGGGCAAGGGAATCAAGTTCACCGGCGAAGTGATTCGTCGCAAGGTCGGCAAGGCCGGCGCCAAGTAAGGCGCGAGCGAAGCAGGAAGGGGAGCACGATGGCGGATCTGGTACGCAAGAAGGTCATGGAAAAAGCGTCGCGGAAGAAGCGGGCTCATCAGCGTCTTCGTCAGAAGCTCGCCGGGACTCCCGAGCGTCCGCGGCTTTCGGTGTTCAAGAGCGCGAAGTACGTCTACGCGCAGGTGATCAACGACGAGACCGGCCACACGATCGTGTCGGCCGCCTCGATGGAGCCCGCACTGAAAGGGCTGATCGAGGGTGGCGCCGCGACGATGGCGGCCGCCAAGGCCGTCGGGGAAGCGGTCGCGGAACGCGCGCTCGCCAAGGGCATTCAGCAGGTTGTGTTCGATCGTGGCGGATACCTCTACCACGGCAAGGTCAAGGAGCTGGCCGAGGCGGCACGCGCCAAGGGCCTTCAGTTCTAAGCCGCCACCCGCCGACGACGAGACGAGGAGAAGAGCTTTGGCCAGGGATTTCGAGCAGGAGAGCGAATTTGTTGAGCAGGTCGTCCACATCAACCGGGTGACCAAGGTCGTCAAGGGCGGTAAGAACTTCTCGTTCTCCGCGCTGGTCGTCATCGGCGACGGCAATGGCCGCGTGGGTTACGGCGCCGGCAAGGCGAAGGAAGTTCCGATGGCGATCCGCAAGGGCATCGAAGTCGCCAAGAAGCGGCTGATCCAGGTTCCGATGAAGGGCCACACGATCCCGCACGAGGCGCTCGGTGAGTTCGGATCGGGCCGCGTGTTGATCAAGCCGGCGTCGGCCGGAACCGGAGTCATTGCGGGCGGTCCGGTGCGCGCCGTGGTCGAAGCGGCAGGCATCGCGGACATCCTGACCAAGTCGCTGGGATCGGCGAATCCGGCCAACGTCGTCAAGGCCACTTTCGCGGCCCTGCTGATGCTGCAGGGCAAGCCGCGCAAGGGTGCTCCCGTGGAAGTCGCGGCGACGCCGGCGTCCTGAATCACCGTCTCGCCGCTTCGCTTCGACGATGCGTCGCCGGTGGCAGCTGAACCGAAGGTAGTGCAGGTTCGAGAGAGGTAGCTCAAGCATGAAGAAGAAGACGATTCGTATCCGCCAGGTGAAGGGCACGATCGGCGCCCGCGAGACCCATCGCGAGGTGCTGCGTGGCCTCGGGCTCCGGCGTATCCGTCACGAAGTCGTTCGCGAAGACACGCCGGCGGTGCGCGGCATGATCGCCAAGATTCCCTATCTCGTCGAGTTGGTCGAGGACGCAAAATGAGACTGCACGAGCTTCCCCCCGCCCCAGGCAGCAAGCATTCGCGCAAGCGCGTCGGCCGCGGACCCGGTTCCGGCCTCGGCAAGACCGCCGGCAAGGGCCACAAGGGCGGCCAGTCGCGGTCCGGCTACAGCCTGCGGCCCGGTTTCGAGGGCGGTCAGATGCCGCTCATCCGCCGCGTTCCGAAGCGGGGATTCACCAACGAGTTCCGGGTCGAGTACGCGGTGATCAACGTCGGCGCCCTGGCGGCACTGGGCAAGTCTGTGACGCCCGAGCTCCTCGCCGAGCACGGTCTCGTCCACCCCGGAAAGAAGGTCAAGGTCCTGGGCGACGGCGAGTTGCAGGTGGCGGTCACCGTTACCGCCCACAAGTTCAGCAAGTCGGCGCGCACCAAGATCGAGGCGGCCGGCGGACGCTGTGAGGAGCTCGCTTCGTGATCGAAAGCCTGCGCAATATCTTCGCGATCCCCGATCTGCGCAAGCGCCTGATGTTCACCTTCGGGCTGCTCGCCGTCTATCGGATCGGCTGTCATATTCCGACGCCTGGGGTGGATCCGCAAGCCCTGCTCGAGTTCATGACGTCCATGCAGAGCACTTTCCTCGGCTTCGTCAACACCTTCACCGGGGGAAGCCTGCAGCGGGTCGCCGTGTTTGCGCTGGGCATCATGCCTTACATCACCTCGTCGATCATCCTGCAGCTGCTGACGGTGGTCTGGCCCTATCTCGAGAAGCTGTCGAAAGAGGGTGAGCTCGGCCGGAAGAAGATCACCCAGTACACGCGCTACGGCACGGTGCTGGTGTCGATCATCCAGTCGACCGGCATCGCGCTCTTTCTCGAGAAGACGACCACTCCCGGCGGTGCCGCCCTCGTGCCGACGCCAGGCTGGGCCTTCCGGTTGCTGACCATCCTGACGCTCACCACCGGCTGCGCCTTCATCATGTGGCTCGGCGAGCAGATCAGCGAGCGCGGCATCGGCAACGGCATCTCCCTGATCATCTTCGCCGGCATCGTGGTGGGCCTGCCGCGGGCGGTGGCTCAGACCCTGTCGGGCATCCGGTCGAACGAGCTCTCGCTCATCGGCATCCTGGTCCTGATCGTCTTCATGGTCCTGGTGGTCGCCTTCATCGTCTACATGGAGCGGGCGCAACGGCGGATTCCGGTGCAGTACGCCAAGCGCATGGTCGGGCGGAAGGTCTACGGAGGGCAGAGCACCTACCTGCCGCTGCGGGTCAACACCGCGGGCGTGATCCCGGTGATCTTCGCCAGCTCCCTGATGGCCCTGCCGGCGACGGCGGCGCAGATGTTCCAGGTGCCGTGGCTGCAGAAGATCGCCGATCAGCTGGCGTGGGGGCAGCCGCTGCACTATCTGCTCTACGTCGTCGGGATCATCTTCTTCAGCTACTTCTACATCTCGATCATCTTCAACCCGAGCGATCTCGCCGAAAACATGCGGAAGTACGGGAGCTTCATCCCCGGGATCCGCTCGGGCAAGCGGACCGCCGAGTACATCGACCGTATCCTGACCCGGATTTCCCTGGTGGGTGCGGCCTACCTGGCTCTGGTCGCCATCCTGCCGGACTTCCTGCTGAACGGCGTCAAGATGCAGAACCTGCCGTTCATCGGACCGGCGATCGATCCCTATCTGCCCAAGTTCATCACCGAGGGCATGGGCATCCAGTTCTACTTCGGCGGAACCTCGCTGCTGATCGTCGTCGGCGTCGCCATGGATACGCTGCAGCAGATCGAGAGCCAGCTGGTGATGCGGAACTACGACGGCTTCCTGAAGCGCGGAAGGATCAAGGGACGCCGTGGCTGAAGCAGCCGAGAGATCCCGCTCCGGCGGCATGCGCGCGGTGCTTCTCGGCGCGCCCGGGAGCGGGAAGGGCACCCAGGCCGAGTTCCTGGCGGCCGCCCTGGGTGTGCCGGCCATCTCGACCGGCGCCATGCTGCGCGATGCGGTCGCCCTCGGATCGGCTCTGGGCGGCCGGGTGGAGGGCATCATGGCCTCCGGCGCCCTGGTCGACGACGAGCTGATGGCCGAGGTCGTGCGGGAGCGGCTGGGTCGTCCCGACGCGGCCGCCGGTTTCCTTCTCGACGGCTATCCGCGGACCACCGGGCAGGCTGCGACGCTCGACAGCATCCTCGCTGAGCGTCGCGAAAGCCTCGACGCGGTCGTGATGCTCGACGTTCCCGAACCGGTGTTGGTCGGCCGGGCGGTCGCGCGGCAGCGGGCAGACGACCGGGAAGAGGTCGTCCGTGAGCGTCTCAGGGTCTATCGCGAGAAGACCGAGCCGCTGGTCGAGCACTATGCGAGCCGGAACCTGCTGCGCAGGGTCGACGGCGAGAAGAGTGTCGGCGAGGTGACGGCGGCGATCCTGAAGATGCTCGGGAGGCAGGGCTGAGCATGGTCCTGAAGACGCCGGGCGAGCTCGAGCTGATGAACGAGGCCAACCGGATCGTTCATCTCGTGCTCACCGGGCTGGCGGAACGGGTCGGGCCGGGGGTGACCACCCGCGAGCTCGACCGCTATGCCGAGAAGGTCATCCGGGAGGCCGGCGGAGTTCCGGCCTTCCTGAACTACAAGGGTTACCCGGCGACGCTCTGTACCTCGATCAACGAAGTCATCGTCCACGGGATCCCGGACGAAACCGCCCTCCGGGACGGCGACATCATCGGGATTGATTGTGGAGTGGTATATAAGGGATACTACGGGGACGCTGCCAGAACCTACCCCGTCGGGAAGGTTTCTCCCGCGGCCCAGCGGCTGATGGACGTAACCAAGCGGGCCTTGGATCTGGCAGTCGAGGAAGTCCGTCCGAACAAGCGCCTCTCCGACATCGGACACGCGGTTCAGGCCTACGTCGAGTCGGAAGGGTTTTCCGTGGTTCGAGATTTCGTGGGGCACGGTATCGGAACGGCCCTGCACGAGGATCCGCAGGTTCCCAACTTCGGGGAGCCTGGGCGTGGTCCCAAGCTGAGGCCGGGTCTGGTGATTGCCATCGAACCGATGGTCAATGCCGGAACCCCGGGAGTGAAGGTCGACAAGGACGGCTGGACTGCGCGAACGGCGGACGGCTCGCTGTCAGCTCACTTCGAGTACTCGGTGGCGGTCACCGATCACGGCGCCAGGATTCTCGGCGTCGGAGCCGTTTGAAGCACTGGCGGTCAGGAAAAAGACGAGGAAGAGAGTTTGTCCAAGGAAGACGCGATCGAAGTCGAAGCGACGGTGATTGAGCCGCTCCCCAATGCGATGTTCAAGGTGGAGCTGGAGAACAAGCACCAGGTGCTGGCACATATTTCAGGGAAGATGCGGAAGCACTTCATTCGGATCCTTCCCGGCGACAAGGTTCTGGTCGAGCTCTCGCCCTACGACCTTTCTCGCGGGCGAATTGTCTACAGATTGAAGTAACGCCGGTTTCAGAGCAGGTCTCGAGAGGTAGCGATATGAAAGTTCGGTCTTCAGTCAGGCGGATCTGTCCGAAGTGCAAGATCGTACGCCGCGCGGGCGTCGTGCGGGTGATCTGCGACAACCCGAAGCACAAGCAGCGGCAAGGGTAAGGGACGACGATGGCGCGTATTGCAGGAGTGGATCTCCCCCAGAACAAGCAGGTCTGGATCGGCTTGACCTACATTCACGGCATCGGTCGGGCGCGCTCGCGCAAGATCCTCGTCGCCGCCGAAGTCGACGCGGTGACGAAGGTGCGTGATCTCTCCGAGGAAGCTGCGCAGCGCATCCGCAAGATCATCCAGGAAGAGGGCCGGGTGGAGGGCGACCTGCGCAAGGAGGTCTCCCAGAACATCAAGCGTCTGATGGAGATCGGCAGCTATCGCGGCATCCGCCATCGCCGGGGTCTTCCGGTCCGCGGGCAGCGCTCGAACACCAATGCCCGCACCCGCAAGGGCCCGCGCAAGGCGACCGTCTCCACCAAGAAGAAGCTGACCAAGAAGTAACGAGGGATCCAGATGGCCAAAGAATCGGCAGCACCCGCAGGCAAGGAAAAGAAGGGCGCCAAGAAGAAGGACAAGCGCGTCGTGCCGCACGGCCTCGCGCACATTCAGGCCTCCTTCAACAACACGATCGTGGCGATCTCGGATCCGGAAGGCAACGTCCTGACCTGGTCTTCGGCCGGACGCATCGGTTTCAAGGGTTCGCGCAAGGGGACCCCGTTCGCCGCCCAGGTCGCCGCGCAGAGCGCCGGCAATCAGGCGAAGGACATGGGCATGAGGTCGGTCGACGTGCAGGTCCGCGGGCCGGGCTCCGGGCGCGAGTCGGCGATCCGCGCTCTCCAGGCGAGCGGCATCGACATCAAGTCGATCCGCGACGTGACCCCGATCCCTCACAACGGCTGCCGCGCGCGCAAGCGCCGGCGGGTCTGAACGGCCGGAGCTTCGCCGGCCGGATTTCGATTCCGAAGGAATGCCTCGGCGAGGCAGGTGTGCTGCCGCCGCCGCAGAGCGTCTTCCTCGAACTGGAGTCTCCGTAGCAGCGGAGAGAAGACGAGCGCAGGAGAGTTTCCATGGCAAGGTATACGGGTCCCGTATGTCGGCTCTGCCGACGTGAGCGCATCAAGCTGTTCCTGAAGGGCGATCGCTGCTTCAAGGAGAAGTGCGCGATCGAGAAGCGCGCCTATCCGCCCGGCCAGCACGGCCAGCGCCGCGGTCGCCGCGCCGTCGGGTACGGCCTGCAGCTGCGCGAGAAGCAGAAGGTGAAGCGCATCTACGGCGTCCTCGAGCGCCAGTTCCGGCTCTACTTCGCCGAGGCGGATCGTCGCAAGGGCATCACCGGCGAGAACCTCCTCGTCATGCTGGAGCGTCGTCTCGACAACGTCGCCTTCAGCCTCGGTTTCGCGTCGTCGCGCAACCAGGCCCGCCAGCTGGTCCGGCACGGCCATATTCTCGTCGACGGCAAGAAGACCACGATTCCGTCGTACCAGGTGCGCGCCGGCCAGACGATTTCGGTGAAGGAGTCGAGCCGCAAGAACGAGCTGATCCGCGCCAGCCTCGAGTCGGCGACCGGCAGGGGCGTCCCGGAGTGGCTGACGCTTTCCGCCGAGAGCTTCACCGGCAAGGTCCAGTCGCTCCCGAGCCGCGAGGACATCAAGCTTCCGATCCAGGAACAGCTGATCGTCGAGCTCTACAGCCGCTAAGGCGGCGTCATCGATTCGTAAGGAGCCACATGATGCTTTGGAAGGGATTCCAGCGCCCCAAGCGCGTTGATATCGAAGCCGAGACCTTGACCGGAACGTATGGCAAGTTCTCTGCGCAGCCGTTCGAGCGCGGCTTCGCCACCACGGTCGGAAACGCCCTGCGCCGCTGCCTGCTTTCGTCGATCGAAGGCGCCGCCATCACCTCCGTCCAGATCGAGGGCGTGCTGCACGAGTTCTCCTCGATCCCCGGAGTGCAGGAGGACGTGACCAACGTCGTTCTGAATCTCAAGCAGATTCCGGTCAAGCTGCACAGCGAGGAAGAGAAGATCCTGACCATCGACGTCAAGGGACCCCGCGACGTCACCGCAGGGGACCTGGTCGGCGATCCCTCGGTCGAGATCTGCGATCCGAGCGTCCATATCGCGACGGTCAACGGCGAAGGCCGTCTCCGGCTGCAGGTGCAGATTCGTCGCGGCCGCGGCTATGTGACCGCAGACAAGAACTTCGACGAGGCCCTCGGGCTCGGCTGGATTCCGCTCGACTCGGTGCACAGCCCGGTCAAGCGCGTGAACTACCGCGTCGAGGCTGCGCGTCTCGGCCGCATCACCGACTACGAGAAGCTGACGCTCGAGGTCTGGACCAACGGCACCGTGACCCCGGAGGAGTCGGTTTCCCTCGCGTCGACGCTGCTCAAGGACCACCTGGCGATCTTCATCGCGGCCGAAGAGACCCTGCGCGGCGACGCTTCCGGCGCCGGCCAGGATCTCACCGGGATGGACGCGGTCCTCGCCAAGAGTCTCGAGGAGTTCGACCTTTCGGTGCGCACCGCCAACTGTCTGAAGAACGCCAACATCCAGACGGTGCGCGAGCTGGTCTCGAAGTCCGAGCGTGAGATTCTCGAGATCAAGAACTTCGGCAAGAAATCGCTCGAAGAGCTGCAGGAGCTGCTGGAACGTCTCGGCCTCTCCTTCGGCATGACTGGATCGGCGGGCGCCCCGGGTGCCGGCGGGTCTTCCAGCGCAGGCTTCGGAGCGTAAGGGGAATCGAAAATGCGTCACAACATGGCACACAGAAAGCTCGGACGGACGGCCTCGCACCGCGTGGCGATGTTCCGTAACCAGCTGGCATCGCTGGTGATGACGGAGCGCATCGTCACGACGCTGCCGAAGGCGAAGGAGCTCCGTCCGATCGCCGAGAAGGTGATCACCAAGGCGAAGAACGGCTCGGTCCACGACCGTCGCGTCGTCGGCCGCTGGCTGCTCGACCGCGACCACATCCAGAAGCTGTTCGACGTCATCGCCCCGCGCTTCGCGACCCGCGAGGGTGGCTACCTGCGGATCGTCAAGCTCGGCGCCCGTCAGGGTGACGGCGCCGAGATGGCCGTGCTCGAGTTCGTCGACTTCCAGCTGAAGAAGAAGACGGCGGCTCCGGCTCCGGCATCTTCCGATGCCAAGGGCAAGAAGGCCAAGGGCGGCGACGCCGAGGCGGCCGGCGAGGAGAAGGCCGCCAAGCCGAAGAAGGAGAAGGCCCAGAAGGTCCCCGGCACCAAGAAGTCGGCCGGCGAGAAGAAGGCATCGGGCCGTGGCGCTGCCGCCCCCAAGGCGAAGACCACCAAGGCTCCCAATGCCGCTCCCAAGAAGACCTCCGCCCCCAAGAAGGTCGGTGGCGGTTAAGCAAGCAGCACTCTTCGCTTCTCTCCTGTTGTACCCAGGCCGGCGTCATCCGCCGGCCTTTTTTTTGGTCTCCGTGGCCCCCGGTTTTTGCCGTTGCGGTAATGTCTGACCAGGAAGAGAAGACGTTGAGCAGGGGTAGATGCGGCAGAAGCTGCACAGGGGAAAGGGGGCCCTCGTGACTGGATCAGCTCGAATCTTCCGGTGGTCGGTCGATCGCTCGTCGGCGCGCGCCGTTTCGCTGGCCTGGGCTGTGGCGCTGCTCGGGAACGCCTGGCCGGCGCCGGTGAGGGCCCAGCTGACCGGCCCGGAGTTCCAGGTCAACAGCACGACGACGGACTACCAAGGACACCCGTCGGTGTCGGCGGGGTCTTCGGGCGGGTTCGTCGTCGTCTGGGACAGCGAGCAGCAGGACGGCTCGGCCCGCGGCACCTTTGGCCAGCGCTATCAGTCCTCTGGAACGCCGAGCGGCAGCGAGTTCCAGGTCAACACCTTCACGACGTACGCTCAGGGCATCCCGAGCGTGGCGGCGACCGGCCCTGGGAGCTTCGTCGTCGCCTGGACCAGCTACCAGCAGGACGGCAACGGAGCGGGAGTGTTCGGCAATCGCATCGTGGCGGGCGTTCCGCAGGCGGAGTTCCCGGTCAACACGACCATCCTCGGCGACCAGAAGGGCGTCGGAGTCGCCGGCGATCCGGCCGGTGATTCCGCGGTCGTCTGGTGGAGTGTCGGCCAGGACGGATCGGGGGCGGGGATCTACACGCGGCGGTTCGACAGCGCCGGCGCGCCACTCACCGGCGAGCAACCGGTGAACACATTCACGACCGGATCCCAGTGGATACCGGCCGTCGCCTCTCTCGGCGCGGGCGAGTTCGTCGTCACTTGGGAGAGCAGCGGTCAGGACGGTAGCGGCTACGGCGTTTTCGCCCGCCGCATCAACGGCGCCGGAGCTCCGACCGGCACCGAGATCGCCGTCAACAGCCACACTACCGGGGAGCAGAACCGACCGGCGGTCGCGGGGGCTCCGGGCGGCGGGTTCGTCGTGGTCTGGGTGAGCAGCGGGCAGGACGGCTCGGGCGAAGGCGTCTTCGGGCGGAGCTTCGACGCGACCGGCGCCCCGCTCACCGACGAGTTTCGGGTGAACGTCGAAACCCTCGGTGGCCAGAGGGAACCGGCGATCGCTGCCGACACCGCCGGCGGATTCCTCGTCACCTGGCAGAGCTTCGACGGCGACAACGACGGGATTTTCGGCCGCTATCTCTCGGCCGCGGGCGTGCCCGCGAGCGGCGAGTTCCAGGTCAACAGCTTCACCACCAACTACCAGTCCCGCCCGGCGATCGCTCCGGCTGGAGGGGGAGAGTTCGTGGTCGTCTGGGAGAGCAACCTGCAGGACGGTTCGAGCCTGGGCATCTACGGCCAACGCATTCGCCGCGGGCTTTTCCTCGACTCTTTCGAGAGCGCGGACGAATGCGCCTGGAGCACGGCGGTCGGCGGGGGAGGAAGCTGCTAGAGGGCGGAACTGGACAGATTTGCAGAAAATCTGTCATGCTTCCTTTCGGAGAGAAACGTGGCCGACACCGCAATCATCGGCAAGCGCGGGACTCTGGTGCTGCCAGCGTCGATGCGCAAGCGCCTCGGTCTCTCGGAGGGCTCGCTGGTTCTGTTGGAGGAGGACGCCGAGGGCGGCGTCCGGCTGCGGCCGGCGGCGGCGATGCCGATCGAGGTCTACTCGCCGGTGCGCCGGGCGGAGCTTCTCCTCGAGAACGCCGTCGACGCGAGGGACTACGAGCGGGCACGCCGCCTGGTGCGTGAGCTCGGCCTCGACCCCGATGCGATTCCCCACCAGCGTCCCTGAGCCGTGGATCGGCTCTTTCTCGACGCCAACGTCCTCTTTTCGGCGGCCTATGCCGAGGGGAGCGGGCTGACTCGGCTCTGGCGCAGCAAGGCAGTCCGGCTGCTGGCCTCCGGCTACGTGATCGAAGAGGCGCGGCGCAACCTCGACAACGCAGACGCTCGCGATCGCCTCGAGGTTCTACTCGAGAAGATCGAACAGGTCGGTGATCCGGCGGCGGCGCTCGATCCGGAGATGGAGCAGGGCTTGCCCGAGAACGACCGCCCCGTGCTGCGTGCAGCGATGGCGGCGGGCGCCACGCACCTGCTCTCGGGCGATCGCCGCGCTTTCGGCGCCTGGTACGGCAAGCGCCTCGCCAACGTTCTCGTTCTGCGCCCCGCCGACTACCTCAGG
>CAZQTL010000070.1:8116-18095 GCA_964595975.1 uncultured Thermoanaerobaculia bacterium | reverse complement strand
AGGCGCTCGATGATGTTCGGCGCGCGGAACGACGTTCCCCACGACGCCAGGACGTTGAGCGACTCGGTGGCCTGATAGAGCGCGCTCACCGCGCCGACCAGGTTGTCGTCGGAGAAGTCGAGGCCGGAGATGTCCCATCCCGGCGTGGACTGGGCCCGGGTCTCGACCTTCTGCCAGCGCGCCCCGGCCACCACCTTGAAGCGCTCGCCGAACGGCACCTCGTCCTGCAGGAAGAGGCCGTAGGACCGGTTCTCCGCGTTCGGGGCGTTCGCCACGTCATCCACGCCCACGTCTTCGACGGCGAAGGGCGGGAACGGGAAGCGAATCGTCGTCGTGGTGACCGAATGATCGGTGTTCGTCGAGTCGTCGCGGAAACCCTCCATGCCCCAGGTGAGGATCTGCTTGTCGCCGATGACCTTCACCGCCTGGGCGCGGAAGCCCAGGGACTGGAGGTCGGTGAAGTTGAGGGTCTTGGAGGCGACGGAGGAGTCCGGGGCGCCCGGGAAGATCGGTCCGATGTTGATGTTGATGTCGTTGGCGAGCTCGCGCTCGTTGTTCTGCAGGTAGACCTGGGCGTCGAGGCTGTCGAACAGGAAGGTGTCGAATCCGGATCCGGTGTAGGCGAGCGTCGAGCGGTCGAAGTCCTGGAACGGATAGGTGATGCGGATCTGGAAGGCGTCGTCGCCACCGATCAGGGACGGGTCCACGAGGCCGAAGCCGGTCTCGCCGGCGTGATAGCGGCGGTGCTTGAGGGTGAGCGACTGCTGCTCGGTCAGGTCGAAGGTGAAGACGCCGAACAGGCTGTCGTCCTGGACTCCGGAGTCGAGCACGGTCGCTGGATCGGCGAGGTCGATGTCGCCGTAGCTGCCGGCGGCCGACTCGTAGTCGTCGGCGTCGCGATAGGAGGCGGAGATGGAGAAGCGCGATCGTCCTGCCTGTCCGCGCACCCCGGCGTGGCCGCGCACGAGGTCGCCCGCCGAGCCGTAGCGCAGGTCGGTGTCGATGCCGAAATTGCGCCCGCCGGGGGCGAACGCCGGCTTGGTCACCAGGTTGAGCGCGCCGCCGATGGCGTCGCTGCCGTAGAGCACCGACATCGGTCCGCGTACGACCTCGACCGAGGCGACGTCGTCGACGTCGACCAGCGCCGAGAGCTCGCCGAAGTCGGTCTGCCGCCGCGCGTTGTTCATCCGCAGCCCGTCCTCCATGAACAGGATGCGCAGGCCGCGCTGGCCGCGAATCACCGGCCGGGCCTGGTTGGCGCCGACCCCGTTGACGTCGACTCCCGGCTCCGCGCGCAGGAGGTCGGCCGCATTGTCTGGCAGGCGGCGCGCGATCTCGATCTCCTCGATGACGGTTACCGGGGTCGAGACCTGGAAGACGTCGGCTGCGCGCCCGAGCGCGGTGACCGTCGTCGAGTCGTAGAACGAGCCCTCGGGCTCTTCGGCAGGCGCGGTGCTCGCTGCCGGCGCGGCCGCGTCGGTAGAGGCCGGCGGCGGTGCGGGCTCCTGCGAAAAGACCGGTAGAGAAAGGGTGACGAGCGACAGGGCGATGGCGGAGGCGAAGGCGGCGATGCGGTGGATTCTCATGGGGATCTCCTCTCGGTCAACGCGCCCTCATGGCGCGCGCTGACGACGTCCGGCGACTCACGCCGCCGGAACACCCGGAGGCCGCTACGCCGGAAGCACGACGGGCGTGCTCAGGAGAACGGTGGTGGGCGGGGGGAGAAGCGGTCGGGACCGGAACCCGCCGACGAAGCGGCCGGGCACGGGTCGAAGAGGGGGAAGCGGAGATCTCCGGCAGCGAAATGGAGTGCGACCTCGCTCCGGCTGCTGCCGCCGCGGTCGCTTGGCCGGGACGCTGCGGAAAGCGTGAAGGCGGCGAACGGCAGGAGCAGGAGGAGCTCTCGCGAGCTGCCGATCTCCTCGCCGGTGAGGGCGATCCCGGTGCCGAAGCCGACGTGCAGCAGGAGGACGAGCAGCCAGAAGACCAAGGCGCTGCGTCCGGAGACCAGCGAGCTGCCCTGCCGGCGGAGCGCGGCGGCCCCGACGCCGAGCAGAGCGGCACCGATCCACTGCGCGATGACTTCCGGGTGCGCAATGCTCGCATCGGCGAACCTGCCGGCGAGGAGAGCGAGGTGGAAGAGGACCAGGCCGCCCGCCGCCAGCATGACCAACCCACCGAGGATCCAGCGCGAAGGCTCTACCTTGTTCGAGCTTTTCTTGTAGCTCGATGCGGCACCGGCGGAGATCGCCCGAAGGGCGCGGGAGGATGGCACGAGGCGGATGGTAGCAGAGCGATTCTTTTGACTCGCCCGCCCGCGCGGGCGGTAAGATCGCTACCTCGATGCGCTCCCCGGAAGTCGCCGCAGCGATCCCGAAGCTGGTGGAGAAGGGCCTGCTCGCGCCCGAGGCTGCCGCGCCTCTGCTGCGCTCGGCGCAGGGCGAGCTGCTGTCGATCCGTGGCGAGCTCAGGGCGTTGCTCTACTTCGGCGTGCTCGCCGTGGTCGGCGGAGTCTCGCTGCTGGTGAAGGAGAACCTCGACCGCATCGGGCCGGTGACGATCGCCGTCGCCATCGGTCTCGGAGCGGCGGCCTGTCTCTTCTGGACGCTGCGCAGAGTGCCTCGCTTCTCCTGGCGGCGCGCCGAGTCGAGCGACTGGGCCTTCGATTTCCTGCTCCTGCTGGGCATCCTGCTGCTCGGCGCCGACCTCGCCTACATCGAAGCCAAGTTCACTCCGCTCGGCGACGCCTGGAGCTATCACCTGCTCTTCATGAGCCTGGTCACCGGCGCGCTCGCGGTGCGCTGCGATTCCCGCACCGCCTGGTCGCTCGCGCTCTCGACCTTCGCCGCCTGGCGCGGTGTCGCGGTGGCTTCGGTGACCGGCAGCCTCGGCCGGATGGACGGCGGCGGAGAGGACGCGCTGCGGCTCAATCTGATGCTCTGCGGGCTGGCCTTCGTCGGCGCCGGCTTCGCGATGCGGCGTTTCGACCTCAAGCGGCACTTCGAGCCGCTCACCACCTTCCTCGGTTGCCTCTCCCTGCTCGCCGGGCTCGGCTCGCTGGCGCTCGATCCGCGGCAGAACTGGATTCTCTGGGCGGTCGTCTTCGTCGCCGCAGCGGCCGGACTGGCGGCCGTGGCCCTCAAGGCGAGACGCTTCGGGCTCTTCGCCCTCGGCGCCCTGGGGGTCTACGCCGGCATCTCCCGCCTCGCCTTCGAGCTCGTCGGCGACGCCGGCTGCGGCTGCATCTGGTTCGCCGGCAGTTCCCTGGGGATGATCGCCTTGCTCTGGTTCGTCCAGCGCCGTTTCCGGGTGGAGGCGGCATGAGGGTCGCGATCGCCGCCGCCGACCGGAACTTCGCCGTGCGCCGCGCCGCCAACGCCTGGCGCAAGGCGGGGGAGATCGATGCCTCCACCGAAGTGGCGATCGCCGAGCTCTACCCCGACGACCGGGTGCGAACCTCGAAGATCTTCCGCGTCCTCTTCTTCGTCTTTACGTGGTTCGGCTTCTCGACCGCCTACGGCTTCGGCCTCGCCTTCCTCGCCGCCGCCGGCCTGAGCTGGGACGACGCCGGCGCCTTCGCCTGCGTGAACATGGCCGCCGGAGCCGCGATGCTGGGCGCCGCCGAATGGCTGACCGGCGGGATGCGGCTGCGTCGCTTCGGCATCGAAGAGGCCTGCGTCTGGATCGGCTTCGGCTATCTGGTGGGCGGCGGCCTGTTCTGGCTGGCCGAGGGGCTCGAGGCCGATGCCACGCTGCTGCTGGTCGCCGGCGCGTGGGCCGCAGCGGGTGTCGCGACCTTGAGCCTCTGGCGCTGGGCGACGCCGGGAATGGGGGCGGTGGCCGCACTGGCACTCTTCGTCGGCCTGTCGCAGGCGCCCTGGAACCATCTGCTGTGGCTCCTCCTCGGGGGACTCGCCGCCTGGCCCCTCGCCGCGCTCGCGGTCGCCCCCCACGTCTCTCCCGAACACCGCAAGCGCTTCGGCGAAGCGTTCGTGGTCTTCGTCGGCGCGTTCTATTTCGCCGTCCACGTCGGCGTCGTCGAGTCGCGTCTCTTTCTGTTGGCGCGCGGTTTCGAGAGCCGCTTCTTCTCGAGCTCCGGCGGAACGCCTCCTCCCGTGAGTCCGGCAATCGTCGCCCTCAGCCTGCTGGCGATGGTCCTCGTGCCGGCGGCGCTGCTGGGGGTCGGTCTCGCGCGCCGCCATCGCGCCGCGATCGTCCTCGGTCTGCTTCTCGCGGCAGCGACTGCCGTGACCTTCGCCCAGCGTTGGGGAACGTGGCCGCTCTGGCTGCGGCTCATCCTCGAGGGCGCCGCCCTGGGTGCGCTGGCTCTCTACCTTCGACGCGCACTGGCGCGGCGCGCCGGAGCCGAGTGGCGCGGGCTCACTGCGCTGCCGCTGACCGGGGATCGAGAGAGTCTGCAGACTCTCGAAGTCGTGGCGACCCTGGCGGCCTTCGCGCCGGCGGCGAGGCAGCTCGATCGCGGCGGTTTCGAAGGCGGTGGCGGCGAGTTCGGCGGCGGCGGGGCCTCGGCGAAGTTCTGACTAGTCGCCGGGGGTGATGTTCTTGATCGGCGGCTTGGCGTCCGGCGGGGTCGGCGGCGCCGGGCGCGGCGAGCTCACCCGCTCTGGCCACATGCCGAAGAGCGCCGCGCCGAGGCCGAGCAGGATCTCGTCCACGAACGGCACGAAGTCCGGGATGATCAGGTCGAACAGGAAAAGCCCCACGAAGACCGCGAATGCCTGCGGGAACTTGAGGCGCGAGATCGTCTTGTCGATGAGCGGAGTTGCCGGTCCCGGAGCCATGCCGCCAGTCTAGCCGAACGCGGGTTTGGCGGGGCCGCCCGGGCCTGACAGACTCTCCGACGGATGAGCGAATCCGCGGCGCAGGAGACGCGATTGCAGCTGCCGGTGCCCGGCGAGGACGGCGGCACCTCGCATCTCGCTGTGCGGCTCACCGAGCCGACCGACGGCCGGCGCAGTCGCTTCGCCTTTCTCTATCTCCACGGCTTCGGTTCGTCGCAGAGCGGCGAGAAGGCCGACTTCTTCCGCGCCAGCGCTGCCACGCGCGGTGTGCCGTTCTGCTCGTTCGATTTCCAGGGGCACGGAGATTCGGGCGGGACGATGCGCGGCCTCACTTTCAGCCGCAATCTCGAGGATCTCGCCGCCGTGCACGACCTCCTCGACCGCCGTGGCCTCGGTGCGGTGGTGCTGATTGGCTCGTCGATGGGTGGCGCGGCGGCGCTCTGGCATGCCGCGCGCCGGCCATCGCAGGTGCTGGCGAGCCTGCTCATCGCGCCGGCGGTCGGCATGGGACGCGGTCTCGAACGCTGGGCGGGAGAGGAGGGACTGGCGCGCTGGCGGCGCGAGGGCGCCATCCGCTATTCGAGCCCGCTGGTGGAGGCCGACCTCGGTTGGGGTCTCGTGGCCGACCTGCGCCGCTTCGACCTCGAGGTGCTGTCGACCGCCTACCGCACCCCGACGCTCGTTCTGCAGGGCAAGCTCGACGAAACCGTCGACTACCGGGAAGTCACCCGCTTCGTCGCCCGGACGCCTGGGGGGCTCTTCCGGCTGCGGCTCTACGAAGAGGGAGACCATCGCCTCACCGGCCTGAAAGAGGAGCTCTGGAACGAGATGTGCGACTTTCTCGTCCAGAGCCGACTCCTTCCGCCGGCGGTGCCTCCGGTCGCCGACTAGCTCAGTGACGCAGCTCGCCGGTGATCGCCGGCGGCAGGCCGGTGATCGCGGCGGTCTCTTCCTGGAAATGCAGACGGCCTTCGCGCAGGCTGGCTCCGCGCAGGGCGATCGCCAGCACCTGTCCGAGCTCTTCGACCGGATGGACGCGGATGCGCTCGCGCACTTCCGCCGGCAGGTCTTCGAGGTCGGCCTCGTTGTCCTTGGGCAGGAGGATCTCGGTGATCCCGGCGCGCACGGCGCCCAGGATCTTCTCCTTCAGGCCGCCGATCGGCAGGACGCGACCCGAGAGGGTGATCTCGCCGGTCATCGCGAGGTCGTGCCGCACCGGCCGGCCGGACAGCACCGAGACGACCGCCGAAGCCATGGTGACGCCGGCGGAGGGCCCGTCCTTGGGAATCGCGCCGGCCGGCACGTGAATATGCAGGTCGCGCTCGAACGCCTCTTCGCGGATGCCCAGATAGGCGGCGTGCGCGCGGGCGTAACTCCAGGCCGCGCGGGCCGACTCCTTCATGACATCGCCCAGCTGGCCGGTGAGAACGAGGTCGCCCTTGCCCTTCATCGTCTGCGCCTCGACGAACAGGATGTCGCCGCCCACGGGGGTGTAGAACATGCCCGTGGCGACGCCGATCTGGTCCTGCCGCGAGGCGCGCTCGGGATGGACCCGCGGCCGGCCGAGCAGGTCGCGGACCTCGGCCTTGCCGATCTCGATGCGCTCGAACTCCTTGGCCGCGATCTTGCGCGCAACCTTGCGCGACATCTTGCCGAGCTCGCGCTCGAGCTGGCGAACGCCGGCCTCATGGGTGTAGTTGGAGACCAGCTCGGCCAGCGCCCCGTCCGAGATGGTGAGCTGCCCGGGGGCGAGGCCGTTCTCTTCGAGCTGGCGAGGCAGAAGGTAGCGGCGGGAGATCTCCGCCTTCTCCGACTCGGTGTAGCCGGAGAACTCGACCGTTTCCATGCGATCGAGCAGCGGCCCCGGGATGTTCTGCGAGTAGTTCGCGGTGCAGATGAACAACACCTCCGAGAGATCGAACGGCACGCCGAGGTAGTGATCCGTGAAGCTGTCGTTCTGCGCCGGGTCGAGCACTTCGAGCAGCGCCGAGGCCGGGTCGCCCTGGTAGGAGACGCCGAGCTTGTCGATCTCGTCGAGCAGGAAGACCGGGTTCTTGGTGCCGGCCTGCTTCATCCCCTGGAGGATGCGGCCGGGCATCGCGCCGACGTAGGTACGGCGATGGCCGCGGATGTCGGCCTCGTCGCGCGCACCGCCCAGCGAGATGCGGACGTACTCGCGTCCCATGGCGCGGGCGATCGACTGCGCCACGGAGGTCTTGCCGACGCCGGGGGGGCCGAGGAAGAGGACGATCGGGCCCTTGGACTGCTTCTCCTTGTCCTTCTTCTTTCCCTTCTTGTTCGCCTCGTCGCTCTTCTCGCTCTTGGCGTGCGAGTCGGCGGCCTTTGGAGCATCCTCGCGTGCGCGAGCGGGCTCCTGCGCTCCTCGGTCGCTCGTGGGCCCCTCTCCTCCCATCTCGCTCCCTGCGGTGCTCTGAGCCCGCTCGCTGCCAGCATCCGTGGTGGATGCTGCTGAAGACAAAGCGGGCGTCGAGCTGAGGTCACCAGCGTCGAATTCGGCATCTTCCTTTATCGAAGCTTTTTCTTTTTCCTTTTCTCGCTGCTGGTTCTCGAGACGCAGCTGCCGCACGGCGAGGAACTCGAGGACGCGGTCCTTGACGTCCTTCAGGCCGTAGTGGTCCTGCTCGAGGATGCGGGCCGCCTCCTGGACGTCGAGCTTCTCCTCGCTGCGCGCGCTCCACGGCAGCTCGGCGACGGTCTCGAGGAAGGTGCGGATGACCTGGGTCTCCATCGACTCGCGGCCGATGCGGCGCAGGCGCCCGACCTCGCGGTCGACCTCCTTGCGGACTTCGGGCGTGAGCTCGAGCTTCGCCAGGCGCTCGACGAGCTCGTCGAGATCGCTCGACTCGTCGCTGTCGCCGAGCTCCTTCTGGATCGCCTTCATCTGCTCGCGCAGCACCATCTCGCGCTGGCGGTCGCCGAGCTCTTCCCGCACCTTGGTCTTGATCTCCTCCTGGGTGTCGAGGACGGTGAGCTGGCGCTGCACCTGGATGAGCACCGAACGCAGCCGTTCCTCGACCGAGAGGAGCTCGAGGAGCTTCTGGCGCTCGGCGGTCGGCAGCTCGACGTAGGCCGAGACAAGGTCGGCAAAGCGCGACGGCTCGGCGGCGATCGAGATCACCTGCTGCACCAGCTCCTCGGGCAGCCCGGCTCGCTTGGCGAGCTCGATCGAGCGCTCGCGCGCCTCGCGGAAGAGCGCGACGAACGCCGCGTTTCCCGGGTCGGTCGGCTGCTGGTCACTGGCGGTGATCGTCGTCGCGACGTAATAGCCGTCGCGCTCCTGGTAGCGCAGGGCGACGCCGCGGCGTTCGCCGTGCAGCACCAGCTGCATGCCGGAGAGGCTGCGCTGCACCTGGCCCAGGCGGGCGATCGTCCCGACGCTGTAGAGCCCTTCCGGATTCACATCGTCGACGTTCTGCCGCTGCGCCACGGCCAGCACCAGCGGATCCGAGGCGCGGAGCGCAGCCTCGATCGCGCGCAGGGTGCTGGGGCGTCCGGCGCCGATCGGCAGCGCGATGCCCGGGAAGAGGACGGCGTCGCGCAACGGCAGGACGGGGATCATCAATTGTTCGTTCATCGAGTCTCCTGCGACGGCGAGGCCGCGAGCTTGCGGAATCTCCCGTCGATGGCAGACAAAACCCGGTGGTCGACGGGCTTATTCCAGCCTGCGCTCAGCTCTGCTGCCACCAGAGAACGATCGCCAGCGCGACGCCGATCACGATGACGGCGCCGCGGGCCTTCGCCTGGCCGATATAGCGGCCCAGGTTGGCGCCGGCGAAGCCGCCGAGGACGGCGCCGCAGAGCATCACCAGCGCCGCGGGCCAGTCCACACGGCCGGAGAGGATGAACACCGCCGAGGCGACGCCGTTGATGCACATGCCGAAGAAGTTCTTGAGGCCGTTCATGGCGTGGATATTCTCGAGACCGAGGGAGCCCAGCACGACCAGCATCAGGATGCCGATTCCGGCGCCAAAGTAGCCGCCGTAGATCGCCACGGCGAGCTGGGCGATCCAGGCGACGGCCAGCGAGCGCGTGCCGGCGCCGGGAACGCCCGCCGCCGCCTGAACGGCGTGCGGCGTGGTGAACCGTCCGCGGAAGCGGGCGAGAGACTGCAGGAAGAAGAGCAGCGTCGCGAACAGGATCAGCGCCGGCGCCAGGCGGGCGAAGATCTTCTCCGGGGTCCACAGGAGGAGGAGCGAGCCGGCGGCGCCGCCGAGCAGGCTCGGAACGAACAGGGTCGAGAGCCACCGCCGGTGGGTGCGGACCTCGCGGCGATAGCCGAAGAGACTCGCCGCCGCTCCGGGCATCAGCGCGACGGTCGAGGTCGCGTTGGCGGTGATCGCCGACTCGCCGAGGAGCAGCAGGACGGGAAAGGTGAGAATCGTCCCGCCGCCAGCCAGCGCATTCATGCCTCCGGCCGCCACGGCGGCGGCGAAGAGCACGGCGGCCTCTCCGGGGGACAATCGCCCGCTGGCCTCAGGAATGGAGTCGCAGCACGAATCGCGAGGTGCCGAACTGCACGCGGTCGCCGTCGGCGAGGAGGCGTTCGGTGACGCGCTGGCCGTTGACGTAGGTCCCGTTCTCGGAGGAGAGGTCGCGCAGCAGCCAGCCGCCCTCGGTCTCGGTGATCTGCGCGTGCCGGCGCGACACGGCCGGTTTGTAGATCCGGATCTGATTCTCCGGCGTACGGCCGACGAAGGTCAGCGGTTCCAGGAAGTGCGGTTGCGGCTCGAGGTCTCCGTCGAGCGCCTCCAGGCGGGCACGCGGCCCCGCGGGGACCGCCGGTTGGGCCGGGAGGCCGCTCGTCGGCGCCTCCGGTTCGGGCTCGGGCGACGCGTCGACCGCCGGGGCTGCCGGAGCAGGAGTCGCATAGATATCGTCGAGCGGCGAGGCCGCGGCCTTCCAGGGCTCCTCGGCGGCGGCCGGGGCCGGATTCGACCGGCCCCACGCGGCCGAGGGATCCCATCGCGGCGGCTCCGGCGAGAGCGCCGGAGGCGGTGGCGGTTCGGGCGCCGGCGGCGGCTCGGGGGGCAGCATCAGCGTGCCGTCGTCCTCCGGTGGCGGCCGCGGCGGCGCCCGGCCGGCCCGGGCAGCGGGGCCGCGGGGGCGGAGGGGCCGAAAAAAAGCGAGGCAAATAGCCGTTTTATATACGCGAACGC
>CAZQTL010000070.1:0-8106 GCA_964595975.1 uncultured Thermoanaerobaculia bacterium | reverse complement strand
GGCGTCGCCGGCCTGGCCGTCGAAGCGGGGCCGGCGGCGCTCGCCGGCAGGTCGACTTGCGAGGTCGTCGCCGGAGCGAGCTCGGCGGAGGAGTCGAAGGCACTCTCGAACCGGGCGACCACCTCGGCCAGCGCGGTCCTCCGCTCCTCGGCGGCGCGCAGGTTCTCAGCCGCCCGATCGGCCCTCTGGCGATGCTCGCTGTCGTCGAATTCGCCGAGCTTGTGCCGGAGCTCGATCTCCTCCAGGTCGAGGCGCGCCGCCTCGCAGGCCTCGCGCGCCCGGTCGAGCAGCGGCAGGAGCTTGCCGTAGGTGCCGCGGGCGGTGTCCTTGAGCGGTGTCGCACGGTCTTCGAGCGCGGCGATGCGCGCCTCGTAGTCGCTCCGGACGCGGGCCAGCACCTTCTCCGAGACCTCCGCGGCCGCCTCCTGCATGCGCGCCAGGCGCTGCCTCAGGGCGTCGCGTTCGCGCCGCAGGTCGAGGAGCGAAGTGAGAACGGATTCGTCGACGTGCTGCAGCTCTTCGCTCATGTCCGATCCTCTCGAGACCCCTGTACCGCTTTCACGGTCCGATTCTACTGCGCGCGCTGCTCAGTCGACCGGGCGGCCGTGGGGGTCCTCCGGCGGGAAGGTCATCAGGGTCGAGGTGGCGTGGGCGACGAGCTTGCCCCGCGGGTCGACGAGGCTCGCCTCGGAGAGCGCCGAACGCCGGCCGAGGTGAAGCACGGTACCCGTGCAGACCAGGCGCCCGGTGTGCGCGCCCACGGGTCGCAGGTAGTTGACCTTGATCTCGAGCGTCGCGCAGGTCTCGCCCGGAGGCAGCTCGGTGGTCACCGCGCAGCCGCAGGCCGTATCGCAGATCAGGGCAGCGATACCGCCGTGCAGGACGCCGTTGGGGTTGAGGTGGTACTCCGCCGGCTCGAGCCCGAACACGACCCGCCCCGGTTCGGCGAGCTCGATGTGCATGCCGACGAGATCCGCCACCGGCGGCGGGGGGATCTCCCCCGCCAGCATGGCGCGCAGAAACTCGAGACCGCTCCTGCCGCGCGCCAGGGCGCGAATCCCGGCCGGGTCGTGCCAGGCGAAGGTGCGGCGGCGGAGCGGTGGGCTCTCGGCGGACAAGCGTCCTCCTCAGTCTTCGGGTTGCCAGACCGGGAGCCGCCCCGGTGTCCAGGGCGCGCCCGCACGCTCCAGCTCCTGCTCGACCGCGGCGAGGTCGACTTCGACGAACTTCTTCAGGCGGGCGAGCTCGCGGCTGAAGGCCTCGCCGGCGATGGTGTAGGCGTCGCGCTGCGTCCGGGTGGGTTCGGCGGTGGACGACCAGCTCGAATAGACGACATTCTGGACGCGTTCGGAGATCGACGGCAGGTCGGCCTCGTTGCGCGCGCGCAGGAAGCTGTCCCCGGAGAGGGCGATCGAGATCCTCTTCAGTTCGAGCTCGAGCGCGCGCAGCCGCCCGTCGAGCTCCGGATTCCGCGCCGCCGGCACTCCGCCGGCCTGTGGCGCGTCGACGGCGATGCGCAGCAGCGCGAGCCGCTCCTCGAGCTCACCCGCCAGACGCTCGGCGCCGAGCACGGCGCGCTGCAGGCGGGCGGTCTTGCGTTGCCAGGCGAGCACCGCCGCGCGGTCCTTCGCCGGCAGGGTGGCGAGGGCGAGAGGTTCGACCTCGAACTCGACCTCGCCGAGGAGCTTCGTCGTCCCGGCAGCGGTCCGTTCGAGCAGGGCGCGGTAACGGCCGGGAGCCGCGAGCGGACCCTGCGCCGGAGCGGAGAAGGGCGCCGTGGTGACGACCTTGGCTGCCGGGTCGGCCGCCGGATAGCGCAGGTCCCAGGTCAGGCGCTGCATCCCCTTGGCTGGCTTGGTCTCCAGGCGTCGCACCGTCGCTCCCTGGTCGTCGACGACGGTGAGCGCGACGACGGCAGCCTCCTCCTCGGTTTCGGCCCGCAGCGTTTCGAGACTCGGGTAGGCGATGTCGCGCTTCTCTTCTAGGGCCTTCTTCTCGGCCTCGGCGCGCGTCTCCTTCATGGTCTTCGGAGCATCCTTGAGGTACCAGGTGAAGGTGGCCCCGAAGGGCGGGTTGGCGGCGGTGAAGTAGGTTTCGCCGAGGAAGCCACGCTCGCGATCGCCGATGCGCGAGCCGGGGACGAAGAGCTGTGCCTTGCCGGCGGGGAAGAGGATCGCTTCGGCTTCGAGCTTCGCGGCATCGAGGCCGCGCAGCGCCTGGAGATCGTCGAGAATGTAGAAGCCGCGGCCGAAGGTCGCGAGCACGAGGTCGTCCTCGCGCTCCTGCACGGCGAGATCGCGCACCTGGATGGTCGGCAGCCCGCCCTTCAGCTGAATCCACTTCTTGCCGCCGTCGGGAGTGAAGAAGAGGCCGAATTCCGTGCCGGCGAAGAGGAGGTTGCGGTCTTTGGGGTCTTCGACGACGGCGTAGACCGTGCCGCGCGCCGGCAGGTCGCCAGCGATCGAGGCCCAGGTCCGCCCGCGGTCGCCGCTCTTCAGGACGTAGGGCTTGAAGTCGCCCATCTTGTGGTTGTCGAAAGCGGCATAGACGGTCGCGGCGTCGTGCCGCGAGGCCACCAGGCGCGAGACATAGGTGCGGTCGGGCACCCCCGGAAAGCTCTCGCCGCGGCGCCAGGTGGCGCCGCCGTCTTCGGAAACCTGGATCAGGCCGTCGTCGGTGCCGACATAGAGCAGCCCCTCGGCGAGCGGCGACTCGGCGAGCGAGACGATGTTGCCGTAGATCGACGTCGAGGCGTTCTTGGCCACCGCTTCCGGGCGCTGGATCCGGCCCATCACCTTGAGCTGGTTGCGGTCCAGCTGCCGGGAGAGGTCGGGCGAAACGGCCCGCCAGCTGTCGCCCCGGTCGTCGCTGCGGAAGAGACGGTTGGCGGCGAAGTAGAGACGGGTCGGCGAGTGCGGCGACAGCACCAGCGGCGAATCCCAGTTCCAGCGCAGCGGCGGCTCGCCGGCTGCAGGCTGCGGCTGGATGTCGAGGTTCTCTCCGCTCCTGCGGTCGAAGCGGGTGAGCGCGCCGTGCTGAGCTTCGGCATAGACGATGTTCGGATCGGTCGGATCGGTGACCGTCCAGAAGCCGTCACCGCCCTGCGCGACCTCCCAGTCCTCGTTCGCCGGCCCCTGGAAGCGCGCCGTGCGCGAAGGGCCGCAGAGCGAGAAGTTGTCCTGCGTGCCGCCGCAGACGTTGTAGAACGGCTGCGCGTTGTCCACTCCGACGCGGTAGAACTGGGTGATCGGCAGGTTCTCGAAGAATCTCCAGGTGGCGGCGCGGTCAAAGCTCTCGTAGAGACCGCCGTCGCAGCCGACGAGATAGTGGTCGGCGTCCTTCGGGTCGACCCAGATCACGTGGTTGTCGACGTGCTTCGACTTCTCTCCCAGGCCGCGGAAGCTCTTGCCGCCGTCGTCGGAGACCTGGAGGAAGGTGTCCATCGAATAGACCCGGTCGAACTGGTGCGGATCGGCGAAGAGCTCGGTGTAGTAGTTGCCGCTGGTCACGTGCGGCGAGCGCTTCTCCCAGCTCTCGCCGCGATCGGTGGAGCGGAAGAAGCCGCCCTGGTCGGCTTCGGCTTCGACGATCGCGTAGACGACGTCCGGATTCTGCGGCGAGAGCGCGAGACCGATGCGTCCGATGTCCCCCTTGGGCAGGCCCGACTCGAGCTTGCGCCAGGTCTTGCCGCCGTCCACCGTCTTGTGCAGCGCCGACTCCGGTCCGCCTTCGATCAGCGTCCAGACGTGGCGGCGACGCTGGTGCGCGGCGGCGTAGACGGTGTCGGGGTCGCGCGGGTCGAGCAGGACGTCGGTCACTCCGGTGTCGTCGCTGATCTTCAGCGCCTGCGTCCAGGTCTCGCCGAAGTCGCTGCTCTTGTAGACGCCACGCTCGCCGCCGCCGCTCCACAGCGGACCCTGCGCCGCCACCCAGACGACGCGCGAGTCGCGCGGGTCGATCAGGATCCGCCCGATGTGCTCGGACTTCTCGAGCCCCATCTTCTTCCACGACTTGCCGCCGTCGAGAGTGCGGTAAACGCCGTCGCCATAGGCGACGCTGCGCTGGTTGTTGTTCTCGCCGGTGCCGACCCAGACGACGTTCGGGTTCTTCGGGTCGATGGCGATGGCGCCGATGGAGTAGGAGCCTTCGCCGTCGAAGACCGGCGTCCAGGTGGTGCCGGAGTTGGTCGTCTTCCACACGCCGCCGGAAGCGGCGGCGACCCACCAGACCTTGGCGTCGGTCGGGTCGACCGCGAGGTCGGCGATCCGCCCGGACGTGAGCGCGGGGCCGATGGATCGCAGCGCCAGGCCGGCGAAGGTTGCGCTCGACAGCGGCCCCTCGTCCTTCTTGGGCTCTTCTTTTGCGGGTTTGGCGGCAAAGGTCGCTGCGGCGACGGAGAACAACAGGGCGGCGGTGCGGAGAGCTCGCATCATGATGGCTCCTGGAATGACCTGCATACGAAAAGGCGCCGGACCATGTTGCAGTCCGGCGCCGAAATGCTAGCAGGGGAGGCGGAAGACCGTCAGGAACTCTGCTTGGCCTCGATGTTGATCTCGATCGTGACCTCGTCGGAGAGCAGCAGGCCGCCGTTGTCGAGGGCCTTGTTCCAGTTGAAGCCGAACTCCTTGCGATCGAGCTTGGTGGTCACGGAAAAGCCGATGAGGGACTTGCCGTCCATACCCTTCATCTCACCGAGGTAGGTCACCGGCAGCGTCAGGACTTTGGTCACGCCGCGCATGGTGAACTCGCCGGTCGCCCGGTACTCGGTGTCCGAGACCTTCTCGATCTTGGTGCTCTTGAAGGTGATCTCCGGGAACTTCTCGACGAAGAAGAAGTCCTCGCTGCGCAGGTGCTTGTCGCGCATCTCGTTGGCCGTCGTCACCGAGGCCGCCTGGATCTTGAAATCGACCGACGAACCGGCCGGGTTGGCGTCGTCCTTGACGATCGTCATGCTGAAATCGCCGAACGAGCCGCGCACCTGCGACATCATGTGGCGGACGGAGAAACCGACGCTGGTGTGGGCCTTGTCGGCGGTGAAAGTGTTCGCGGCCCGGGCGGCGGGAGCGAAGGCGAAGGCGACGAGGGCAACGAGGGCGACAACGGCTGAGCGTGCTGCGGACGGCTTCTTCACTTGGAATTCTCCTCTTTCGTTTCCGGCTCGAGTTGGTTGCTGCTGTAGAGCCCCTCGCGCAAGTCGTCGAGAAGCTGGATGAGGCTGCGTATCTGCTCTCCCGAGAGCGAGGCGAAGCAGTCGCGCTCGGTTTCGAACATCGGCCGGTCGAGCTCCGCGAGCAGGGCGAGTCCGGCGGGAGCGATGGTACAGAGCACCCGCCGCCGGTCCTTGCTGCACCGCACGCGCTCGATCAGCTTCTTCGCTTCCAGGCGATCGAGCAGCCGGGTGATGCCTGGCGCCTGTTCGATCATCCGGGTGGCGATCTCGAGCGTCGGTACCGCCTCGGGATGCGCCCCGCGCAGGATGCGAAGGACGTTGTACTGCTGGACGGTCAGACCGTGCGGCTCGACGGCCGCCGCGAGCCGGCGCTGCAACTGGTCGCTGGTGCGCAGGAGCGCGACCCCGGCCTCCTGGAACTCCGCCGCGAACGGTCTCGTCTGGCGGAGCTCTCTCTGGATCTTGCTGTCGGCCATC
Organism: uncultured Thermoanaerobaculia bacterium; assembly: GCA_964595975.1. GTDB lineage: Bacteria > Acidobacteriota > Thermoanaerobaculia > Multivoradales > JAGPDF01 > JAGPDF01. The sequence continues at coordinate 2,459 of CAZQTL010000070.1, read as the reverse complement.
GCAGTGAAAGATTATTAGTGAATAGTTGATATGTCAAGTATAACTTTCGTCGGGCCCCTACCTGCCTGGAGTTCGTTGCCGGTCCACCGCCGGCTGCGTAGGATCGCCGGGTGTCTGCGGAATCCGCATCGCCCGCGAGTGCCGGTGAGAACAGGCCTCCGGACGGCGACGGCGAGCGTCTCGCCGTCGAGTCCCTGTTCGCCACGCTCTACACCGAGCTCCGCCGCCTGGCTCGCCGCCAGCTCGACAACCACCTCGGAGTGAGCCTGGGAGCCTCCAGCCTGCTGCACGAGGCCTACCTCGACATGTCGCAGCGCGAGGGCGCGGCCTTTCCCGACCGCGCGCACTTCATGGCCTACGCCGCGCGGGTGATGCGCAGTCTGATCATCGATCACGCCCGTGCCCGGCGCACGCACAAGCGGGGAGGGGCGCTCGAGATCTCCGGGCTCGAGCTCGACGCGCTTGAGCCGGCCGGCGCCGACTTCGACCTCGAGCGCCTCGGCGCGGGGCTCGACGAACTCGCGACGCTCGAGCCCGCGCTCGCCCAGGTGGTTGACCTCAAGTACTTCTGCGGCTTCTCCTTCGCCGAGATCGCCGCGCTGCAGGGGGTGACCGAGCGCACCGTGCAGCGCCACTGGGCGAAGGCGCGAATCTACCTGCACCGTACCTTGCGCGACAGTTCTCTCTAGGTCTCCCTGTCGGGTTTCTCCGTTCGCTGCCGCTTCCAGGTGTGAGCGGCGATCCGCCGCTCACACCGCGGGCCAGACCCGTGAGCCGCGTTCGGCGAGGAGGAGACGTTGCGAGGAGTGCCAGAAAGGCTAGGTCCGATCGTTTCGTGGATTCGCTTCGCAGGGCTGGCGCTGCTGACGATCGCGCTGCCGCCGCAGACGGCGTCGGCTCAGTACGGTGCCGTCGGACTCTCGACCGTAGGCTCGACGGTGCGGGGAAACGAGAACCTCATCTTCTACGTCCCTGAAGCGGGGGATCACTTCGCGGCCGCGCTGGCCGCCGGCGACTTCAACGGTGACGGCGCCGACGACCTCGCGACCAGCATTCCGGACGACGACAACCTGGGCGGTGCGCGGCCCGACAGCGGCATCGTCATCCTCCGCTACGGCGCTCCGGGCGCCGGCCTCGCGAGCGGATTGGCGCAGACTGTGCTCTCCGAGATCACCGGCGGCAGTCCGAATCCGGCCGAGAACGGCGACCAGTTCGGCTGGGCGCTCGCCGCCTGCAACTTCGACGGCGACGCCTTCGACGACCTCGCGGTCGGAGTGCCGCACGATAGGGTCGACGGCGCGGGGCAGGCCGGCGGGGTGGCGGTCTACTTCGGCGCCGTGAACGGAATCGGCGCGCTTCCTGGGCAATACTTCACGCAGAACACCGCCGGCATTCCCGGCGATGCCGAAGAGGCGGACCACTTCGGTTTCGCCGTCGCCTGCGGCGACGTCAACGGCGACGGCTTCGACGATCTCGCCATCGGGGTACCGGACGAGACGTTCGAGAGCGTCTTCGGCGACGAATTCTCGGCCGGTACGGTCGCTGTGATCCTCGGATCCGAAGACGGCCTCGACCCCTCGACGGCGCGGTCGGTCAACGAAGACATCTTCGGCGGCGCGTCGCAGGAGCCCACTTGCGGCGACCGGTTTGGCGCCGCGCTCGCCATCGGCGACCTCTACAGCGACGGACAGGAGGACCTGATCGTCGGCGCCCCCGGCGAGAACAACGGCGACGGCTGCCTGCCGACCCTCGGCAGGGGTCAGATCCTCATCCTGGACGGGAGCTCCGCTTCCTGGAGCTCGGCTGTCTTCTATACCGAGTCGAACTTCGGCGGCGTGCCGGAGGCCGGCGATCAATTCGGCTCGACGCTCGCCACGGGCGATTTCGACGGCAACCTGTTCGCCGATCTCGCGATCGGCCAGCCGTTCGAGGACTTCGACGGGGCGGCCGTCGCCGACGCCGGGCAGGTGACCGTGGCCCTGTTCCGGAATGGTCCGCCGGTGCTGCAGTTCTGGCTGCAGAACAACATCTTCGGCTTCGGCACCACCCAGGCCGGCGACTGGTTCGGCTTCGCGCTCGGCGTCGGCGACTTCGACGGCGACGGACGCGACGACCTGGCGATGGGCGCGCCGGGCGATGTCGTCGCCGGGACGCGGGAGGGCACGGCGTCGGTGATCATGGGCTCGCCCGCGGGACTCACCGCGGCCCGCCTGCGCGCCATCGCGCGCGGTCGCGAGGGCTTCCCGGGGCCGGCAGGTCAGGCCGACCGCTCGTTCGCGCAGGCGCTGGCGACCGGCGACTGGAACGGCGACGGGCACTCCGACCTCGTGGTCGGCGCGCCCTACTCCGACGTCGGGGGCCTCGCCGACGTCGGCGACGAGCTCGTCCTCTACGGCTCCCTGTTCAGCGACGGCTTCGAGCTGCAGACCACCGGTTTCTGGTCGGCGAGCGTGCCATGA
>CAZQTL010000069.1:5168-18177 GCA_964595975.1 uncultured Thermoanaerobaculia bacterium | reverse complement strand
CGCTGCTCAAGGGGCACGAGGCGATCGTCGAGGCGGCGGCCGTTCCGGTCCCGGCGGAGCTGGGCGAGGACGAGGTCGCCGTCTACATCGTGCGCGCCGACGACACGCTGACCGAGCGGGCGGTCGTCGAGTACGCGGTCCGGACGATGGCCTACTACATGGTCCCGCGCTACGTCGCCTTCGTCGACGACCTGCCGAAGACGCCGTCGCAGAAAATCGCCAAGCACGTGCTGCGCGATCGCGCGCGCGACGGCTACCGCTCGATGTGGGACCGCGAGGCGGCGGGCCTCGTCGTCGACCGCTTCAGCGCGGCGAATCGGGCTTCGTGAACGAGCGGACGATGCCGTCCCAGTCGGACTGGCCCAGTCCGCGCGAGATCGCGACCGCGCTGGCCAGCGCCTGCCGGACGATCGCGTCCCGACGGCTGCGGTAGCGCTGGCCCGGCACGCCGATCGTCAGCGAGCCGGCGAGCGAGCGGTCGGCCCCGAAGATCGGCGTCGAGATGCCGAAGGCGCCGTCGACCGCCTCCTCCTCGTTGAGCGCGTAGCCGCGCGCTCGCGTCTGGTCGAGCTCGCGGACGAGCGCCGCCCGATCGGTCGTCGTGTGCTTCGTGTACGCGGGCAGCGGCCCCTTGCCGAGGACCTCGTCGATCCGGTCGCGGGGAACGTGGAACGCCAGGAAGACCTTGCCCGGACTCGTCGCGTGCAGCGGCCGCAGCGAACCCATCGGAAAGCGCGCCATCACGCCCGACTCGGCCTCGACCGCGTCGGCGTAGGCGATGCCCTTCGAGTGGCGGATGCCGAGGTAGACGTTCTCGCCGGTCGACGCCGCGATCTCGCGCAGGACCGGTCGCGCGACCTCGACGATCCGCAATCCGGCGTGGATGCGGCTGCCGAGCAGCGCGAGGCCTGAACCGGGAGCGTAGCGTCGCTCGGGCAAGACGACGCGAGCGTAGTCGTGACGAATCAGCTGGTGCAGCAGCGCGTGCGCCGAACTGGTCGGCACGTCGAGCGCCTGGGCGATCTCGGTCAGTCGGGCGGGCTCGCTCTGGCCCGCCAGCAGCTCGAGGGCGCGCAGGACGCGGCCGACGGTGCGCGCGCCTTCCGGCCTGGCGACCGCCTTGGCGGCTGTCGTGCGCTGGCGGACTTTCGCGCTCACCGGTCGATCCGCATCGAGGCGATCGCGTCGTCGTCGAGCTCGACGCCCAGGCCCGGCCGGTCCGGAACCTCGACCGCGCCGTCGGCCACCACCAGCGGTTCGCGCACGACATCGGCGGCGAACGCGCCGGTGATCCCGACCGCCCAGGCGCCGTCGAGCAGCGGACCCGGCCAGGCGGCGGCGAGGTGGGCGACCGACGCCGACGCGATGCTCGTGCACGGGTGGTTGCCCGGGTAGATCCTGAGGTCGGCGGCCTGCGCGAGCGTCCACAGCCGCTGCATGTGCCAGATGCCGCCGTTCTTGGCGACCTTGGTCTGCACGACGCCGGCGGCGCGCCGCTTGATCACGTCCATCAGATCGTGCGTCGTACAGACGCTCTCGTCGGCCATCATCGGGATGCCGGTCTGGCGGCCGAGCTCGGCCATGCCGTCCAGGTCCCACATCGGCACCATCTGTTCGGCCGCGTCCAGATCGCAGGGCGCGAGCTTGCGCAGGAGCGCGAGCGCGCCGTCGAAGTCCATGCTCGCGTTGGCGTCGACGCGCAGGATCGCGTCGGGGAAGCGGTCGCGCACCGCGCGCACGAGCTCGACCTCGGCCGCCGGATCGACGCCGACCTTCACCGTGAAGCTGCGGAAGCCGCGCCGGCGGAACGCCTCGGCGCCCTCGAGCGTCTCGGCGAGCGAGTCCTTGATCGGCAGCACCGCGCAGGCGCCGACCCGATCGCGCACCTTGCCGCCCAGCAGCGCGTAGACCGGCACGCCCAGGAGCTTGCCCTGCAGGTCGTGGATCGCGTCGAGGATGCCGGCCTTGGCGTAGAGCGACGGATAGAGCGCCTCGTCCATCGCCCGGGCGATCTCGGCGAGCCGGAACGGCGAGCGACCGACGACACGGGGCGCCAGATGATCGTCGATCGCGGCCTTGAGGCTCGCGAAGGTCTCGACGCTCCCCTGGCGGCGCCAGGCCTGCGTCTCGCCCAGGCCGGTGACGCCCTCCGACGTATGCAGGCGCACGATCAGGTTCTCGCCCACCGGTCGCGCGCCGCCGCTGGCGATCTTGAACGGCACGCGGAACGGCACGGCGAGCGGGATGGTCTCGACGCGGGTGATCGTGCAGCCGGGTATCACGGTCGGTCTCCGTTGTCGCGTTCGTAGGCGGCGATGCGATCGCGGCGGTCGAGCAGGTAGCCGAGCTCGTCCTGACCGCGGATCAGGAGGTCGCGGGCGAACGCTTCGATCGCGGCCGGGAATTCGACGCCGGTCCCCTCGACGACGACGCGGCCGGCCGGCAGGTCGACGACGAAGGGCGGATCGGCCCCCACCGCGAGTCGCGAGCTCAGGTCGGCGTGCGTCGCCGGGTCGACGGTCAACGGGACCACGGCGTTCTGCAGGCAGTTGTTCAGGAACGTCGCGTTGAACGACACGCCGACGATCGCCCGGACGCCCCAGGCGCGCAGCGCCCAGACCGCGGCCTCGCGCGAGCTGCCGCAGCCAAAGTTGCGGCCGACGAACAGGATCGAGCGGCCCTGCCGATCGGGCCGGTTCATCACGAACGACGGGTCGTTGCGGCGGTGCCGGCCGAACGCGGCGGCGGCGAGCGCCTCGGCGCCGACCACGTTGACCAGGTCGGCCGGAATGATCTGGTCGGTGTCGATGTCGTCGGCGGTGAGCGCGACGACTCGCGATCGCAACGTGGTGAAAGGCCGCATCCGCCTAGGTCCGCAGGTAGGGGCGCGGATCGGCGACGCGCCCTTCGAGCGCGCTCGCCGCCGCGGTCAGCGGGCTCATCAGCAGGGTCCGCGCGCCGGGACCCTGCCGGTCGCGGAAATTGCGGTTGCTGGTGCTCGCCACCGTGTGTCCGGCGCCGGCCGGCTCGTCGTTCATCGCGACGCACAGCGAACAACCGGGCCGCCCCCACTGTCCGCCGGCGTCGCGGAACACCCGGTCGAGGCCTTCCGCCTCGGCGTCTCGGCGCACCGACTGCGAGCCGGGCACGACGAGCAGACGGACGCCGCCGGCGACCCGCCGCCCGCGCAGGATCGACGCGGCGCCGCGCAGGTCGTCGATGCGCGAGTTCGTGCACGATCCGATGAAGACTTCGTCGACCGGGATCCGGTTCGCCGCGAGCCCGGGCGTGAACCCGGTGTAGGCGAGCGCCGCGCGGACCGCCTCGCGCTGCGCCGGGTCGTCGATGCCCGCCGGCTCCGGGACCCGCCCGGTCACCGGGATCGCCATCGCCGGCGTCGTGCCGAAAGTCACCATCGGCTCGACGCCGCCGGCGTCGAGGCCGATCCGGTGGTCGAAGGCCGCGTCGTCGTCGGATTTCAGCGTCCGCCAGCGCGCGACCGCGGCGTCCCAGGCGGCGTCCTCGGGCGAGAACGGACGCCCGTGCAGGTAGGCGAACGTCGTGTCGTCGGGCGCGACCAGCGCGTGGCGCGCGCCCAGCTCGGCGCTCATGTTGCACAGTGTCAGCCGCTCGTCGATGCTCATCGAGCGCACCGCGCGGCCGGAGTACTCCACCGCGTAACCGGCGCCGGCGGCGACCCCTTCGCGGCGGATCAGCTCGAGCACGATGTCCTTCGCGGTCACGCCGCGTCCGGGCACGCCGTCGATGACGACGCTCATCGTGCGCACCCGCCGCTGCAACACGCACTGCGTGGCGAGCGCGTGCAGGAGCTGCGTCGTGCCGACGACGAACGCGAGCGCGCCGAGCGCCCCGTGGGTCGTCGTGTGGCTGTCGGCGCAGATCACCGTGCGCCCGGGCCGCGTCAGCCCGAACTCCGGTCCGACGACATGGACGATCCCCTGGCGCGCGTCGTCCGGACCGAAGCAGAGGATGCGGTGTTTCGCGCACGCGGCGGCGAGGCCGGTGACGATCGGCGGCATCGGACCGGTCCGCAGCGTCGGCACGCAGTGGTCGGTCATCGCGACGCAGGCGTCCGGCCGAGCGACCGCGAGTCCGCGCTCGTCGAGCGTCTCGAACGCGCGCCGGTAGGTGCCGTCGTGCATCAGGTGCAGATCGACGTAGACGACCGCCGGATGCCCCGGTTCCTGCGCGACCACGTGCGCGTTCCACAGCTTGTCGTAGAGCGTGGTCGCGGCTACCATGTTCCGCATTATGACAGTCCTTCACGATTCTGAAAATCGGCCGCCCCGGCCCGGATCGTTCCGGGTCGTCGACTTCACCCGTTACATGCCCGGCCCGATGGCCTCGCGGCTCCTGTGCGACCTCGGCGCCGACATCATCAAAGTCGAGAACCCCAAGACCGGCGACGCGACGCGCGGCTTCGCGCCCTACATCCACGGCGAGGGTCTGTTCCACGTCAGCATGAACGCCGGCATCCGCAGCCTCGCGATCGCGAGCCGCGCGCCCGAGTGGAAGCCGGTCGTCGAGGCGCTCGCCCGCTGGACCGATGTGATGATCGTCGGCGGGCAGCCGGAGGGCCTGGCGAAACTCGGCATCGATTTCGAGACCATGACCCGGGCGAACCCGCGCCTCGTCTGGTGCAATCTGACCGGCTACGGCGAGAAAGGGCCGCTGCGCCACCTCCCGGCGCACGGACTCAATCCGGATGCCTACGCCGGGATCGTGCCGATCGACTGGAAGGACGGCGTCCCCTGGCCCAACGCGATGTACCAGTCGATCGGCGCGCCGCTGGCCGGCGTGTTCACCGCGCTCGGCGTGCTCGCCGGCCTGCGTCGCCGCGACGCGACCGGCGAGGCGCAGCGTCTCGACGTGTCGCTCTTGGGCACCGCGTTCTGGTTCAACTGGCGTCATGTCGGCACGTGGGCGAACCTGGGCGAGCGCTGGTTCAGCTACGGCGACTTCGGCGGCCGCTACGCGACCTACGAGACCAGCGACCGCAAGATCATCCTCGTCTGCCCGATCGAGAAGGCGTTCTGGGAAGCGTTCTGCACGCTGCTCGGGCTTCCCGACGACTGGAAGACGCGGGGAACCTGGGGCCGCAGCGAGATGGACCACGGCATCGACTATCCGTGGGAGCGCGCCGAGATCGCCAGGCGCATCCGCGAGCACCCACGGGCGCACTGGGAACGCGAGCTGGTCGCGCTCAAGATTCCCTACGCCAGCGTGCTCACGCTCGACGAAGCGATCGCGAGCGAGCAGATCGGCGCGATCGGGGCGTTGCGCGAGGTCGCCGTCGACGGCCACCGGGCGAAGATCCCGTCGATGCCGGTGCATTTCGCCGTCGCCAACCGCGGCGGCCCGCTCGAGGCGCCGATGCGCACGCCGGGCCTGGGCGAGCACACCGCGCAGATCCTGGCGGAACTGGGCATCGACCCGACGAAGACGCCCGGATGAGCGCCGGCTTGAGCCGACGGTTGTGCGAGGCGGTCCACGCGCTGCGCATCGACGACCTGCCGCCGGCGGCGATCGGCGCCGCCAAGCGGCTCGCCTTCGACGCGATCGGGTTGATCGGCGGCGGCGCGTGCGCGCCCGGCATCGCCACGCTCAACGCCCGACTCGCCCGCTGGGAATCCGGCGGCTCGGCGACCGGGCTCGTCGGCCGGCGCCGCTATTCGCCGCCGACCGCGGCACTCGCCAACGGGGCAGCGGCGCACGCGCTCGACTTCGACGACCTGCACGACGCCGCGCGAGTGCACACCAGCGCGGTGATCCTGCCCACCGTGCTCGCGACCGCCGAGGACCTGGGCGGCGTGAGCGGGCGCGAGTTCATCTTCGCGCTCGCGATCGGCGCCGAGATCCACGCACGACTGGGGCTCTCCTGCGTCGACGCGCTGGGCAAGGGCTGGCACCCGACGATGGTGTTCGGCACGCTCGCCGGCGCGCTCGCCGCCGGCAAGCTTCTGGGCCTCGACGCGACCGGACTGGGCCATGCGCTGGGCATGGGCTACCACCAGGCGAGCGGCTCGGCGCAGAGCATGCGCGACGGGGTGCTGTCGAAGCGCCTGGGCGCCGGATTCGCGGCGCGTGCGGCGGTGCTCTCCGCGTTCCTCGCCAAGGACGGGCTGACCAGCACCGAACGCACGCTCGAGGGCAACGCCGGTCTCTACGCCCTCTACGAGCGCGGCGAGGGCGACCCCGAGCGTCTGCTCGCCGGCTGGGGGCGGACCTGGGAAGTCGCGAATTACAGCTTCAAGCCCTACCCCGGCTGCCGGGCGAACCACACGGCGGTCGGCCTCGCGATCGCGCTGCACCGACGAGGGATCCGCGCCGACGACGTCGATTCGGTCGAGGTCGGTCTGGGCAAAGTGAACTGGATGAGCGTCGGCGGCGCCTACGAGTCCGAGCGCGGATCGATCGTGCACGCGCAGTTCAACGCGGCGTACAACGTCGCGCGGGCGCTGGCCGACGGGCAGGTCGACCTCGGCGCGTACACGTCCGAAGCGATCGTCGAGCCGCGCGTCGTCGATCTGGCGCGACGCGTGCGCACGATCGAAGACCCGGCGATCGACCCGCAGGCGATCGTGCCGGCGCGCCTGACGCTGCGTCTTCGCGACGGTGCGCGGGTCGAGTCGTTCGGCGAGACGATGCCCGGAAGCCCGCAGGCGCCGATGAGCGACGCCGGCTTCGAGGCGAAGTTCCGCGCTTGCCTCGAGCACGGGATGCACGCGCGACCCTCTGACGTCGAGCGCCTGCTCGCAACGTCGAGCCAACTCGAGCGCCTGGCCGACGTACGCTCGCTGATCGATGCGTTCCCCGTCCCGGATCGAAGTTGACTCCGGCGCCGGTCGCCCGTGCCCGTGTCACGCGCGCGCCGGCACCGCCGTCGAGTTCGACACCTCGGCGGTACGTTGCGCGCCGGATGACCCGTGCGGGTCGAGTCGCGAACCGCCGATAGCGTCCCGGCCGAAGACGGGCGCGTCTCCGATCGGACGCGTCTCTCGTTCTGGTCCGCTGCGGCCATCGGTCCGAGTCGCCCTCCCGAAGTTCGGGAGTGCGGGACCGCATGCGACGAGACTTCGCGTTGAAACGGTTCGTTGACAGTGACATCCGGCGTGCCTAGACTCGGCTTCGTCCTCACAGCGCGCAAGGACGACCGGTTTCATCTCGTCGACTGTCCGACCACCCCTCCGCAACACCCTCCGCAACACCCTCCGCAACTCCCTCCGCAACGGCCAGGACGCCACGAGTGAAGCCCCCGCTGATCTACATGATCCGTGCCGATATCACCGCCGACTACGTCGAGCCGCATCACGAGTGGTACGCGCGGCGGCACGCGCCGGATCTCATGGCCGCGGGCTTCTGGAGTGCGCGCGGCTACGACTCGCCGACGAGTCCGATCCTGTGGAACGTCTACGAAGTGCCCGACGCCGCGATCTTCTCGAGCGACGCCTACAACAGCGGCCACCGGGCCGATCCGTTCCTCGAGACGGCGGTGAAGAAGCTGCATGGTCGAACGGTCAGTCTCTACACGCAGGTCCGCATCGTCGACGCGAACGGTCGCGAGATGGAGCGAGCCCGCACGCTGCTCGGACGCTACCTTGCGAGTTTGCGCCTCGAGACCACGGCCGACGCTTCGTCGGTAACGCGCTGGTTCGCCGATCGAGTCGTCGAAGCGCACAAGGGAGCCGCCGGGCTTCGATCGATCCGACTCTGGGAGCAGCGCGAATCGCATCCCAAATGGCCGACGACCGAGCCGCGTTGGTCGGTCGGCGTCGAGTGGGATACGCAGGCACATCTCGAGCGAGCGCAGGTGCGCCGACTCCTCGCCGATGCAGCGGCTGCTCCCGAGCTGAGCGCCTCGGTGGCGAAGATCGACGTCGTCTGGAAGCGCTATGGACTGCTGCGCGACGACGTCTTCGACGACCTCGCGTGAGTGCCCGCATGACCCACCGTCCACGGATCGCGTCGTCGATGCGAACCACGCTCGGCCCCTCGCATCCTGGTGCCCGAGTCCGAAGCAGCGACCGGTGAAACGCGAGCCGGGTCTCTTCGCGCCGATCGCGTTCCGGGACGCCACGGCCAGGAACCGCGTCATGGTGTCGCCGATGAGCCAATACCGGGCGCGCGACGGCTTCGTATCGGATTGGCACTTCGCGCACGTCGCGAAGTTCGCAATGGCGGGCGCCGGATTCGTCTTCATGGAGTCGACGAAGGTGGAACGGCGCGGGAGGAGCTCTGTCGGCGATGCCGGAATCTGGAAGGACGATCACGTTCCGGCGTTGCGACGGATCGCGGAGTTCGTACGCGCGCAAGGGGCGATCGCCGGTATTCAGCTTGGACATGCCGGACGCAAGGCCGGCGTTCAACGCCCTTGGGAGGGTTTCGGTCCGCTCGATCGACAGCGCCCGATCGACGGCGACGAACACTGGGAAGTCGTCGGTCCGAGCGCAGTGGCCGCGTTCGACGGATGGCCGGTCCCGCGGGCGCTGACACTCTCCGACATCCAGGACGTTATTGGCGCATGGGGGATGGCCGCGAAGCGCGCGCTCGCGGCGGGCTTCGACGCGCTCGAGATCCATGGCGCCCATGGCTACCTGATCCACCAGTTCCTCTCGCCGGAGGCCAACCGCCGCACCGACGCGTACGGCGGCACGCTGGCGCGACGGATGCGCTTCGCCGCCGAGGTGGTCGAGTCCGTTCGCGAGCACTGGCCGGCGTCGAAGCCGCTCTTCTTTCGCGTTTCGGCTGTCGACGAGTCCGGGTGGACGCTCGAGGATTCGTCCGCGCTCGCCGATGTCCTCAAGGGGCGCGGAATCGACGCGTTCGACTGTTCCTCCGGCGGCATCGGCATCCGATCGCCAACAGCCGCGCCGATCGCGAGACACCTAGGCTACCAGGTTCCCTACGCCGAGCGGATCCGGCGGAACTGCGGTATCGCGACGATCGCCGTCGGGCTGATCGTGGATCCTCGGCAGGCCGATGACATCGTGCGCAGCGGGAAAGCCGACCTGGTCGCCCTCGCCCGGGAGTTCATCGCCGACCCGAACTGGGTCTATCACGCCGCCAGGGCGCTAGGATCCGATCCCAATGCCTGGCTGCCGATCGAGTACGGCTGGTGGCTCGACCGGCGCGAGCGATCCGGTTCGATCGCATGAGTCCGCGCCCGGAGCGCCGATTCGCCGCGCCGCGCGCACCGGTGACGGGTCGCCGGCAGGATCCGTCGTTCAGCGAAGCGCCTCAACGGAAGGAGACATCGTCATGACACGGAAGATCCGAACCCGGACGTCCCTCGGATGTTGGCTCGTCGTGTTCACCGTGACGACGCTCGTCGCGGGCAACGCCTCGGCCCAGGAGGCCTACCCCGCGCGTCCGGTCCATGTCGTCGTCGGCGCGACCGCCGGTGCGCTCGACACGATGACGCGCCAGCTCTTCGGCGCGGTCGCGAAGGAACTGGCCCAGTCCGTCGTGGTCGAGAACAAGCCGGGCGCCGGGCAGGCGGTCGGATACGCGTTGGTGACCAAGTCCAAGCCGGACGGCTACACGTTGGGGGTAACGACGACTTCGTTGATGACCAACGTCCCGCACATGCAGAAGACGAACTTCGACGTGCTGAACGACTCGGTCGACATCATGGCGTTCTGTCGTTACGCGCAGGTCCTCGCGGTCGGCGCCCAGACGCCATGGAAGACGTTCGAAGAACTGCTCGTCTGGGCGAAGGCGAATCCCGGCAAGTTCCGCTACGCGGTGTCTGGTCCCGGCGTCGCCATGCACATCGCGATGGAGCAGATCGCGATGCAGGAGGGCATCCAGTGGATCGCCATCCCCTTTCGCGGCGGAGGAAGCGACGCCGTCGCCGCGGCCTTGGGCGGCCACACCGAGGGCGTCGCTCAATCGCCGGTCGAAACCGGCGAACACATCAAGGCCGGCAAGCTCCGGCCGTTGCTCGTGCTTACCGACAGCCGGGTGGCCGACTTCCCGGAGGTGCCGACGATCCTCGAAAAGGGCTACAAATTCACGGCGACGACCTACATGTCGGTGTACGCACCCAAGGGTCTGCCCGAACCGATCCGCGACAAACTCGAAGGCGCCCTGAAGCGCGCCATGAGCGATCCCGCCTACGTCGCCGCGGCGAGGACTTTCCAGCTCGAGCCCGTGTTCATGAGTGGAAGGGACTACTCGAACTACTGGCGGCCGAAGTTCGACGAGATGGGCAAGGTCGTACGGGCCCTCGGCCTCGAAGCCAAGTGACGGTTCGGAGAGCGCGCCATGACTGACCTCGTCGGCCGCCGGATCGCCGTCGGCGGCTTCATGCACGAGACGAACACGTTCTAGCGCGAGCCTACGACCTACGCCGACTTCGCCGGGGCAGGAGATCGGCCGCCGCTCACTCGAGGCGAGTCCGTCTTCACGCGATTCGAGGGAATGAACACCTCGATCGCCGGAGCGATGAGTGTGTTGCGCGCGGCCGGCGCGATGCTCGTACCCCTGCCGTGGGCGTCTACGACCCCGGCCGGCTACGTCACCCGGGACGCGTACGAACGGATCGCGGCGATGATCGTCGACGACCTGCGCGCCGCGCTACCGGTCGACGCCGTGTACCTGAGCCTGCACGGCGCGATGGTCGCCGAGCACGTCGAGGACGCCGAGGGCGAGCTACTCGCCCGGATCCGCTCGCATCTGGGAAACGCGACGCCCGTCGTCGCGAGCCTCGATTTTCATTCGAACACGACGCGCCGGATGTTCGAACTGTCGGATGCCATGGTCGCCTATTGCACCTACCCTCACGTCGACATGGCCGATGCCGGCGCGAAGGCGGCGCGCATTCTGCGGGAGATCCTGGTTCGCGATCGCCGGCCGGAGAAAGCCTATCGGCAATTGGACTACCTCATTCCGCTCACCTGGCAATGCACGTCGATCGAGCCGGCGAAGTCGATTTTCGCCCATGCGGCCCGAATGATCGACGACCGCGTTTGCAGCACATCGTTCACTCCGGGCTTCCCCGCAGCGGACATCCGCGACTGCGGTGCGTCCGTTTTCGCCTACGGCTGGGACCGTGACGCGGTCGAGCGCGCGGTCGACACGCTCCACCGTCTGGTCGTCGAGGCGGAAGCCCGGTTCGACGGGAAGCTCTGGACACCGACGCAGGCCGTCCGGGAAGCGATGCGCCGCACGGCCGCCGATTCGCGAACCGTGATCCTCGCGGACACGCAGGACAATCCGGGTGTCGGCGGGCGCTCGGATACGATCGGTTTGCTCGAGGCGCTCCTGGCGGAGCGCGCTACGGATGCGGTCCTGGGCGTGCTATGGGACCCCGATGCGGCCGCCGCCGCACATGCGGCCGGGACCGGCGCTACGATCAACGTCGGCGTCGGCGCGAAGACCGGCGAGTGGGGCGAACATCCGCTCCTTCGCGAGTGGATCGTCGAGCGCCTGGGCGATGGTCAGATGACCTGCCGCGGCCCGATGCTCGACGGATGGAAGCTCGCGCTGGGACCGGTCGCGCTCCTGCGTAGCGGCGGTGTCTCCGTGGTCGTATCGAGCCGAAAGGTCCAACCGATGGACCCGGCGCCGTTCCACCATGTCGGAATCGAGCCGGCGGCCCAACGGATCCTGGCGCTCAAGAGCTCCGTGCACTTCCGAGCGGCGTTCGAATCGATCGCGCAGGCAATCCTGATCGTCGAATCGCCGGGCGCGATGATCGTCGATCCGGGCAAGCTGCCGTTCACCCGGTTGCGTCCCGGTGTCCGTTTGAGCCCGCTCGGCCGACCGTTCCCGGGTCCGGCCGGGTGATCGTTTCGGCCGCCCGCGATATCCCTCTGTGATTCCCCGCCTGGAGTCGATGATGAAGCCCCATGGTTTTCGCGGATTCGCTTGGATGTTCGCGCTGGCCGCGGTGTCGCTCCCGACCGTTTCCGCGCTCGCTCAGCCCACCTACCCGACAGGCCCGGTCAAGATGATCGTCCCGTTCGGCGCCGGCGGAAGCACCGACAACATCGCCCGCACCGTCGCCGCGAAGCTGACCGAGGCGCTCGGCCAACCGGTCGTCGTCGACAACCGCCCCGGCGGCAACGCGATCATCGGCACCGAGGCGGTCATGAAGGCCACGCCCGACGGCCAGACGATTCTCTTGACCTCGGTCGACCATTCCGTCATCCCGCAGATGCTGCCGACGCCGTACGATCCGGTCCGCGACTTCGTGCCGATCGGCGGCGTGTCGTTCAGCCAGCTGCTGCTGGTCGTTCATCCGTCGGTGCCGGCGAACACGCTGCAGGAGCTGATCGCGCTCGCCAAGTCCAAGCCCGGGCAGCTCAACTACGCGTCGTCCGGCAGCGGCGGCGTGCCCCACCTCACCACCGAGCTCTTCGCCCGCGACGCCGGCGTCAAGATGCAGCACATCCCGTACAAGGGCGGCGGACCGGCGATGATCGATCTGGTCGGCGGACAGGTCCAACTCACCTTCGCGGTGCCGATCAACGCGATCGCCCACGTCAGGGGTGGACGCCTCAAACCGATCGCGATCACCGGGTCGACGCGCCTGGCCGCGCTGCCGCAGGTGCCGACGTTCACCGAATCGGGCATGCCCGGCTTCGATGTCAAGACCTGGTTCGCGGCGTTCGCGCCGGCGGCGACCCCCCGGCCGATCGTCGATCGTCTATCGGCCGAGATCGTCCGGCTGCTCGCGCTCCCCGACGTCCAGGAGAAGCTCGCCGCGCAGGGCATGGAGGCGTTCCCGACGACGTCGGACCAGTTCGCCGCGATCCTGCGGGCGGACTACGCGAAGTACGGCGAGATCATCCGCTCGGCCGACATCAAGATCGACCGCTAGCGTCCCGGCGCGACGGCCCGCGCCGGGAACTCAGAACCCAGAACGGAGGCATCGTGGCGAACGACAGAACCCAACGGCTGCGCCTGCGCCTGTCGAGCGGCCAGGTCCTGCTCGCGCCGGGCTGCTTCAACCCGGTTTCGGCGATGCTGATCGAACAGGCCG
>CAZQTL010000069.1:0-5068 GCA_964595975.1 uncultured Thermoanaerobaculia bacterium | reverse complement strand
CTGCTCGCGCCGGGCTGCTTCAACCCGGTTTCGGCGATGCTGATCGAACAGGCCGGCTTCGAGGCGATCTACATCTCCGGCGCCGGCATCGCGGTCAACAACCTGGGCTATCCCGATGTCGGCCTGACGACGATGACCGAGATCCTCGATTCGGCGCGCGCGATCGCCGAGGTCACGACGCTTCCGATCGTCTGCGACATCGACACCGGGTACGGAAATCCCCTCAACGTCCAGCGGACGATCCGCTCCTTCGAGAACGCCGGCGTCTCCGGGATCCAGATGGAAGACCAGGTGATCCCGAAGAAATGCGGCCACCTGGAGGGGAAGCAGCTCGTCTCCCGCGCCGAGATGGTCCAGAAGATCCGCGCCGCGGTCGACGCCCGGCGCGACGGGAACTTCGTGATCATCGCGCGCACCGACGCCGCCGGCGTCAGCGGGCTCGACGACGCGATCGACCGCGCCCTCGCCTACCGGGAGGCCGGCGCCGACGTCACCTTCGTCGAGGCGCCGCGCAGCGTCGACGACCTGCGCCGGATCACCCGGTCGATTCCCGGACTGCACATGGCCAACATGGTCGAGAAAGGCGGCAAGACGCCGATCCTGCCGCTCGCGACGCTCGAAGAGCTGGGCTTCCACTTCGTCATCTACCCCGGGTCGACCTGGATGGCCGCGATCAAGGCGATGCAGGAGGTCCTGGCGGTGCTCAAAGAGGACGGGACGACCGAGCGCTACACCGACCGGATGATCGCGTTCAACGAACGCGGCTACGAGCTCTTCGAGGTCGTCGGCTTGTCGACCTACAAGGCGCTCGAGCGCAAGTACGCGGCCGAATGAAACGGAGCGGACCGATGACGGCGAACAGCGCAGCGGGGGGACCGACGATCGCCGAGACGATCGCCGATTTCGTCACGACCACGTCCTACGAGCGGATCGCGACGCGGGCGATCGACGCGGCGAAGCTCTTCACCGTCGACGTCCTGGGCTGCATGATCGGCGCGTCGGCCGAGCCGCAGGCGAAGGCGCTGATCGACGTCGTCAGGGACGAAGGCGGCGCGCCGCAGGCGTCGGTCGTCGGCGGGGGATTCAAGACCTCGGTCAAGAACGCGGCGTTCGTCAACGGCCTCAAGGGCCACGTCTTCGACTTCGACGACGACCACCGCGAAGGGACGATGCACCCGTCGGTCGCGGTGTTCCCCGCGGTCTTCGCGCTCGCCGAGCGGCGCGGCGCGAGCGGCCGCGAGACTTTGCGCGCGCTGGTCCTCGGCCTCGAGGTGATGATCCGGATGGGCGAGTCGTTTCTCGGCAAGTCGTACTACCAGGGCTTCCATCCGACCGGCGTCTGCGGCGTCTTCGGGGCCGCGGCCGGCTGCTCGGTCCTGCTCGGCCTGACCGCGAAGCAGACGACCTGGGCGCTCGGCCTCGCCGGCAGCTTCGCCTCCGGCACGCTCGAGTGGCGCACCGAAGGCGCGTGGCAGAAACCGCTGCAGCCGGGACACGCGGCGATGATGGGAACGATCGCGGCCGCGCTGGCGCAGCGCGACTTCGTCGGCGCCCGGACGATCTTCGAAGGCCCCGACGGCGTGATCCGCGCCTATTCGTACAAGGACCAGTACGACGTCGCGCGCCTGACCGACGGGCTGGGCGAGCGCTGGGAGATGGCCGACAACAGCATCAAGGTCCACGCCTGCTGCCGGTTCGCCGCGCCGATCGCGGATTGCGCGATCGCGCTGGCGAAACAAGGCATCGACCCGACGTCGATCCGACGGATCGTGACCAAGGTCGGCGACTTCACGATCCGGGCGCTGTGCACCGGCTCCGACCGCAAGGTCCGGCCGCTCACCCACGTCGACGCGCAGTTCAGTCTGCCGTACACCGTCGCGGTCGCGCTGGTGCGCCAGCGGACCGGCGTCGAGGAATTCAAGGGCGACACGCTCCACGACCCGGCCGTCCTCGCGCTGGCCGACAAGGTCTCCTGGGAGCTCGATCCGGCCGCCGAGGCGCTGTGGCCGAAGGCGTACCCGGCGACCCTGGTGGTGACGATGAACGACGGCCGCGTCATCGAGTCCCACGCCGACTATCCGAAGGGCGATCCGGAGAACCCGGTGTCGATGGCCGAAGTGGTCGAGAAATTCGGCGTGCTCACCGAGCGCTTCATCGACGCTAAGCGGCGCGGCCGGATCGTCGCGCTGGCCCAGCGGCTCGACTCGCTGCCCAACGTCGCCGCCCTCGCCGACCTCGTCCGGTAGTCACCGGCGTCACGACCTCGTCGTCCCTCCACCCGAACGCGACCGGCGAATCGAAGGCCATGGACGGATTCCGCAGGATCCCGTGCGTGATCCAGCGCGGCGGAACGAGCAAGGGTGTGTTCCTGCATGCGCGCGATCTGCCCGTCGACCCCGGCGCGCGCGAACGGGTCGTCCTGGCGATCTTCGGCAGCCCCGACACCCGCCAGATCGACGGGTTGGGCGGCGCCGATCCGCTGACCAGCAAGGTCGCGATCATCGGACCGCCGACGCGCCCCGACGCCGATGTCGACTACACGTTCGGCGCGGTCGGCATCGCCGAGGCGAAGGTTGATTTCCGCGGCAACTGCGGCAACATCTCGTCGGCCGTCGGCCCGTTCGCGATCGACGAAGGACTCGTCGCCGCGACCGATCCGGTGACGCGGGTGCGCATCCACAACACCAACACCGGCCGGATCCTGATCGCGCGGGTCCGCACGCGCGGCGGGCGCGCCCGGTACTCCGGCGACGTCGCGATCGACGGGGTTCCGGGAACGAGCGCGCCGATCGAGCTCGACTACTCGGCCACCGCCGGCTCGGCGACCGGCCGGCTGCTGCCGACCGGGCGCACGATCGACCGGATCCGGGTCGACGGCGTCGGCGAGATCGAGATCTCGATCGTCGACGCCGGCAACCCGGTGGTCTTCATGCGGCCGGAACCGCTGGGGCTCACCGGCGCCGAGGGACCGTCCGATCCGCGGATCCTCGCGGCGCTCGATGCGATCGAACGGATCCGGGGAGCCGCGGCGGCGATGATCGGCATGGTCGCCGACGCCGCCCGGGCGCGCAGCGAAATCCCGTCGATCCCGATGCTCGCGCTCATCCGCGAGCCGGCCGGGTACGCGAGCTTCGCGGACGGCCATCGGATCGACGACGCCGACGTCGACTTCGTCGCCCGCCTCTTCTACATGCAGGTGATGCACAAGACCTACGCCGGCACCGGCACGGTCGCGACCGGCGTCGCCGCGAAGATCCCCGGGACGATCGTCGAGCGGGCGACCCGCCCGGACACTCGGTCGGCGAAGACCGTGCGCATCGGCCATCCGGCCGGTGTCATCGCGATCGATGTCGACGTCGTCGCGCACGCCGGGTCCTACGAGCTGCGCGACGCCGCGTTCGTCAGGACCTCGCGGCGGATCCTCGAGGGCGCGGTCTGGGTTCCGGACGCCGTGTTCACCGGCGGCGCCGGTGCCGCGGGGTAGTCGAGAGTCGCGGCGCGAGGCCCGGATGAAGACCGCGTTCCACCTGCACGCGATCCGCGCCCACTTCGAGGGGACTTGCCCGACCGACGCCGAACAGTCGTCCGCGTTCGCGCGGATCGCGGCCGCCGGCTTCGATGGCATCGATATCGCGGAGAGCTGGGACTTCGCCCGCTGGCCGTCCGCGGAGATCGCCGCGACCCGCGACCGGGCCCGCCGGCACGGGCTCGCGATCGCGACTGTGAGCGCGATGGGTCGGACCCTGTGTCATCCGGAGCTCGCCGAACCCAACCTCGCGGCGCTCTTGCGCACCCTCGATGTCGCCGATGCGCTCGGCGCGTCGTTCCTCAACGTCGCGCTGGCGATTCCGCGGGTCCCCGGCGTCACGCCCACCATGGGCGCAACCGTGTCGCCCGGCGGCAGCCTGGGCGCCTCGGACGCCGACTTCGACGCGACCGCCACGCGGCTCCGGCGCGTGGCGCGCGCCGCCGCCTCGCGCGGCATCCGCATCGCGGTCGAGCTGCACGACCGCAGCCTCGCCGACGCGAGCGCGCCACTGTTGCGGATCATCGAGGCGACCGGCGAGTCGAACGTCGGCGCCAATCCCGATCTGTGCAACGGCTACCGGGCGTACGCGGTCCCGCCGGAGTCCTGGCAGGCGGCGCTCGGCGCCCTCGCCCCGCGCGCGGTGCTCTGGCACGTGAACAACCAGCAGCGCGTCCACTTCCCCGAGATCGCGCGGTCGGCGTTCGTCGAGCGACCGCTGGGCGAGGGCGACGTCGACTACCGGCTCGCGGTACGGACGATGCGCGCCGCCGGCTTCGACGGCTGGGTCGTGATCGAATACAAGGGGACCGGCGACGCGTTCGAGACGATCGCCCGCGGTCGCGAGTATTTCGCCCGCGTCTGGAACGAGGCCGCGTCGACCGGACCGGATCGCCCGGCGATCGATCGAGGCGCCGGGACGTCGTCGTGAAGCGCGGTCCGGCCCGGTCGTCCGCCCGCGATCGGTATCGCCGCTCAGCGCCGATCGGCCGGCAGGTACCAGGCCAGATCGTAGACACCGGTCACGCACGATCCGACACAGGCCTTCTCGGCCTCGACCAGACGCGCCAGCCGGTCGATCACCGCCTCGAGCTGCGGCCGACCGATCGCCTCCACCAGGATCACGCCGTCGAACGAGACGCCGCCGGGCCGCCGCTGGATCGCCGTCTTCCTCACCGGCAGGCGATCGATCTTCGCGGCGATGGCCACATGCGCGCCGACGACGTGGTCGAGCGCCATCGCGCCTTCGACGAACGTGCGCGCGGCGGTGTTGAACGCGTCCGCCGGCGCGAGCGCGTCCGGATCGTCCGCCCGCCGCTCCGCCGCCGGGAAGGTCACGCGCAGCGTCGCGAGCGCGCCGCCGACGCCGGCGCCTCGGGTCATGACGATGTGGCACGGCTGACGCGCGAAGTTGTAGAACGTCTGCTGCGCCTCGACGGTCCAGGGCGACGGCGAGTTCGCGGTGGCGAAGTAGCCGTCGGACGCGAAAACGTCGAAGCTGTCCGCCTCGTAGAGGGTGAAGTAGCGGAACGAGGTGCTGCG
>CAZQTL010000068.1:0-18187 GCA_964595975.1 uncultured Thermoanaerobaculia bacterium | reverse complement strand
AAGATGCTGCCGCACGACAACAAGAGCGAGCTGCAAGTGGTGGTCGACATGCCCGAGGGGACGACCCTCGAGCACACCGCTGCCGTGGCGCGCGAGCTGGCGCTGGCGTTGCGCCAGCTGCCGGAAGTGACCGACATCGAGACCTACGTCGGCACCTCGGCGCCGTTCAACTTCAACGGCCTCGTGCGGCACTACTTCCTGCGCTCCGGGCCGCTGGTCGCCGACCTGCAGGTGAACCTCCTGCCCAAACACGATCGCGCCACCGCCAGTCATCCGTTCGCCAAGTCGCTGCGCCCGCTGCTCGCGCCGATCGCCGCCCGTCACGGCGCCAACGTCAAGGTGACGGAGGTGCCGCCGGGTCCGCCCGTGCTGTCGACGCTGGTGGCGGAGATCTACGCTCCGACCGCAGCCTCTCGCCTCGATCTGGCGGACCAGGTGAAGGGGATCTTCGAGGGCACCGCCGGCGTCGTCGACGTGGACTGGTTCGTCGAAGGACCCGGACCGCGCCTCGAGCTCGAGGTGGACAGCGAGAAGGCGGCGCGGGCCGGCGTCTCGCCCGAGGCGATCGCGCGCACGCTGCGCGTCGCCCTCGCCGGCGCCGACGCGGCGCACCTCGCCGAGGAACGCTCGCGCGAGCCGGTGCCGGTCGTGCTCCGTCTCGATCGCGCGCAGCGCTCCGGTGCCGGCGAGCTCCTCGCGGTGACGGTGCAGGGGGCCGGAGGGGCGCTCGTGCCGCTCTCCGAGCTGGTCCGTCCGGCGACCACCGAACGCGCGCCGTTCATCTATCACAAGAACCTGCGACCGGTGACCTACGTCGTCGGTGACGTCGCCGGCGCCTCGGAGTCGCCGGTCTACGCCCTGCTCGACATGAAGGAGCGCATCGCCGCGGTGCGCGACATCTCCGGCCGGCCGATTGAGGTGCTCTTCTCCGGCCGGCCCGCCGACAGCACCCGCTCGACGCTGATCTGGGACGGCGAGTGGCAGGTCACCCACGACGTCTTCCTCGACATGGGAATCGCCTTCGCCGTCGTCATGGTCCTCATCTACCTTCTGGTGGTGGGCTGGTTCGGCTCGTTCGTCACGCCGCTCATCATCATGGCGCCGATCCCGCTGACGCTCATCGGGGTCATTCCGGCGCATGCCTTCGGCGGAGTCTTCTTCACCGCGACCTCGATGATCGGCGTCATCGCCCTCGCCGGCATCATCGTGCGCAACTCGATCCTGCTGGTCGACTTCATCAACCTCGAGCTCAAGTCGGGGAAGCCCCTCGACCGGGCGGTGATCCAGGCGGCCGCAGTCCGCTTCCGCCCGATCGCCCTCACCGCCGCCGCGCTGGTCGTCGGTGGCGTCGTCATCCTGCTCGACCCGATCTTCCAGGGGCTGGCGGTGGCGTTGATCTCCGGCGTCGTGGTCTCGACGGCGCTCACCCTCGTGCTGGTCCCGCTGCTCTACTGGATGTACGTCGCCACCGTCGGCATCGCCGCCGTGGTCGACCTTCCCTCCGAGGAGAACCACCCATGAACGTCAACGAAGCGCTGCGCCTCATCGCCGGATTCTTCATCCTCCTGTCGGTCGCCCTCGGCTGGTTCGTCCATCCGGGCTTCTTCCTCTTCACCGCTTTCGTCGGCCTGAACCTCCTGCAGTCCGCCTTCACGAGGTGGTGCCCGATGATGACCATCCTGCGCAAGGCGGGTGTGAGAGAGTCGTGACGCCGCGAGGCCGCCTGCTGGAGCGACGATGAGCCCGGAACCTTCCGACGAGCTGTTCGAGCGGATCGCCGACCGCCTGAAGGCGCTCGCCGACCCCACCCGCCTCAAGATCCTGCACGCCCTCGAGGACGAGGAGCTCTGCGTCTCCGACATCCTGGCTGCTGTCGGCGGCAGCCAGGCGAACGTCTCGAAGCACCTCTCGCGGATGCGGGCGAGCGGCGTGCTCGCCTCGCGCCGCGAGGGCACCAGCGTCTTCTACCGGGTGGCCGACCCGGCCGCCTTCACGATCTGCCGCACGGTCTGCGACGCTCTCGAGCTGCGCGCGGAAACCGAACACCAGCTCCTCAAGCGCGTCGCCCTGGCGGCGCGAAAGGCCTCGTCATGAAAGATGTCCTGATCTTCGCCGCGTTCGTCGTCGTCTGGTGGCTGCTGCAGACCAAGATCCTGCCGCGTTTCGGCGTCGCCACCTGAGCGGTGCCCACTCCGGCCGTGCGCCGGAAAGGCACTGAAGGGAACAGCTCCTCCCTGCCGCCCAGGAGCGAACCCGCCCCTCCACCAGAGGTGCTGCCACCCGAATAGCCTCGTCGCGCGCGACGGGCGCCGGGATCGGGCTCAGTCCTTGTAGGGGTCGAGCTCGTCGGCGCCGGCCATGACCACGGCGAGCGGGCGCAGCCGGTGGAGGATCTCGATGCCGGGCTGCCGCGCCAGCACGTCGTCGAGCCGGCGATAGACGAACGGGCTCTCGTCCGGCCCGGCGCCACGCAGGACGACGCCCGATTCGGCCACGGCGTCGCGCAGCATCTCGTCCGAGACTCTGCCCGGCCGCACCGCCGCGCCGTCGGCGCCGCGCACCAGGGTTCCGGCCCTGGGTCCGAAGCGGTGGCGCTTGCCGGCGGCCTCCGAGCGCGACATGACCCGGCCGGCGCCGTGGACGGTCGAGAACATCGCCGCGCGCTGCGCGTCGGACTCCCCGGCAGCGCCGCGCAGGATCACCGAGACGCCGGTCATCGAGGCGCCGACGAAACCCTCCTGGCCGGGGAACGCCGGCGTCGCCCCCTTGCGCACCACCACCAGCTCCTCGCCGAAGTGGCGCTCGCGCCAGGCGAAGTTGTGGTGGTTGTGAACCAGCTCGAGAACCTCCCCGCCGGCGATCTCCGTCGCCACCTTGCGACAGACCCACTCGCGCCCGGCATAGGCGTAGCGGCCGGCGAGCTCCATGAGCCGCCAGTAGCGCTCGCCTTCGTCGCTCGTCAAAGCGAACAGCGCCTCGGTCTCCGGCACGCGCTCGCCCCACCTCCGGCCGGAGGCGATCGCCATGAAACCCGACGCGATGGTGTGCCCGAAGCCGCGCGAGCCGAAGTGGACGCCGACCCAGACGCGGTCCGCTTCGTCGGCGAAGACGTCCACGTAGTGATTGCCGGAGCCGACCGTGCCGAGCTGCTCGCGCGCCAGCTGGCGCAGGCGCTCGCGCGCGGCAAGGTCCGCCGGCACCGCGCTCCAGGCCTCGTCGTCGAACAGCGGATGGTCGTCGGGAGCGTCGCGCGCGGCGTTGGTGCGGCCGATGCCGAACGAGATCTCGCGCTGGATCCGGTCGGCCAGCGACTCGAGTCGCTCGCGCGGCAGGTCCGACGCGACGAGATCGGTGCGCATGGCGCAGTTGCCGCAGGCGATGTCGAAACCGACGCCGGCGACCGAGACCTTGCCCCGGTAGGCAGCCACGCCGCCCACCGGCATGATGTAGCCGAGGTGGCCGTCGGCCATCAGCGCCACGCGCTCGGCGCGCCGCGCGACGTCGGCGAGCTGCGCCAGGGTATTCGCTTCGTGGCTTCCGAGGACGAGCATGCCGCCATTCTGACCGATCGCCCGTTGTGGGCGCAGCCGCTCAGGACGGTGTGCGGCAAGCCGCCAGCGCCGCCTCCATCTCGCGGCGCTCGGGATGCGTCGGCGAGAGGAAGCGCGACTCGATCGCCACGGCGCGCGACAGCAGCTCGCCGCGGCGAAGACGGGAAGCCGGCTCGTCGAGGGTCCGGGAAAGCGCCAGGAGAGCCCGCGCGGTCGAGCGATTGCCGCCGGCCGCGGCTTTGGACGAGAGGTCGATGGAGGCCTCCAGAAAGGAGCGGGCGGGGTCGCGACGGCCGGAGCGCGCCGCCGCTCGCCCCAGTTGCAGCAGCGTTTCCGCCCGCCAGCTGCCCTCGACCTCGCCGCGCGCCCGCTGAATGCCGTCGGCCTTTGCGAGCAGACTCTCGGCCTCGGCGAGCCTCTCTTCGCCGAGGAGCGCGGTCGCCAGCACGGTCAACGCCGCCGGCTCCTCCTCCCCCAGCGCGCGTCGCATGAAGGCCGCCGCTTCGCGGGCGCGCCTCTCCGCGCCGGCGAAGTCGCCGCTCGCGAGGCGCAGGATCGCCGCGTGCTGCAGCGTCCAGCCGAGCGCCGTGCCGCCGTCGGCGCCCATCTCGCGCAGCGTCGCGACGGCGCCGTCGATGGCGGCGTTGGCGGCGGCGAAACGGCCCTCGCGCTCCTCGAGGTTGGCGCGCAGACGAGCCAGCGCGAGCGTGTCGGTGCGGCGAGGTCCGAAGACCCGCAGTTCGATCGGCTGGATCTCGTCGAGGATCTCGCGCAGGCGGCGGTTCTCGCCGAGGTTGCTCGCCAGGATCGCGAGGTTGCCGTAGGCCACCAGCGTGTCGGGGGCCTCGATGCCGAACAGCCGGCGACCGAGCGCGGCGGCGCGCTCGGAGTAGGGCAAGGCGTCGGCGGTCCGGCCGGCCCGGCTGAGAATCGCGGCGAGCTCGCGCGCGGCCTCGAAGCTCCGCGCCGAGTCGGCGCCGAGGGTCGAGTCCGCGAGCGCGAGTGCGCGCCTGGCGAGACTCTCGGCGACCGCAGTCTCGCCGAGCTCGACCTCGACTCCGGCGAGGCCGGTGAGCGCCTGCAGATAGTCGCTCGTCGCCGCGGCATCGCTCCCCTGCGGCCCGGCGCGCGGCGCCAGCGCCGCCGCGGCGGCGCGCTGGAACGCCAGCGCTTCGGCGGGGCGGTCGAGCAGCGCCAGGAGGCTGCCGACGAGGCGCCGCGTCCGCGCCGTCGCGAGGGCGGCCGGGCCGTCGAGGCGGCGGCGCAGGTCGAGCGCCCGCCGCGCGAGCTCGAGTCCCTGGGTGTACTGCGAACGCTGCAGCCGGATCGCTGCCAGCTGCTCGTAGATCTGCACCGCGAGCTCCGGGCGGGAGGCGAAGGTGCGGTCGAGCTCGGCGGAGGCGAGGTCGAGCAACTCGTCGTCGGTGTAGACCCGGCCCTTCGACTCGGCGGGATCGGAGCGCGCGAAGAGTTTGAGCAGGAAATCGAGTGCCGCGGCAGAGCGCGCCGCTTCGGTCGTGGCGAGCGCGGCGGCCCGCCGGGCGAGGCCGGCCTGGTGCACCGTCGCGACGCCGCCGGCCAGGAGCGAGAACAGGACGGCGGCGCTGGCCGCCGCTGCCACCCGGTGCCGCCGCAGGAACTTGCGGGTCCGGTCGAGGCGGTCCTCGCCCCTCGCCGCCACCGGCCGGCCGGCGAGAAAGCGCCGCAGATCGTCGGCGAGCGCCCCCGCCGAGCGATAGCGCTCGCGCGGCTCGAGGGCGGTGGCACGCGCGAAGACGCGATCGAGGTCGGTCGGCAGCGCCCGGCGCAGCCGGCGGCCTTCGGGCCGCGAAGCGTCGGCGATCGCGGCAGCGGCGAGCCGTGGGGCGCCACGCTCGGCGAGGACCCGCGCGGCAGCGAAGGGGTCCTCGCCGGACGGCGCCACCGGCGGCCGCCCGGCGAGCAGCTCGAAGAGCAGCAGGCCGAGCGCATAGACGTCGGTCGCGGGGGTGACGAGGCCGCCCGCGAGCTGCTCCGGGGCGGCGTAGCGCGGAGTCATCGCCCGCAGCTCCGTGCGCTCGCCGCCGTCGCCGTCCGGCGCCATCGGCTCGCCCTCCGCTTCGAGGATCTTGGCGATGCCGAAGTCGAGCAGCTTCACCCTCCCCTCGCGGTCGACGAGCACGTTCGACGGTTTGATGTCGCGGTGCACGACGAGGTTGAAGTGCGCATGCTCGACGGCGTCGCAGACGTCGGCAAAGAGCCGCAGGCGCTCGCCGACCGGCGCGCGCCGATTCCGGCACCAGGCGAGCAGCGGCTCGCCGGCGACGTACTCGAGCGCGAGATAGGGAGTGCCGTCGGCGCCGATGCCGCCGTCGAGGAAGCGCGCGATGCCGTCGTGCGCCAGCGCCGCCAGGATCCGGCGCTCGCGGGCGAAGCGCGAGCGCAGCTCGGGATGCTGCGCTTCGGGAGCCAGGAGCTTCACCGCGGCGCGCTGCCGGAAGTCGGTGCCCGCGCGTTCGCCGAGATAGACCTCGCCCATGCCCCCGCGGCCGATGCGCTCGATCAGCCGCCAGCCGCCGATCTCGGCGCCGGCTCGGCTCGGCGGTTCCTCCGCTTCCCGATCGTCGCCCTCCGCCACCAGCTGGACGTAGCGGCCGCCACCCGCCGGATCGTCCACCGGCGAGCCCGCCGCCGCCGTCGCGGCGAGCAGCTGTCCGAGCTCGCGCGCCGTCTCCGGATCGCTTTCGCCGAGTGCTCGCAGCCAGAGTGCTCGCTCCTCGACGTTCTCGCGATCGAGCGCCTCGTCGAGCAAGGCCGAGAGGCGGGCCCAGGCGGGCTCGGGATCGTCACGGTCGCCTCCCGGCGCGCTCACGCCGGATCCGGGATCGGACCGCCGAGATCGCGGACGAGAAAGGCGCGTGCCTTTTCCCAGTCGCGGCGAATGGTGCGCTCGTCCCGATCGAGCGCCCGGGCGAGCTCGCCGTCGGTCATGCCACCGAAGTAGCGCCACTCGACCAGCCTCGCCAGGCGCGAATCACTCGCCTCGAGCCGCTCGAGCGCGCGGTCGAGAGCGACCAACTCTTCGGCGAGCGCCGGAATCGCGATCTCCCGCTCGTCGAGCTCGACTCCCATGGCTCCCCCGCCGCGCTTGGCCGACAGGCGCGCGCGCGCCGCATCGACGAGGATCTGGCGCATCGCGCGCGCCGCGAGGGCGATGAGGTGATGATGATTCTGCAGCCCCAGGCGGACCGGCCCGGCGAGCTTCACGTAGGCCTCGTGCACCAGGGCGGTGGTGGAGAGCGTTTCGCCGGCATGGCGCTGGCGCCGCTGCCAGTGCGCGACCTTGCGGATCTCCTCGTAGACCGCGGCGTAGGCCTCGTCGAAGGCGCGCTCGTCGCCACCGCGGGCACGCTCCAGCAGGTTCTCGAGTCCTTCTGCGGACACGCCGGCGAAGCTAACCCCTTTCCCCGCTGGCGGCAATGCACTGCCGGCCGCGCGGCCGGGAGCCGCCTCACGGCGCGATCGCCGACCAGGCCACCGGCGACGGAACAGCGAAGCCGCCGGCCTCGAAGCCGTCGCAGAAGAGGCAGCCGCGCAGTGCGGTCACCACGCCGAGGTCGGCGTGCCCGACGCCGTCGTCTTCGTCGGGGGCGGCGACAGCGAGATCGGCGTTCGTATCGCCGTCGAAGTCGCCGAAGGCGAGCACCCGCCCGAAGCGGTCGCCCGCCTCCGAGAGGTCCGGCACCGCGGGCGCGTCCTGCTGCCAGACCCGCGCTATGCCGGTGTCGGTCGGGCCGGCGGCCGAGCCCGCGAGGAGGACGACCAGCCCGGCTTCGGCCTGTCCCGAGGCGGTCTTGAACGGGCTCCCGATCGCGAGCTCGAGATAGCCGTCGCCGTCGGCGTCTCCCGCGGCGAGCGCGGTCGCGAAGCCATCGCCGTCGGCGACCACGGTCTGGCTGAGCATGCCGTTGAGCGTCAAGTAGGCGGCGCCGCCGAGGTCGAGCCCGCTGGCGCTCCCCCGCACGACATAGGCCGCACCGGCGTTCACGAACTCGCTGCCTTCTGGTCCGACATCTTCGCCGGGCGTGCCGATCACCAGGTCGTCGTAGCCGTCGTTGTCGAGGTCGGCGGCGAGCAGCGACTCCGCGAAGCGGTCGTCGGCCTCGTTGCCGCCGTCCAGCGCGTCGCTCACCAGGAAGTCCTGGCGCAGCCAGGCGACGGCGGTGAGGTTCAGTCCCGACGCCGTCCCGGCATAGACGAAGGCATCGCCCGCCGTCCAGCCGGCGAAGGGTCCGCCCAGGACGACGTCCGCGAAACCGTCGCCGTCGAAGTCGCCGAGCGCGATCGTCGTCCCGCCGCCCTCGAAGACGAACGAACCGGTCGTGGCGAGCCCCGCCGGGCCGCCGGAGTGGAAGTAGAAGCCGCCCGCTGCCTGCGCCACGACCAGCTCGTCGAAGCCGTCCCCGTTGATGTCGCCGGCCGCGAGCGCCAGGCCGAAGTGGCGCCCGGCGGTGGGCACGGGCTCGGCTAGCGTCAGGTCGGGATCGCCCATGGTGCCGAAGGCGACGCCGTAGAAGACGTTCACCGCGCCCGCCTCGGCGGCGCCACCGATCGTCTCGTTGCACACCCCGACGGCCAGGTCGTCGACCCCGTCGCCGTCGAAATCGCCAGCGGCGAGCGCACAGCCGAAGTGGTCGCCGGGCTCCTGCACCGCCGGGTCGGAACCGGACCAGGGTTGACTGAGGTACCAGGCATTGGCCATCGCCAGGCCGGTCGGTCCGCCGTAGATCAGAGCCACGGTGCCGGCCTTGGCGCGCCGGTCCAGGATCGGTCCGCCAGTGTCCTCGGGGATGCCGATCGCCAGATCCTGGTAGAGGTCGCCGTTGAAGTTGCCCACCGCGAGCGCGCCGCCGAAGTACTGATTCGACGTCGGATCGCCCAGCGGCGGCCCCTGGTCGGCGGGCTCGTAGAGCTCGACGGCGCCGCCGACCGAAAGACGTTGGGCGAGGGCGGCCGTCGGCGGCGAGAGCGTGGCCAGCGCGAGGGCAATTCCGAGGTGAACGGCAAGACGACGCGGCGAACGGACGTACGGCTGGCGCGACGACATTTCGGACTCCTGACGAGGCCGTAAGGGGCCTCGACAGGAGATATCGAGAAAGACTGGCCGATCCGGGCGGCCGGATGCCCCGGCTAGGCGGCCTCCTCGCGGAGCTCGCGGGCGAAGGCGAGAAAAGCCTCCGCGTCGGCGAAGGTGGAGGCCCAGCCGAAGGAGACGCGGATCGCGCCGGTCGACTTGTCGTCGATGCAGCGCCGGAAGTCGTCGTAGGTGATGTGCGCGACGTCCTCTCCCACCTCTCGCATGCAGTGGAAGAGCTCCCCTTTGGAAAGTCCCAGCGCGAGCTCTCCCGCCCCCGGGTTGCAGAAGCAGCCGGTGCGCAGCGAGATCCGGTGCTCGCCGGCGAGGCGCTCGATCACCGGGTGGTCGACGAAGTGCCCGCGGGAATCGAAGAAGTTGAGCGTCACCGTGCCGCCGCGGCGCTCGGTCGTCGTCGGGCCGTAGATCCGCACCACCGGCGTACCGTTGCCGTGGCGCAGCGCGGCGAGCTCCGACAGGAGCCAGCCGGTGAGACACCGCACGCGCTCGTGGATGCGGTCGATGCCCACGCTTTCGAGCAGGTCGAGGCCGTACTCGACGGCCGGCAGGATGGCGTAGTTCAGGGTGCCGTCCTCGAACGCCGCCTCGCCGGCGGCCAGGGTGTGAATGTCCGCCTGCACCGAAGCGACGGTGATCGTGCCGCCGGCGAACCAGGGGCGGTGGAGCTTGGCGAGGGCGCTCCGGCGCGCGAGCAGCGCCCCGACTCCGGTCGGATAGCCGAACATCTTGTAGAACGACAGGGCGACGAAATCGGGATGCACCGCGGAGAGGTCGAGCCGGTTCGACGGCACGAACGCCGCGGCATCGAGCAGCACGTCCCAGCCCTGTTCCTGGGCGCGCGCGATCCACGCCAGCGGATGCTGCACGCCGGAGAAGTTCGACTGCGCCGGATAGGCGAAGAGGTTGTGCCCGCCGATGCGGGCGTGCGCGAGCTCGAGATCGAGCGCCGCCTCGTCCACCCGGAGCTCCGGCGGGGTCACCGGGACGTAGATCGTCTCCGCGCCGTGAGCGCGGTCGAACTCGCGGATGCCGTTGACCGAGTTGTGGTTGTCGAAGGTGAGGAGGAAGCGGTCGCCGGGCTGGAACGGATACGACTCGCCGACGAGCTTCAGCGCCTGGCTGGCATTGGCGGTGAAGATCGCCACGTACTCCCGGGGATCGGCGTGGAAGAAGGCGAGAACCCGCCGGCGGCAACTCTCGACGTAGTGGGTCGCGGCGGCCGAAGTCGGGTTCGTGGAGTGCGGATTCCCGAGCACCGAGCCGAGCAGCAGCTCCATGTGGCGCCGGACCTGGCTGTCGCCGTAGAGCCCACCGCCGGTGTAGTCGAGATAGACATGACCCTCGCGATCGAGCCGGGCGAGCTCCCGGCGGCGGAACTCGTCGAGCTCCGCCGTCCGTTCGAAGCCGGGGAAGGCGGCACGAAACCGCGCCGCCCGGTCTTCGGCGATCCCGATCATGGCGCTAGCGTAGCCGACCGCGGATCCCGTTCGGGCCGCCCGGGCGGGCGGCCCCGCCGCGGTCGGGATGTGGGAACATTCACCCGCCACCAGGAGGCCCGACCGATGCGTGACACCGGAATCGCCTACGAAGCCGTGACCGGCCTCGCCTTCGACGAGGCGGTCACCCGCTGCCGCAGCGAGCTCGCCCGGGAGGGCTTCGGGGTCCTGACCGAGATCGACATCCAGGCCAAGCTCAAGGAGAAGCTGGGGGTGGACGTCCCCCGCAACCTCATCCTGGGCGCCTGCCACCCCCCTTCCGCTCACCGCGCGCTGCAGGCGGTGCCGGAGGTCGCGGTGCTCCTGCCCTGCAACGTCACCGTGGCGACGGAGGATCGCGGCACCGTGGTGCGCGCGATGAACCCCGAGGGGGCGATGCGGATGCTCGGAAATCCGGCTCTCGACGCGGTCGCCGCCGAAGTCGGCGCGGCGCTTCGCCGCGTGATCGCAGCGGTTGCGGCGACCTGACTCCGCCCCCCGGCACGGGTTGTGCTGTAATCGACGCCCGTGCTGACCGGCACCGCCCACTCCGCCCTGATCCTCGACCGCGGCCCGGTCTGGTGGCCGATCTCCGAGCTCCGCGAGGCGCGCGGCAGCGCCCGGCTTCGCCAGCTGATCGCCATCTGGGCGGTTCTCGTCCTCGCCTCGGTCGGCTTCGGCATCCTCAACGTCTGGCTCGACTGGAACGGCATCGTCCTGTCGCTCGCCGGCATCCCGTTCGAGGTGACGATCTTCCCTCCCTTTCTCCTGTCGGTTCTGATCGCCCTCTGGCTGGGACCCACCTGGGCGGCGATTCCGATCTATCTCGCCAATCTGGCGAGCGCGCTCGCCTCGGGCCTCGAATTCCCGCTCGCGGCGCTCTTCGCCGTCGCCGGAGTCATGGAGACGCTGATGCTCTGGGCGTCGCTCGTCGCCGTGCGGGTCGACCCCGACCTGCGCCGCGGCCGCGACCTCGCATGGTTCGCCGGCGCCGGCCTGGTGGCGGCAGTCACCGGCTCGCTCGCCGCCATCCTGTGGAACAGCAGCCACGCGCTCGATCCGGTCGCCGGCCAGAGGATCTGGCGCGGCTGGGTGATCGTCGACCTGCTTCAGCAGCTCCTCATCGTCCTGCCGATCCTGCGTCTCGGCGGGCGGCGGGTGCGCGGCTGGATCGACCGCCACTTCGTCAGCCCGCCGCTGCACGACTTCAGCTACACCCACGGCGTCGCCCTCACCGTCGTCGGCTTCGGCGTCCTCGGCCTGGTGGTCTTCCTCGGCGTGCATCAGGCTCTTGGCACGATCGAGATCGCCCTCGACGCGCGCACCGCGAGCGGCGACCTGCTGCTGCCCCGGCTGCGCGAGATCGTCCTGGTGATGGGCCTGCTGTCGACGGCGCTGATCGTCGCCACGGGCATGTTCTCGACCGCTCTCGCCCGCCTCGGCGAGCGCCAGCGCCGTGACGCGCTGCAGGACAGCCTCACCGGCTGCTCCAATCGCCGCGCCTTCGGGCCGATCTTCCAGAAGGAGTCCGAGCGCAGCCGGCGCCTGCACCTCGGCATCGGCGTCCTGTTCGCCGACCTCGATCGCTTCAAGACGCTCAACGACCGGCACGGTCACGCCATCGGAGATCTCATCCTCGAGCGCGCGGCGCGACGCATCGAGGGCGCCCTGCGCGAGACCGACCTGCTCTTCCGCTGGGGGGGCGAGGAGTTCGTCGTCCTCATGCCCCATACCCCGGCCTCCGAAGTCGGCGCGATCGCCGAGCGCGTCCGCGAAGCCCTCGACCGGGCACCGCTCCTCGCGCTCCCCGGCGGCGAGGAGATCGCGATCACCGCCAGCCTGGGCGGTGCCGCCGCGACCGCCTTCCCGTTCGACGCGGCGGAACTGCTGCGACGCGCCGACGAAGCCTGCTACGAGGCGAAGCGCCTCGGCCGCAATCGCGTCGAGCTCGCCGCCCCGGTGTGAACCTCCCGTGACCGATCCGCTCTTCTGGCACCGGCTGCAGTTCGGTTTCACCATCACCTACCACTACCTGTTCCCGCAGCTGACGATGGGCCTGGCGCTGCTCATCGTGGTGATGAAGGCGATCGCCCTGCGCACCGGCAAGAGCGCCTGGGACGATGCCGCACGCTTCTGGATCCGCATCTTCGGTCTCAACTTCGCCATGGGCGTCGTGACCGGCGTGCCAATGGAGTTCCAGTTCGGCACCAACTGGGCCGCGTTCTCGCGCCGCACCGGCGACGTGATCGGACAGACCCTGGCGATGGAAGGCATCTTCGCGTTCTTCCTCGAGTCGAGCTTCCTCGCGCTGCTGGTCTGGGGCGAGCGCCGGCTCGGTCCCCGCAAGCACTTCCTCGCCGCGCTCGCCCTGTTCGTCGGCAGCTGGCTCTCGGGTTACTTCATCATCGCCACCAACGCCTTCCTGCAGCATCCGCAGGGGCACGAGCTCGGACCCGACGGCGTCTTCCGGCTGCGCGACCTCGGGGCTTTCGTCGGCAACCCCTGGGCGGTCGCCCAGTACCTGCACAACCAGATGGCGGCGCTGGTCACCGCGTCGTTCGTCGTCGCCGCGGTCGGCGCCTTCTGGCGCCTGCGCAGCGAGCACCGCGAGGTCGCCACGATCTGCCTGCGCACCGGGGTGATCGCCGGTCTGATCGCCGCGCAGCTGGTCGCCTTTCCCACCGGTCACCACCAGGGCCGTCTGGTCGCCGCGCACCAGCCGGCCAGTCTGGCGGCGATGGAGGGCCGGTTCGAGAGCGGCGGCCACGCTCCCCTGGCGATGATCGGGCAACCCAACGTCGCGGCGCGCAAGCTCGACAATCCGGTCCACCTGCCGTCCCTGCTCTCCTGGATCGCCTACGGCGACTTCTCGGCGAACGTCCAGGGACTGAACGACTTTCCCGAGCGCGACTGGCCGGGGAACGTCGAGCTGCTCTACTACGCCTTCCACGTCATGGTGGGGCTGGGCACACTGTTCATCGCCGTCATGGCGCTCGCGACGCTCCTCCTGGTGCGCGGACGGCTCGAGCGCTCGCGGCTGGCGCTCTGGGTCCTGGCGCTCGCCTTTCCGTTTCCCTACATCGCCAACATCGCCGGCTGGCTCACGGCCGAGCTCGGACGCCAGCCGTGGCTCGTCTACGGGCTGATGCGCACCGCCGAAGGCGGCTCGCCGACCGTGCACGGCGGAGCGACACTGTTCACCACCCTCGGATTCGCCGGCCTCTATTTCGTGCTCGGCCTGCTCTTCCTGTCGCTGGTCGCGCGCGAGGTCAGTCACGGCCCCCGCGCGCTGCACTCCCCGGTCGCGGCACTGCGGGGCTGAGGAGGCCGCCATGGAGACCCTCTGGTTCGCGCTCGCGGCGGGGATGCTCGCCACCTACGTGGTGATGGACGGCTTCGATTTCGGCGCCGGCGGCCTGCACCTGCTGGTGGCGCGGAACGATCGCGAGCGGCGGCAGGTGCTGGCGGCGATCGGGCCGTTCTGGGACGGCAACGAAGTCTGGCTGCTCGCCGCCGGCGGGGTGCTCTTCCTCGCCTTTCCCACCGTCCTCGCCTCCGGCCTGTCGGGCTTCTATCTCGCCATCTTCCTCGTGCTGTGGACGCTCATCCTGCGCGGCATCGCCATCGAGTTCCGTTCGCACGTCGACGACCGCCTCTGGCGCTCGTTCTGGGACACCACCTTCGCGGTCGCCTCGGCGCTCGCGCCGGTGCTCTTCGGCGCCGCGCTCGGCAACCTCCTGCGCGGCGTGCCGCTCTCGCCGGAGGGCTGGTTCGCGCTGCCGCTGTTCGAATCGTTTTCGCCGCGAGGCGAGCTCGGAATCCTCGACTGGTACACCGTGCTCGTGGGCGTTTTCGCGCTGGTCGCGATCCTCCACCATGGCGCGCTCTTCCTCGCCTGGCGCACCGACGGCGTCGTGCGCGAGCGCAGCCTCGACGCGGCGGCCCGTCTCTTCCCGGCGACGGTCGCCCTGTGGCTGCTGTCGAGCGTTGCCACCGTCCGCCTCGCGCCGCAGATGGTCGAGAATCTGGCCGCCCGGCCGGCAGCCTGGGCGGCGACCGCCCTTTTCCTGGCGGGCCTCCTCGGCAGCCGCTTCGCGCGCCGCGCCGGCCGCGACCTCGCCGCCTTCGTCGCCTCGAGCGCCTTTCTTCTCGGTCTGCTGGGAGCGACTGCGGCAACCCTCTACCCGACGATGCTCCGTGCGTCGACGATCGCGCCTTCGCTGACGGCGGAGAATTCCGCGGCGGCGGCGCACTCGCTGAGGGTGGCGCTCCTGTGGTGGCCGATCGGCCTGCTGCTCGCGATCGTCTACTACGTCGTCCTCTTCCGGCTGCACCGCGGCAAGGCCCAGGCCGCCGCGGAGGGCGAAGGGTATTGAGCGGCGGCAAGAGACTTAGCAGTTGCTCCACCAATCGAGGACGCCGTACCGCTTCACTCTCTGATTTCTAATATCCCCCACAAACAACCCGACTCCCGACTTTAGATGAACTGCAAGGTCCTACACAGCCACCAAAATCCTTCCCTCTCGAGTCGCTCTTGGACTCCGCGGCGGGACAATCGCATCGGCGAACCAAGGCGAACACGCGGCACACCACGCACCCGATGCTGAGAACTGTTCACCTGCGCGAAATCGACAACGACCGCAGCGGAGCGTAGAAATCCATCTGAGCGAAGTTCTTGACGCAGGCGCGGAGTCAATTCACTCGCTGCAGTTACAAGCTTGTCGAGCTGACGCTTGGACGAATCTGTCCCAAGGCTCAGAAAGAACTCGCCCATTCGTTGAACATATTGCGACTTCAGGCGCGCCCAATCGTCGTCGGCACCATGACCCGCCAGCGAAGCCAGGTCCTTCCGAACTTTGGTCACTGCGCTACTCCCGGGCTTCTCGCCACATGACACAAGCAACGCAGCGCTGTAGGTCAGACTTTCCAGTGTTAGGCCAGCATCGTTCCAGATGGCCAGCCGGTCTATCGCTGTTCCCAGCCTCTCCCGCAGTTCCTTCCGGTTCGGGGACCTTGCAGTAGATGCCAAGAAGCCTACGTGGACGTCACAGATTTCAGCCTGTACCGCGACGTACTTTCCCAAAGTGAGCTCGTCTAGTTCGATGGCCTGCCGATATAGCTTTGAGGCGCTCTCGAGATCGCGGGAAGCCAGGTAGGCATCGCCCAGAAAAGAGCACGCTTGCGCCCTGAGCGGCAGGTCGGGCCCGAAGTCCGAGTAGTCGATTGCCCGCTGAAGGGCTGATTGAGCCTTTCCGAAATCGCCCCTGTCGAAATGTGCGACTCCGGAATTCAGTTGGGCACGGCCTGCAGCGTAGTTGCTGCCGTCCTCGCGTGCATACTTCCTTGCCAAGGCCACAAGCCGCGCAGCTCCTGCTCGGTCCAACAGCGCTCGATATGAACTTGCGGCTCGCAATGCAAGCAACGAAGCAAGCTCGAGCTGACCAGCAGCCTCCGCTTGCGGGAGGCCGCTCAGGGCGCTGGCGAGCGATTCGCTGTCGGAGCCCGCCAGGTGGAACATCTGCGACCTAACGGCCGCAGTGTAGGCGCCCACATAGTCTTTCAGCTCGGTCGGCCATCTCGACACTTCGAATTCCGAAATTGTCTTCTGGGCCTCCTCAAGCTTCCCAACGTGAGCATAAAGCATGCCTAGCTCGTGAATGGCCTTTGCTTCGAGTTCCTTCGAGCCTCCAGCCCTCGAGATGCTCAAAGCACAATGCAAGTCAGCGAATGCTCCGTCCTTCCCAATCGAGTATCGGGCACGAAGCTGTCCTCGAGCAAAGAGCATCTCCGCTCGTTCGAGGTCGGCGACAGCAGGATTTCGCAACTCGAGATCCAAGAGGTCGTGCCTGAGGTGATTGAGCTCCGATGAATTTGTGGCGTGAACGATCGCGGATCTTAGTCCCGGAGGGAAGCTACGTGGCTTCAGCACCGGCGGTCGCTGGTCCTTCGCGCACCATGCGAGTTTGTGTTCGCGAGCCATATACCAATGACTCTTCAGACGCAGCGCTTCGTCGTCCAATCTCGCTTCGCAAGCCTGGAGAGCCAGATGTTCAGGAAGTCCAATCGCCTTCTGGAGCAAGTGCATCAGGCCAAGCGCGGAGACGTCACTTAGTGCGCTTATGCTCTGTTTCCGAGACAGGCGCACGAGCCCATCGTCAGGCTTGCTGCGGTCACTTGAAAACTGGCACCAGATCAGACCCTCTGCGAACTTGCCGCCCTCTCGCAGGAGCAGTTCCAGTGCCGCCATGATGGCGTCCTCCCAGCCGGAGTATCCGCAGATCACCAAGGCCCCACTTGCGGCCTCGCTCAAGTGCTGATAGATGAAATTGGCCCTCCGCAACTCGTCCTCTCTGATCCGATCGGAACCAGAACTGGACCCTGGCGACGCTGCAGCACTTTTCACACCCGCAGCGATTGCCTCAATGTCAGTTTCTGCAACTACCAGGTTGTAGTTAACAGTTCGTCCGTGAAGGTACAGGACTGGTGTGTAAGCAGAGGTCGCATCGGCAAGGCTATAGAGAGAATCCTCGAAGTCGAGAATGCGAATCGGCTGACCAAGCCGGTAGAAGCAAGATGGAATGACATTGTCGAAGTTCGTGGTAAGTACTGAACTAATGAATCTCTGTCCGACCTCATTGCGTATCCCGCAGAGGTGCGCGAGATAGTACGTTTCTAGATTGCCAGCACCGTAAAGGTCCTCCGCAATGGAGATCAATCTATCGAAGAAGCCGCATCTCTGGGGGTGACTCCAGAACTGCGAGGTCAGCTCTTGAAACCTCCCCGCTTCATTGGATAACAACTTTCTTCCCGGGAACTTCGCATCAAGCGCCGGCCAAAGGTCAACATCAGATACGTGGGTGCCGTATATGCAGTCGAGACAGATCTTCGTGAGTTCCTCCGAAGTCGGATATTCGTCGCGAAGATGGACGCGCCCCAGCGCTGGAACAATCTCTCGGGTCAGCGGAACTCCGGCGGACTTCGAAAAACCGGAGCCGGCGAGAATCGAGACCTTCTTTCCTTCTCGGTACAGGTAGCCTAGGCGCCGAACAAACTCTCCTTCATCCAACCATTTCGTTCCAACAGTCATAAGCCCCCCAAAGTCGGACTCTGCGGACGCAGCATCCGAGGACGCAAGGATCGGCGCCTGAGTCGAGAGCGAAATCAAGACCAAAGCGAGTCGACCCACTTGCCGACACGGGAGTCATGAAAAACAGCACCATTTCCCGCGCCGGACTTCGCCGATATTACAGTGGCAGGCGAATCCACCAAGCACGGCTGGAAGACTCCATCTAAGCACACGATTCCAGGCAGCTTATTGCCCTCAACGCTAGCTGGGGCGATCGAGACGAAAGTAGAGAGAGCGGTCAGTCGGGACGCCCCGGCAGCTCATCTAGAGATTCACACCCGTTGGCACGCGCTGCTTGCCGTCGACTGTTCCCTCGCCCAGAACAACCACCTCGTGCCTACGTCTTACTTCACTTGGCTAACGGCCTGCGGCGCAGTCCAGCTTCTTCACGATCGCGACTACGCCACTCTCCTGGTCAACATGCAGCTCGATCATCAAACTCGCGAGTAGAGAGCACAATCTCAGCCCGCAGCGCCTCAGGGCGCCTGGAGAAGTTCGGCGGCAGATCGTCGACACCCCACGAGCATCGACCACCCGAAAGACGAGAAGAGGCGGTCGTCCGCGGACGGATCTGCTGCCATTCCACAGCACGTTGATCTGCTCCCACCAATTCCCAGCGGCAGCCCGGTGCTCTTCGAGTCTCTCTGGGTCTGAAATATCCCACCGACGTTGCAAGCCTGAGACTCCGCACTGACCGACCTCGGCTGTTCTTCTCTCGATCCGCTTGCGGCCGCCGCAAACCGGTGCCGAGGATTCTCCAGGGCAGTGCGCCCTCACCAGGCGGGACCGCAATCGGCACCTGGGCTCGCCGCGGCGCGCCCTGCCTGGCGAGCTAGAGTTCACGTCATGAGCCCCACCGAGCGACACTCCGCCCTCGATCCTTCCGCCGCCGAGATCCGCG
>CAZQTL010000067.1:0-18201 GCA_964595975.1 uncultured Thermoanaerobaculia bacterium | reverse complement strand
CGGACGAAGATCGTCGAGCACGACGGCGTGACGAGAAACTACGCCTACGACAACCTCTACCGCCTGACCGACGAGCACGTGAAGCAGGGCACCGCGCCGGACGCGCCGACGGCGTGGAGGAACCAGTTTGCGTATGACTCCGTCGGCAACCGCCTCGAACAGGTTCGCCAGACCGAGAACGGCACGCCGCAGCCGGTCGTTTACACCTATGACGAGCGCGATCGCTTGCTGACGGAGAACGGGATCTCGGGGCCGGTCACTTACGGCTGGGATGCGAACGGGAATCAGACGGCGAAGAGCGGGGCGGATGGAGCGACTTACACCTGGGATGTTGAGAATCGGTTGGTGAGGGTGGAGTTGGTCGGTGGCACGATCGTCGAACACTCCTACGACGCCGACGGCACGAGGATCCGCACGACAACAACGTCGTCTGTTGGCCCGCCGGCGACGGTCGACTACCTTGTAGATCCCTGGCATCAGACCAGTGTCAGAGGCGGCCTCATCCTCAGCCAGGTCGTTGCCGAAACGGATGAGACCAGCGGTCTGAGCGCCTACCACGCCCGCGGCGACGATCTGCTCGCAACGCTACGACCCGAGACCTCGAACCCTTCAAACCTCGTAGCGGGGTACTTCCACGCCGAAGGCATCGGAACGATCCGAGCGCTCACCGACGAGCAAGGCAACGTCACCGACCGGTACTCCCTAGAAGCCTTCGGTACCCTGCTCAGCCACGAAGGCGACGACCCCAACGCGTACCTCTTCGCCGGTGAGCCCCTCGACCCCAACTCGGGCTTCTACTACAACAGGGCCAGGTGGCTAGACGGCGAGCGCGGGACGTTCATTTCGTCCGACCCATTCCTTGGTCGCGAGTCCGAGCCGTTGTCGCTTCACCGCTATACGTACGCGCAGCTAGATCCAGCCAACTTAATCGATCCCACCGGGCTCGATTCCTTGGGAGAGGCGCTGACTTCACTGGCAGTCAAGAGCATGACGTTTGCAATTCGACATCCGGTCTTGACTACCATGCTCGGGCTTGTCGCCAACGCACTTATCCCCGAGGAATTCCACAACGTAATGATGGGATTGCCAAATCCGTTTGCTGAAGCAATCGGGACCTTCGGAAAGGGAGAGATTCGCTTCTTTCAGCTAGTGAAGAGTGCGCGATTCCGAAGTTTCATGAGTACCGTGTCGAGACAAATCGCCGGCCGTTTCTGGAGGCAGGTGGGCGATCGCTTCGAAGACGCGCTGGCGGCGAGATTGTTGAAGGGCGCCGAGCGCCAATTCCTAGTTAATGCTAGCCGCAAGATCCGAATCGACTTCCTCTGGCGAGGCTTCTTAATTGAAGCGAAGACAGGGAGGTCGTTGGATGCTGGGGAACTCGTCCAACTTGCAGAGGCCGCGAATTGTGCGAACCTGAGAGGGTTTGCACTCAAGTATTTCTTTCTGGTGAAGCCTACGAAAGGAACGATTGAAACGATCCAGAAGGCTGGTGGCCAAGCTTTGTGGTTTTTTGAATTCTAGGTGGAGCTACTTCCGTGATGCCAAGCAAG
Organism: uncultured Thermoanaerobaculia bacterium; assembly: GCA_964595975.1. Taxonomy (GTDB): domain Bacteria; phylum Acidobacteriota; class Thermoanaerobaculia; order Multivoradales; family JAGPDF01; genus JAGPDF01. The sequence continues at coordinate 16,651 of CAZQTL010000067.1, read as the reverse complement.
ACACAAGAGCTAGTCCAGTCGTTCGAGGCGATTCTCGAAGGCGCCGGTTTTGCGATGGAAGAGATTGGTGATGAAGCGGAATGGATTTCCTGGCGCTGGAGGAGATCGCCTGCTCAATGGCGGGAGGAGGTTGTTGAGCTCCTCGTTCGTAAACCAGAGCAACATCGTGCCCTTGCGAACATGCAGGTTTGCGTTCGAAAAGAGGACTCTTGGGTGCAAGTAGATGGTCGAAGTCTGACCACCTTTCGATCGGGTTTGAGATCTATTGAACTAGAGGAAGGGCTGCTCGGGCGTTGGGGTTGGCGTCGAACAAAGAGAGCGTTAGCAGAAGATCTTCACTTAGGGCTGAAATGGCTTGAGAACTTCTCTACGGTTCCTAAGTGCACTTCAATGATCGAACGTGGCTCAACCAACTTGGGAACTGGCAAAGCAGCGCAGCAAGTACTGGCGACGCTGCGAGAAATCCAAGATAGCGCCTCATAGTTGTTTTTGTGTTCACGTTTCGTATTTCACCGATACCTGCGAAGCGCCGCCGCGGCGAGCCCGAAGAGGTGCCACCCGTTTTTCGGCGGCAAAGCAGGGTACATGCGGAGATGGCGGCGGCTTCTGAAGAGGTGCCACCCGCTTCTTGGTGACCTGCGGAAGAGAGGCGGGTGGTGGCGAAGTTTGATGACCCCTCTTGGAGCGCATTCTGGGGTGTCTCGCACTTAACGCACCGGCGGCGAGAAGAGTCGCTCGACAGGAGCAATCTTCGTCCCCTAACGACTCCAAGGTGGTGAGAGAGCTTGTTTGAACGAATTGTCTACTGCCCGCGTAGCCTCAATGGTCAGCAGTTCGATATTGGGACCTTTGCCGAGCTCTTGTTCTTCTTCGGGCGAATCGAGCTCTTGGTTGGCGAAGGGGGCTTTCGCGCGGTGCTTGCGCACTTCAGCATCGATGAACTCAATGACCTTCAAGAGGCTCAGCTCTTGCGAGTTTCGATCCTCAGAGAGGTCCTCGCAGTCCATTCCAGCTCGAAATCTGGGCGTCGTCGATACGACTTCATCACCGCCGAGAAGTGGGCAGGCTCGCAACCCGCCCGCGCTCGGTCCGCTGAGGAGATAGTCAGGGAGAGCCTTGCTGCAATTGGGCTTGCGCCGGGAAAAGCCAGGCGATCCGCGTCGCGTTTTCTGCGCAGCGGAACTGTTCAATCTGTCAGCGAGGGCGTGGACCACGAGAATGGCATTTCGGAACTCTCACGGCGCGACGCTTTCGATCAGCCGTATATGCGCGAAGTCGCAGAAGCGGTGCTGGTCAGTCTGGACTATCCGTTTCGAAACCGGCCTTGGCGCTTCGTCGTTCATCCTGTTGAGTCTGGATTCGAGATCGACACGGATCTTGACTTCGATTCACTCTCGCGAACGGTGTCCGCGATGCGCAGGGAGAAGGTTCAATTCACTCCTGCTCACCTGGTCGATGTTGTTCAGGACGTTCGGTTCGACCTTCATAGTTCCGCGATGTACTCCGCAGCAGTTGCGGGATCGGAAGTCGCAGCTCAGATCCAGAGGATTCGCCTGGCTCGGAGTCTTCAGAAGTCAAAGCGATCGGAGCTCGAGTCGATCGCGGACTTCCAGGCCGTCACTCTCGAAGGTCGGAGCATCGGCGAGGCACTTAGGTCCGGCAGGAAGGGAGTACGGGAGCTGCTCGAGCTGCTAGACAGGGGGCAGCGGTTCAAAGGATGGCTCCATCAGAGAGAGCCGAGCGCAGAACTCTTGCGAGACTACGTGAAGGAGCTCTCCGAGCAATCTTGGTTGTCCGGGACTCCGGGAAGAATCCTGAGGTTCTTCGTTTCTTCACTAGCTCCACTCGCGGTTGGAGCGATTGCCGGGCCGGAAGCTGGAGCGTTGGCAGGATTCGGCGCAGGGGCAGCCAATGACTTCCTAGTCGATCGGCTGGTAGGCGGATGGCGCCCGAGTCAGTTCGTGCGAGAAGAACTAGTTCCGTTCGTCGAGCGTTCCTAGCTGACCGGCTGAAGAGGCTATTCTGAAGTGGTTTCAGTCGATCACTAGGCGTACTCGGCAGACTGGGGTGTTTCTCGGAAACTCTTCATGACGAATTAGTATGTCCCGCGTTACGGTGATCTGGAGACTTGGTCATCTGGCCCATCACCAGTGGCTACGGCCGTAGGGAGGCAGTTTGGGATCCTGGTGCAGGACTTTCTCGTTTCGCGACGATTGTCGCGCTGAGTTGCTCGAGACTCTGGACGCCTGGATGCGCGCGAAGGGCTTCGAGAAGATCGACTCGGCCGAGGCCGCCCTTTTGCCGCCGCATTCGGAGGCCGAGCGTGGAGCCTTTCTTCTCGGAAACGGAAGCTGGACGGTCCTCGCTTACTCGGACTTCGAAGAAGAAGAGCGACTCATTTTCGAGCTCTCGAGGTCCTCTCGGCCCTTCCTGCGCTTCTTCGTCGTCGACAGCGACGTGTGGGCTTATCAGCTCTATCGCAGTGGGGAGATCGTGTCCGCCTTCGTTTCGAAGCCGGGGCTCTGGGACGATCTCCCTTCGGGGCCCAACGATATCGACCAGTTGAGGTCCGTTCTCCGGATCGCCGTCGCCGAGCCAGAGCTCAAGGAGTTGCAGCGGCAGCGGGGTCCTCTCGCCGATTTCTCGGCGCTTCGGTTTCTGAATGCCATCGGCCTCGCTCCGGCAATGTCACAGTTCGACTACCTGCGGGAAAACGAATTCGAGCGGCGCGATTTCGAGGTGCGGGAGCTGCGGTATCGGCGCCCGGGCTTCGATCCGATGCAGGGCTTCGATCTTCATCGAATCACCCGCAGGCCGCCCGACTTGATCGAGGTTCGCGAGCCGCAGGACGATGGAGGGGCTGAAGCGCTGCTGTCTTTCGACGTTCGGCTCATGCTTGCCGCCTCCAGGATCCTCTTCTTTCTCTTGAAGCCGCTCTACTGGATCTCCCGGCCGCTGATTCTGTGGCGCATGCGGCGAGCTGGAGGGCTTTCAGGGAACTCCGGTTTCGAAGGCGGTCTGAGGGAGGGGGTGCAGCCGCAGCGATCGCTCTCCATTCGCGATGGGATCGCTTGCCACGAGGGGCTGGGATTTCTGCTGAGATGGCCCGAAGGGGCCGTCGAAGCTCACGGCTTCGAGTTCTTTCAGTGGCAGGGAATCGGCGTTTCCGTGCGCCTGCTTCGACCGGAAGCCGCCAGAGAGGCGCTGGCGCACTGGAGCTCCGATCTCAGGATTGAGACGGAGGATCTGACTCTGAAAGGTCTTCCTGCCCGAATCGAGTACTGCGAGCAGTCAGGCCCGGGAGGGCCCCGGAGGTGGCTCTCGTGTCACATTGCGACGCAACGAGGCGTCTATGCATTCTTCGCCAACTTTCTGGTGAAAAAGGCCAGGAAGGGCGAGGCGCCTGAGGCGCCACGACCGATGGAAGAGCTCCGGCTGATCGTCCCGATCCTCGAGAGCTTTGAGCTGGCTGAGCTCGAAGCGGCGCGCACCTCGACCTGAGCACGGCGTTGCGCTCCGTTCCTCGCGCTTGGAGCTGCTTCTGACGAGTCGCCCATGGCTGAAGTGGTGTCAGCCAGTCTTTCGGCCAATTTTCGAAGCTGAATAGGTTCCGGGCGATTTCTCGAAGCGTCTAAGGGCGGAAGAGGGTTCTCGGTAGTCTCTCAAGGTCGAATCTCAAGCGGAGGCTATCTTGGGGTTTGAGCCGAAGATCGGCTGGCACCGCTCCAGCGCCTCGATTGCCTTTCAAGACGTCGAATTCGGGGGCGGGCTCGAGGCGGAGGGCGCCGGCTCCTTGTCGCTGAAAAGGGTGGCGAGGCCTCGCCGGCTCATCCGCCGGACCACGAAGATGACGGCTGTTCCGGCCCCGAGTCCTGCTCCAACCAGGGCCAGCGTCACGTCCAGGCCTTCCGGCTCCAGGACCGAGAAGATGGCTCCGAGAAGGCAGAGGTAGACCGCCGTCACGCCGGCCACGACGGCGACCGGGATGGCCACGCGCGGAATCCGTGGCGCTTCAGGCGCCGCAGCGACTCCATCCAACCCCTCCGTGGCCGCGCGACCGACCAGCCGGTTGCAGACCCACCAGGTCACCGCGGCGAGAACCAGCAGCTCGAGCGGGCGCATGTGCTGTTCCAACGTCGTGTACGGACTGACCTCGAGGGACTCGGGAACATCCCGATACAGCGCGTGCGCGACGGAACGGCTGACGCTCTGGTTCAACGGTCCGACGATGAGGGTGTAGGCCAGTCCGATGACGCCCGAGGCGACGAGATCGTTGAGAAGATTCGAGCTGAACTTCTCGGGCAGCGGTTGAAACGGCCTGGTCAAAACCCGCGCCATCCAGAAGCCCAGGACGATTCCAGCAAACTCGAACGGCAGGTCGATGGCGTCTCGCGAATGGGGGTTCGCGAGATACCCGGCCTTCTCTCCCCACGCCTGCAGGAAGAACCACGAGAGCCCGACGTACATGACGATTCGGGCGGATCGCAGCTTGACGTCGAGACCGGTCGAGTCTTCTGGATCCCGGATCTTGAGCGTGATCGCCTCGTCGCGCCTTTCGTAGGCGCTGTAGATGCTGAGGAAGACGACCGAGTAGATGACGCTCACGATCGCCGGGCCGATCAGGAAGTCGTTCCAGTGCGAGTACTCGATCCGGTACAGGAAGTCCGCGAGCGGAAGAGAGAGCGAGCTCAGTCCGCGGTGGATCCACTCACCGGGCGCCAGAAAGTGGTGGAGGTTCGCGAAGTAGAATTTGCCTTCGTTTCTGAACTCCGAAAAGAGTGCGATCGTGCCCGCGGCGAGCAGGGAAAGCACCAGCCGAAGCTTCGGTGGAATCGGGTATCGACTCGGCGAAAACAGAATTCCGAAAGCGAGGACGGCGCAGGCCACAGCCAGAACGCCGAAGCTCCTCGCCCAGGGAAGGAAGGGGACGGCGGCTGCCAAATCGCCGCGAATCCAAGCGTAGAAAAGCGCCAGGTAGCCTGGAATCGCGAACAGGGAAGAGGAAGTGCCGAGGACGACGAGGAGGACGACGACAGGTCGGTGTTTGGGCGAATTCACCGGGGAGTCCGAGGTTGCGACGCGGCTCGCGGCGCTCGCTAGGCGACCGGCGCGCGGTAGACCATCACCACCAGGGTGCGGTCGTCGTCGGCCGGCAGGCCGCCGGTGTGGCGGTGGATCGCGCCGAGCAGGCGGTTGCGGAGATGCTCGGCGGAGGTCGGCGCCCCGGCCAGGTGCTGGCGGACGCGGTCGTAGCCGAACTGCTCGCCGGCCGTGTTGACGCACTCGATGAGACCGTCCGACAGCCAGACCAGGGCGTCGCCGGGGGCGAGCGTGCCGCGCGCCTCGCCCGGCGGCACGGCGAGCGAGGCGGTCGCGCCGAGCGGCATGCCCGGGACGAGGATCTCCTCGACCTGGCCGTCGCCGCGCACCAGGTAGGCGGGGGGATGGCCGGCGTTGGTGAGCTCGAAGCACCCCGTGGCCGGATCGAAGAGCGACAGACTGGCGGTGACGAAGCTCCTCTCGCCGGTCTTGTTGCGCAGGAGCTGGTGCAGGCGGAGGAGGATGGCCGGGGCGGCGACCTGGTCTTCGACCTGCAGGGTGAGGGCCGACTTGACCAGCGCCATGCGCAGGCCCGCCGCCAGTCCGTGGCCGGCGACATCGGCGACGACCACCGCGACCTTGCCGTGGCCGCCGGCGAGGATGTCGAAATAGTCGCCGCCGATCGCCGCGCTGGGCTCGAAGTAGGTCGAGAACTCGACCCCGGGCCGCTCCTCGATCCCGGCCGGCAGCAGGTCCTGCTGCACCTGCCGCGCGAGGGCGAGCTCCTTGTCCAGGACCTCCTTCTGCGCCGCGGTCTGGACGAGCTCCTCGAGATGCTCCGACATCTCGTTGAACGAACGCTGCAGGTCGCCGAGCTGGTCCTTCCGGCGCACGGGAATCCGGGTCGAGAAGTCCCCCTGGCCGATCGCCTCGGTGGCGCGCGACAGGCGGTTCACCGCCCGCGAAAGCCCGACGATCATGAAGATCGCGATGCCGGCGGCGACGAGGTAGATCTCGGCGAACAGCACCGCCACGCCGACCAACGCCAGCCAGGCCGCCGAATCGACCTCGGCCGAAGTCGAGAGCATGGCGCGGAAGAGGCTGGGGGGGCTGCTGGCGAGCGCCGCGGCGACGCTCTCGGAGGCCGGCTCTCCGGTCCCGAGCTGCGGCAGCGTGCCGGTCGACTCCATCCACAGAATCGTCGGCTTCTCCCAGAAGCGCGGCTCGCCGGCCGAGGCCGGCGGGTTGAGCTTGTAGTACTCGGCGCTCTGCTCGGGCGTGCGGTTCAGCCACAGCCCGCCGAGGCGGAACTCGCGGCCGAAGATCTGCAGCCGGGTGGTCGCCTTGCGCCGGGGATCGTCGTCGCGCAGCAGGTCGATCCAGACGCGGGTCCGCCGCCGCAACTCGGCGTCGAGCGCGCCGGCGTAGTAGACCAGCACCCCGTGATCGTCGAGCCGCGCCACGGCGGCGGCCGAGATGCGCCCATCGGCGAGCGCGACGAACGGCTGGCGCTCCGGCGCCGCCGCTCCCTCCGCGCCGATCTTGCCGGAGCTCTTTACGCTGGCGCCGCGCCCGCTCTCGTCGAGCCATCCCGGCCACAGGGAGGGAGCCTCGGAGTCGCCGGAGATCTTCCTGCCGTTGCGATACTCCGCGAAGGCGAGCTCTCCGACGCGGTCGGGAAGGGCCGGCCGGCGATGCTCGAGGTCCGCGACCCGGGTCGCGGCCGCCGTGGCCAGCTCGTCGCCGAGGTCGTCGAGGGCGTCGCGGTAGAGGTGGCCGAGCAGAAAGCCGCCGAAAAGGTAGGCGGCGAGCAGGAAGATCAGCGCCAGCATCGCCATCGGCAGGACGCCGACGGTGAAGTAGGAGAAGGCGAGCCGGCGTCCGACGCGCCAGAAGAAGCTGCGCCAGAGGGCCCGGAACGCCCACACCAGCGCCACCAGGACGAGGCAGGCGAACGCCAGCTTCGACAGCGAGCGCAGGAACCCCGAGTCGAGCGCCAGCGCGAGGCCGCGCAGGAGGACGAAGATCAACCCCGTGATGAGCAGGGTGGTCTGGGTGAGGGTTCGCGAAGCGCGCGTCACGAGGGCTTTCCCGGCTCTCCGAGGTCCTTCAGAGACTTACGCAGGCGCCGGCACGCAGTTTCCCCGGGATTGTCCGCCGGCGCTGCGCTTGGCCTAGAATAAGCGACAGCGCGCGCCGCCGCCGGGTCGTCACGATCCCCCGGCGTTTTCGCCGCACGCAATCAGAGGAGAGGCCTCGTGTCCCGACTGCCACGCGCTCAAGAGTACCTGAAGACCGGATTCAACGCCGAAGCCGCCAGCGCCGCGCGATTCCGCGCCGCTGCCGTGCGGGCGTCGGAAGAGGGGCATCCCAAGCTCGCCGAAGCCTGGCGGGCGCTCGCCGCCGAGAAGGACGAGCTGGCCCGGCTGCAGCTCGAGGCCGCCGGCCAGGTGCGGGGGGGCAATCAGGACCTCGAAGCGGCGCTCGCCGAAGAGCGCTACGAGAACGACTCGCTCTACCCGCGCATGTCGGGAGAGGTCGACGCCGCGACCGCGGCGGTCTTCACCCAGGTCGTCGCCCGCCAGCAGCAGCATCTGGCGCGCCTCGACTCGCTGCTCGATGCGCTGACGCGCTCGCCCGGCGACATTTCGGGCTGATACGATGACGGCGCAAGGCGGGGGGCAGATGGCCACCAACGACGACATTCCGATCCAGGGCGAGTCCTGGATGACGACGCGGCTCGACACCATCGCCGAATGGGCGCAGCGCCACTCCTTCTGGCCGCTTCCCTTCGGCACGGCGTGCTGCGCCATCGAGTTCATGGGCACCGTGTCGAGCCACTACGACATGGCCCGGTTCGGCTACGAGGTGGTGCGGTTTTCGCCCCGGCAGAGCGACCTGATGATCGTCGCCGGCACGATCACCGACAAGATGGGCCCGGTGCTGAAGCGGATCTACGACCAGATGCCGGACCCCAAGTGGGTCGTCTCGATGGGCGCCTGCGCCTGCTCGGGCGGCTTCTACCGCGCCTACCACGTGATGCAGGGGATCGACGAGATCATTCCGGTGGACGTCTACGTTCCCGGCTGCCCGCCCTCGCCCGAAGGCCTGATCTACGGCATTCTGCAGATCAAGGAGAAGGTCGCGCGGGACCGCAAGGCCCGGAACCAGAAGGGAAGGGTGAAGAGTGCTGGTGGAAGCTCAACCGCTGCTTGATCGCCTCCCGAAAGGGAGCGTCGTTGCCCAGGAGGGGCTGGATCAGCCCACCTGGATCGTCGCGCGCGAGCACCTGCTCGAGCTCTGCCGGGACCTGCGCGACAACCCGAAGACCCGCTTCGACATGCTCCTCGACCTCTGCGGCGTCGATTTCCCGGACCGCTCCGACGAGGACGGCGGCAGATTCGAAGCGGTCTATCACCTCTATTCGCTGCCGCGCGGCGAGCGACTGCGGCTGAAGGTCCCGATCACCGAAGCCGACCCGGTGCTGCCGTCGCTGGTGACGATCTGGAAGGCGGCGGACTGGTTCGAGCGCGAAGCCTGGGATCTCTTCGGTTTCAAGTTCACCGGCCATCCCAATCTGCGCCGGATCCTCACCCACGACGGCTTCCAGGGTCATGCGCTGCGCAAGGACTACGACGCCGCGCGGCGCTGGATCCTCACCGAAGACAAGATCTACTCGCCGAAGCTCGAGGCGCCGGAAAACTCCGACTCGATGTTCGAGCGCATGACGATCAACATCGGGCCCTCGCACCCGGCGATGCACGGCACCTTCCGCATGGTCGCGATGCTCGACGGCGACCAGATCGTCGCCTCCGAGATGGAGGTCGGATACCTCCACCGCTGCTTCGAGAAGATGTCGGAGAGTCACACCTGGCAGCAGGTGATTCCCTACACCGACCGCCTCAACTACTGCTCGTCGTTCATCAACAACGTCGGCTACTGCCGGACGGTGGAGCAGATGCTGGGCATCGAGGCGCCGCCGCGGGCGGTCTGGGCGCGCACGATCCTCTCCGAGTTCTCGCGCATCATGGACCACTGCGTCTGCAACGGCTCGACGCTGGTCGACCTGGGCGCGCTGACCAATTTCTGGTACTTCTTCCAGCCGCGCGAGGAGATCTACGGCCTGCTCGAGTCGGTCTGCGGCGCGCGGTTGACGGTGTCGGCGAACCGCATCGGCGGCCTGATCGCCGAGCTGCCGTCGACGTTCGAGGCGCACTGCCGGCGGCTGCTCGAGTTCATCCCGCCGCTGATCGACGATATCGAGACGCTGGTCGCCAAGAACCGGATCTTCCTCGACCGCGCGGTCGGCGTCGCGGCGATCTCGGGCGAGGACGCGGTCAACTGGGGTTGGACCGGTCCCTGCCTGCGCGCCTCGGGCGTCGCCTACGACGTGCGGCGGGCGCATCCCTACGATCTCTATGACACGCTCGAATGGGAGGTCCCGGTGTTCCAGGGCGGCGACGTCTACGATCGCTTCCGGGTGCGCATGGCGGAGATCCGCCAGTCCCTGTCGATGATCCGCCAGCTGCTCGACCGCGGGATGCCGGCGGGCAAGTGCATCGTCGAGGACCCGCACATCGCGCTGCCTTCCAAGGAAGCCTGCTACAACCAGATGGAGTCGATGATCTATCACTTCAAGCTGATCATGGACGGCATCCAGGTGCCGCCGGGAGAGCGCTACGGCATGGTCGAAGGGGCGAACGGCGAGCTCGGCTTCTACTGCATCTCGGACGGCTCCGGGAAGCCCTACCGCATCAAGGTCCGGCCGCCCTGCTTCCCGATCTTCTCGACCTTCTCGACCCTGATGATGGGCCACACGATCTCGGACGTCATCGCCACGCTCGGCGGGCTGAACGTCATCGCCGGGGAGCTCGACCGATGAGCGTCAATCCAGCAGCCCTCAAGCTTCCCGGCGTCCAGAACCACCCGAAGAAGATCGTGCCGCGGCGGATGACGCTGGCGGAACGGTTCTACCTGCCGCTGCTCGCCGGCATGACAGTCACCATCCGGCACATGTTCCTGAACCTGTTCCGGCTCCGCAAGCGCGTCACCATCGAGTATCCGGAGGAGCGCCGCGAGTACAGCCCGCGCTACCGCGGCCATCACATTCTGACCACGCGGCCGGACGGCTCGGTGCGCTGTGTCGCCTGTTTCCTCTGCGCCACCGCCTGCCCGGCGGAGTGCATCCACATCGAGGCCGGCGAGCATCCGGACGTCAACATCGAGAAGTATCCGGTGGTCTACGAGATCGACATGCTGCGCTGCGTCTTCTGCGGCTACTGCGTGGATGCCTGCCCGGAAGAGGCGATCATCATGTCGAACAACTACGACATGGCGTTCTACAACCGCGAGCAGTCGATCGTCGGCAAGTCGGACCTGATGAAGCCGTTCACCGTCGACGAGGGACGCCTGGGCTACCGTCCGGCGAGCCTCGAAGAGGACGGCCGCCGGGCGAGCATGCGCAATCAGGCGTTCGACCTGGTCGCGGCCGCGCGGCAAGGCGCCGCGGAAGGCAAGCGGCCGGCGGTCCCCGCCGCTCACTGATCCGGCAGCGACAGGCTCGGTTCGTCCGGTCCCCGGGACCGGACGGTTCCTTCACGTAGCCAGCGGCAGCAGGACCTCGAAGGCGGCACCGGGCCCCTGATCGAGCAGCCGCACACTCCCGCCGTGCGTCTCGGCGACCCAGCGTACGACCGACAGCCCGAGACCGCCCACCGCGTCCCGTCCGGACTCCTGCTCCTTGCGGAAGAACCGGTCGAAGATCCGCGAGCGGTCCTCTTCGGGAACGCCGCGCCCCCGGTCGGCGACGACCAGGCGCGCGGCGGCTCCCTGCGGCGCGACGGAGATCTCGACCTCGGCGCCGTCCGGACTGTGCTTGAGCGCGTTGTCGATGAGATTGAATCCGATCAGGCGGAGCAGCCCCGCATCGCCGACGACCTCGATGTCCGGCTCGATCCGGCAGGAGAAGGCGACTCGGCGTTCGGCGGCGAGCTCGGCGAACGAGGCGACCGACTCGGTGACCAGGCGCGAAAAGTCGAGGGGCTCCCGGGCGATCGTCGTCTCGCGGCCCGGCTCCTGCCGCGCGAAGGCGAGAAGGCCCTCGACCACCCGCTGCAGCCGGTCGATCTCCTGCAGGTGCTTGCGCAGCAGCGACTGATACTCCTCGGCCGTGCGCGGGCGCCGCAAGGCGACCTCGAAACCGGTGCGGAGGATGGTCAGCGGATTGCGGATCTCGTGCGAGGCGTCGGCGGTGAATCGCCGCATCGTCTCGACGCTCGCTTCGAGCCGCGCGAGCAACTCGTTGAAGGCGCCGGTCAGCACCGAGATCTCGGCGACCATCGGGCCGTCGATCACGAGCCGGTCGCCCAGGCGCTCGGAATCGAGCCGATGGATCGCCGACACCAGACTGTCGACCGGCCGCATGGCGCGCGCCGCGAGCAGTCTGCCGCCGAACGCGGCGACCGGGATCACCACCAGCCCACCGAGCAGGAGCCCCAGGCGCACGCGCTTTTGCGCCTGCAGTGCCGGCGTCACGAGGCCGATCGCCTCGACGATGACATCCGGCCGGGTTCCGCCGACGTCGTGGTGCACGATCACCAGCGGGTCACCACCGCTCTCGGTGTGCACGGTGTCGGAGCCCTCGGTGAACTGCGACCGGGGCGGAATCGGCAGCTCGGGCGTCCCGGGAGTCGCCGCCAGGAGCCTGCCGTCCTCGATGATGCGCACCCAGATGGGGAACGGCGAGCGTTCGGGTTCGGCGAGCTCGGGCGGATCGAGTCGGCCTGTCGAGCCGATGTAGGAGGCTACCGTTTCGGCTTCCGATTTGACGATGAGCTGGATGTCGCGCTGGGTGCTCGAGCGCGTGTGGATGTAGACCGCCGCCGAGATGGCGCCGTAGAGCGTCAGGAGTGTGGCGGCGAACCACCAGCCGAAGATGACCTTGAGCGAGCGCGACCGGCGCTCCGCGGCGGCGCTCACTCGCCGGACTCGCCGCGCAGGCTGGAGCGCAGGACGTAGCCCATGCCGGGCACGGCGTGAAGGACCCGGCTGGAGTCGCCCGCCTCGAGCTTGCGCCGGAGCCGGGCCACCATGACGTCGATGACGTTGCTGCGCGCTTCGTAGCGCTCGTCCCAGACGTGCTCGGCGATCTCCGCCCGGGTAAGGGTCGCGCCCGGGTGGAGAAGGAAGTGCTCGAGCAGCGCGAACTCCTTCGGCGTGAGATCGATCTCGCGCTTGCCGCGGTGGACCCGGCGCGTCGTCCGGTCGAGCGTCAGGTCGCCCAGACTGAGGACGTCCATCGGTTCCGCGGTCCGCCGCCGGAGGAGGGCCCGGATCCTCGCCAGGAGCTCCTCGAAAGCGAACGGCTTGGTCAGGTAGTCATCGGCACCGGCATCGAGGCCGGCGATCTTGTCGGCGAGGAGGTCGCGGGCGGTCAGCGCCAGAACGGGCATCGACCGCCCCTCCTTCCGCCATTCGCGCAGCAGCACGAGGCCGTTGCCGTCGGGCAGCATCAGGTCGAGCAGCACGAGGTCATAGGGGTTCTCGATCATCAGCTCGCGCGCCCGCGCCTTCGTCGAGGCGAGGTCGGCCGCCAGGCCCTCTTCCCGCAGTCCCTTGGCGACATGCTCGCCGAGCCGGTGCTCGTCTTCCACGATCAGGATGCGCACGCCCGGACTATAACCAACGGCGCCGCGGAGGGTACCCTTCGGGCTCGCCGGCGGCCCCCCTCGGGCTGGTAGGCTGGCTGGCGGTGAAGCGCCCGATGGCCCTACCCCGGAACCCCTCCCGGAGACGCTGGCTGCTCCTCGGCGCCGCGGTGTTCGCGGTCGGCGTGCTGCCTCTCGGCTGCTCCATGTTCGGGCCGCAGTTCGAGCCCGCGATCGACACGCCGGAGATGCGGGCCCACGAGCTCGCCAGCCGCTTCGTGTCGAGCGCCGCTGGGCGCCTGCACTACGTGGTCGCCGGCCGCGCCCTGCCCGCCCCGGCGCGGGTGCTCTTCGTGCACGGCTCGCCGGGCACCTGGGACGGCTGGAAGGGCTATCTCGAGGATCCTGAGCTGCGTGCCGCGGCGCGCCTCATCGCCGCCGATCGCCTCGGCTTCGGCGGCTCGGAGCGCGGGCGGGCGGTGCCGTCGCTGGCGACGCAGGCGGCGGCCCTCGCCGCGGTGCTCGAGCACGAGCCCGGACCGCCGGCGGTCGTCGTCGGTCACAGCCTCGGGGGGCCGATCGCCGCCCGCCTGGCGATGGACCGACCCGACCTCGTCGCCGGGCTCCTGCTCGTTGCGCCGTCGATCGACCCGGAGGAGGAGCGCCACCGCTGGTACAACGTCGCCGGCGCGACCCTCGTCGTGCAGTGGTTCCTGCCGGTCGACTGGACGATCTCGAATCGCGAGCTTTGGCCGCTCAAGCGGGAGCTCGAAGCGATGCTGCCCCTGTGGTCGGCCATCCGCTGCCCGACGATCGTCGTCCAGGGTCTGGCGGACGATCTCGTCCCGCCAGGCAACGCCGACTTCGCCGAGCGCCGCCTGCCGGCGGGAGCGGTGCGGGTCGACCGCTATCCCGGCGAGAATCACTTCATTCTCTGGAAGCGCCCGGAGACCGTACGGGGGCCGCTGCTCGAGCTGATCGCCGGCGCCTCCGCCACGCCGGGCGGCTGAACCGCTAGACTCCACCCGCCGGTCACGGGAGGTCCTGGGCAGGATGCGAAGCCTCATCACGGTCATCGTCGGAGTCGTCCTGGGCCGGCTCACCACCGGCCTGGCGGGCATGGCCGGAAAGGCCCTCTTTCCGCCGCCGGCGGGCCTGGAGCTCGACGCCACGGGCGAGGCCGCGCGGCTCTACCTCGCCTCGGCGCCGACGGGGATGTTCCTCGCCCTGCTCGCCGCCGGGGCTGCCGGGGCTTTCGTCGGCGGCCTCGCCGCCGCGCTGCTGTCGGAGCGCCGGCGGGTCCTTCACGCCCTGGCGGTCGGAGCCCTGCAGACCGCTCTCGCCGTTGCCCAGTTCCGGATGGTGCCGCATCCCCTGTGGTTCATGGTCCTCGGCGTCACGGTACTGCTCCCCGTCGCCGGCCTCGCGGGACTGCTGGTGGGACGCGAGCCCGAGCCCGCATGAAGCCTCCGGGGGGCGGCCCGGGTGCTAGAATTCCCGCCCCATGGCGCTTCCCATCCTCGACTCCCGAGTCGGCTCCGGCCGCTCCGTAGAACACGAAAAGCTCGACGACGTCGTGATCCGGTTCGCCGGCGACTCCGGCGACGGCATGCAGCTCACCGGCTCCCAGTTCACCAACACCTCGGCGCTGCTCGGCAACGACCTCGCGACCTTCCCCGACTTCCCGGCGGAGATCCGCGCCCCGCAGGGGACGCTCGCCGGCGTCTCGGCGTTCCAGGTGCGCATCGCCGACTACGACATCCACACCCCCGGCGACGCGCCCGACGTGCTGGTGGCGATGAACCCGGCGGCGCTCAAGGTCAACCTCAAGGACCTGAAGCCGAACGGCGCGCTGATCGTCAATCTCGACGAGTTCGACGAGCGCAATCTCAAGAAGGCCGGCTTCGACAGCAATCCGCTCGAAGACGACAGCCTCGCGAAGTACCGCCTGTTCAAGGTCGAGCTCACGACGCTCACCCGGCGGGCGCTCGAGGACAGCGGTCTCGACGCGAAATCGCAGGAGCGCTGCAAGAACTTCTTCGCCCTCGGCATGGCCTACTGGATGTTCAGCCGGCCGATCGAGGGGACGATCCAGTGGCTGGAGAAGAAGTTCGCCGCCAAGCCGCAGCTCGCCGCGGCCAACATCCAGGTGATGAAGGCGGGTTTCAACTACTGCGACATCACCGAGCTCTTCCACACCCGCTACGAGATCGAGCCGGCGAAGCTCCCGGCCGGCGTCTACCGCAACATCACCGGCGGCACGGCGATGGCGCTCGGCTTCGTCGCCGCCTCGCGCAAGTGCGGCCTGCCGCTCTTCCAGGGGGCCTATCCGATCACGCCGGCCTCGGACCTGCTGCACGAGCTGGCGATGTTCAAGAACTTCGGCGTCACGACGTTCCAGGCGGAGGACGAGATCGCCGCCGTCTGCGCGGCGATCGGCGCGGCGTTCGGCGGCGCGCTGGCGATCACCTCGACCTCGGGCCCGGGCCTGGCGCTGAAGAGCGAGGCGATGAACCTGGCGGTGATGGTCGAGCTGCCGCTGGTGGTCATCGACGTGCAGCGCGGCGGGCCGTCGACCGGCCTGCCGACCAAGACCGAGCAGGCGGATCTGCTGCAGGCGATGTTCGGCCGCAACAACGAGTCGCCGCTGCCGGTCATCGCCGCCTCGTCGCCCGCCGACTGTTTCGCCCGCGCCATCGAGGCCTGCCGCATCGCCATCCGCCACATGACGCCGGTGGTGCTGCTCTCCGACGGCTACATCGCCAACGGCTCCGAGCCCTGGCGCCTGCCGGAGAGCGCCGATCTGCCGGACTTCGGCGTCGAGTTCCACACCCGCACCGAGAACTTCCTGCCGTACCTGCGCGATCCGCAGACCCTGGCTCGGCCATGGGCGATCCCCGGCACTCCGGGGCTCGAGCACCGCATCGGCGGCATCGAGAAGCAGGACGGCACCGGCAACATCTCCTACGACCCGCAGAACCACGAGCACATGGTGCGTATCCGGGCGGAGAAGGTGGCGCGGGTCGCCGACATGATCCCGGAGCTCGAGGTTCACGGTGAACAGGAGGGCAAGCTCCTGGTCCTCGGCTGGGGCTCGACCGAAGGCGCCATCCACGGCGCGGTCAACCTGGCGCGCAAGCAGGGCGCCAAGGTCAGCCGCGCCCATCTGCATCATCTCAACCCGTTCCCCAAGAACCTGGGCGACGTCCTCGCGAAATTCGACAAGGTCCTCGTCCCCGAGATGAACCTCGGCCAGCTGGCGATGCTCCTGCGCGCGAAGTACCTCAAAGACATCGTCAGCTACAACAAGGTCGAAGGCAAGCCGTTCTACCGCTTCGAAGTCCTGGCCAAGATTCAGGAGGTCCTCGCTTCGTGAGTGCCCTGGGCCACGTCCTCGGGATTCCACAAGGCGGTCGCGCTTCGTGGCGCGAAAGGCTCGAACAAGGGGTCCTGGGCCCTCTCTTTGCGGGTCTGGGGATTTGCTTGATCGTGTCGATGACTTGGTTGGGAAGCGTTCACAACTCGACGATCTACCCCGGATGCTACGTCAGCGTCTCGTTGCCCGAGTCGGGCAAAGGCTCGCTGTTCTCCGCTGAAGACACGGTGCGCATCGCCCTGACGGAGCGCCTGGAGTTCGTCTCAGGAGGGGTATGGATTCCGGATCCGGAGTTCGATTCGTTTGCCGCCCGGGCGCTGGCTGGCAATCCGAGCCGGACGGCAACCTTGCAGGCTGACGGCCATCTTCGCTACGGCGCGATCATGTCCGCGGTACAGCGGTTGCAGCGGTTGGGTGCTCGCCGCGTCTACCTCATGACGTCCGGAAGTACGGATCCTTTACTGAAGCTTTTTTCCGCGCCGTGGTCCACGAAAGCTGAAGGAAACTGAGATGACTATCGCATCGCCGACGCTGACGAAGAAGGACTTTCAGACCGACCAGGAGGTGCGCTGGTGCCCGGGGTGCGGGG
>CAZQTL010000066.1:0-18395 GCA_964595975.1 uncultured Thermoanaerobaculia bacterium | reverse complement strand
CCGGAGCGCGCAGTATCAGCGCGAGGACCCATGGGAAGCGGGCCAGACAGGACCCCGAGCAAGTGGCCCGCAGGACGAGGATGCGGCGAGTGAGCCGAGTTAGCCCCGAGCGAGGCGACTAGCCGAGCTTCGCCATCACATGCTTGACGACGGTGTAGTCCTCGAGCGCGTACATCGACATGTCCTTGCCGTAGCCCGACTGCTTGAAGCCGCCGTGCGGCATTTCGGAGACCAGCGGCAGGTGGTCGTTGATCCACACGGTGCCGAAGCGGAGCTTGCGCGCCGCGGAGAGGGCGCGGCCGACGTCGCGCGTCCACACCGAAGCCGCGAGGCCGTAGTCGACGTCGTTGGCGAAGCGGATCGCCTCGTCGTCGCTCGCGAACGGTGTGACCGTGACCACCGGGCCGAAGACCTCGCGCTGGACAATCTCATCCTTCTGGCGGGCATCGGCGATGAGCGTCGGCTGGTAGTAGAAGCCCTTGCCGGCGACCCGCTTCCCGCCGGTGACGACCCGCGCATGTCCGGTCGCCACCGCGCGGTCGACGAAGCCGGCGACGCGGTCCTGCTGCTCCTTCGACACCACCGGGCCGATGAACGAGTTGTCGTCCTCGAGCGGTCCCCAGGTGACCGACTCGACGACGCCGGCCATCGTTTCGAGGAGCTTGTCGTAGATCTTGGGACCGCCGTAAATGCGCGTCGCGGCGGTGCAGTCCTGGCCGCTGTTGGCGAAACTCGCGAGCTTGAGAACGGCGGCCACCTGCTCGAGATCGGCGTCGTCGAAGATCACCACCGGCGCCTTGCCGCCGAGCTCGAGGTGGACGCGCTTCAGGCTCTCGGCGGCTGTCCTGGCGACGATCTTGCCGGTGCCGACGTCGCCGGTGATCGACACCATGCCGACCTTCGGATGGCGCACCAGTCCGGCGCCCACCGGCTCGCCGTAGCCTGTGATGACGTTGAAGACGCCGGCGGGGAAGATGTCGGCCGCGAGCTCGGCCAGACGCAGGGAGCTGAGCGGCGTCTGTTCCGAGGGCTTGAGCACCACCGTGTTGCCGGCGGCCAACGCCGGACCGATCTTCCAGATCGCCATCATCAACGGGTAGTTCCACGGCGCGATCGACCCGACGACGCCGACCGGCTCGCGGCGCGTGAACGAGGTGTAGCCGGCGAGGTACTCGCCGGCGGCCTTCCCCTCCATGCAGCGCGCGGCACCGGCGAAGAAGCGCAGGTTGTCGACCAGGAACGGGATCTCGCTCTTCGCCAGCCAGTGCGGTTTGCCGACGTTGGCCGCTTCGAGGAGCGCGAGCTCGTCGGCATGCGCCTCGATGCGGTCGGCGAGCTTCAGGAGCATCCCGGCGCGTTCGCCGGGCGTGCGGTCGAACCAGCCGTCGAAGGCGTCGTGCGCCGCGGCGACCGCGCGCTCGACATCCTCGGCGCCGCCTACCGGCACCTCGGCCAACACCTCTTCCGTCGCCGGACTGGCGATCTTCTCGGTCTTGCCGTCCGCCGCCGCCACCGCCTCGCCGCCGATGAACATCTGGAATTTCTTCATGTTGTCCTCGTCTCGCTCGCTGGGGCCGGAGGCCCGGGAAGTTGCCGGTCTGTGGCTCCCGCCATTCTGCCGGAAAGCACCGGGAGAGGAAAAGCTCGAACAAGGAAAGTCTCGAACAGGGGGCGGCTGGCCGGGGCGGCTCTGGTACCCTTCGCCCGCTGTGGCGAAAAAGTCCCGACTCGCGAAGCCGATGCCGACCACCCCCGCTTCCTCCCCGGCCCGGGCTGCCGCCGGCTGGAGCGACGGCCGTTGGGCGCTGGTGCTGGGTCTGCTCGCGACCCTTCTGCGAGTCCTGTTCCTTTTCTCCGGCACCGACCGGTCATGGCCGTACACGGTCTTCTACGAGGGGGACTCGGAGACCTTCTTCCGCTTTGCCCGGGCGCTCCTCGCCGGCGAGCTCTACGACGGCGGGATTCCGTTCCATCCGCCGGGCTTCGCCTTCTTCCTGGCCGGGCTGCAGACGCTGGTCGGCGCCGGCGCGGCGAACGCTGCGGTGCCGCATCTCGCGATCAAACTGATCCTCGCGGTCGTCGTCGGCGGCGGCATGGTGGCGTTGCTCTATCTCGCGACCGCGGCGGCGCTCGGCCGGACGGTGGCGATCGTCACCGCGCTGCTCGCCGCCTTCCACTTCGGTCTCTACGTCCTGGCGATCGCGCCGGTCGGCGACGGGCTCTTCCAGCTCCTGTTGCTTACCGCGGTCACGCTGGTGGTCCGCCGGCCTGATCCAACGCTCGGGCCCGGCAGGATCGTCGGTCTCGGCCTCGTCTGGGGGGCGATGGCGCTCACCCGCGCCGAGGGAGTTCTGCTCGGCGGGATCATCGTCGGCTTCGCCGCCCTCCTTGCCTGGAAGAGCAGTTCATCTGCCGGAGATGCCTCGAGGTGGAGGACCCTCCTCCCCTGGACTGCCGTCGCCGTCGTCGCTGCCTCTGTCGTCCTCCCCTGGACGGTGCGGAATGCGATCCGCCTGGCGGAGGCGGAGCGCCGCCACGCCGGCCGTCTCGTCGAGCCGCTGCCGCGCTTCGTGCCGGTAACGATGTACGGCCCGATCAATCTGGCACTGGCCAACCACGACGGAGCTGACGGCTCGTTCTCGGCCGCACTCCTCGCTGCGAGCGGCAATTCCGCCCAGCTCCAGCTGGCCAATCCCGAGCAGCTACGCTTCCTCCTCCACGGCGACCGCATGGCGGCTGCCTGGATCGGCGCGCATCCGGGCGACTTCGTGCGTTTGGTGGGCAAGAAGTGGGCACTCTACGCCGGCGCGCTCCGGCTCGGCTGGACGCAATGGAACGTTCCCGGTGGCCTCACGGGTCTGCGCCGGCCCGTCGATCTGTTCGTGCCGGAGAACCCGGCCGCCTTCGCTCTCTGGGTGCCGGCGCTCCTCGCCGGGGTGTTGCTGCTGATGCGGGGCGAGGCACGGGAGCGACGTTGGCTCGGACTCACGCTCCTGCTGACCGCAGCGTCGCTCGCCGTCGTGGCCCTCTTCTTCGGCTACGCGCGGCTCGGGCTGCTGCTCCTGCCGCTCTGGATGGGCGTCGCGGCGACCGCGCTCGTCGGCTTGGGTCGCTGGCTCGTCGCACGCCTACCCGAGGACCAGCGCGGTCTCTTCCGCGGCCCGCGCGGCCGCTCGCTGACGGCGACGCTCATTCTCCTCCTCGTCGCCCTCGAAGTCGCCGGCACCGTCCGCGGCCACCGCTTCGAAGCGACCGGCACCACCCTCCCCGGCAGCAGCCGCCTCGACCGCGACCAGCCGATCCACTTTCGGCCGCTGCCGCCGGGCTGAGCTGCCCCTACCGCAGCTTGTTGTACCGCTCGTACGGATACCAGTACGGCTTCACCTCCTGCTTCCAGTCGAGGTGAACGTGCTTGGTCTCGCGGAACTCGTCGAGGCCCTCGACTCCGAGCTCGCGCGAGTGGCCGGTCTTCTTCATGCCGCCGAACGGGCCGGCTTCGTTGTCGGTGAGCGGGTCGTTGATCCAGAAGGTGCCGGCGGTAATGCGCTCCATCGCCGTCATCGCCCACTCCATGTTGTTGGTGTAGATGTTGGCGCCGAGGCCGTACTCCTGGGCGTTGGCGAGCGCGATCGCCTCGTCGAGGCCGCGCACCTTCATGATCGGCATCGTCGGGCCGAAGGTCTCGGTGGCGACGATGCGCATCTCGGGGCGGACGTCGACGAGGATCGTCGGCTCGAAGAAAAAGCCGTTCGGGAGCTTGCGGCTCCGCTTGCCGCCGGTGAGGACGCGCGCGCCGGAGGCTACAGCCTCGGCGACCCGCGCCTCGACGTCGGCGAGCTGGCGGGCGTTGATCACCGGTCCGATGTCCGTCTTCGGGTCGAGCCCATGGCCGAGGCGCAGCGACCGGGTGAACTTCACCGCCCGGGCCACGAACTCGTCGTAGATCTCCTCGAAGATGAAGTAGCGCTTGCCGCTGGTGCAGACCTGGCCGGCGTTCAGGAACGCCGCCCATACGGCGCCCTTCGCCGCGACCTCGAGGTCGGCGTCGGGGAAGACGATGAAGGGATCGTTGCCGCCCAACTCGAGGTGGCACTTCCTGACCTCGCGTGCGCAGAGCTCACCCACCCGCTGGCCGGTGGCGAGCGAGCCGGTGAGCGCGACCAGATCGACGCCGGGATGGGTCACCAGCGCTTCGCCGACCTCACGCCCGAAGCCGTTGACGATGTTCACCGTGCCGCGCGGCAGGGCGGCGAAGGCGGTGGCGAGGTCGAGTGTCGCGAGCGGCGTCTCCTCCGAAGGTTTGATGACCACCGTGTTGCCGGCGGCGAGCGCCGGCGCGACCTTCCAGGCGAGCAGCAGCAGCGGATAGTTCCACGGCACGATCGCCGCGACGACGCCGTAGGGCTCCTTGATGGTGAAGTTGACCTGGTGCGGCGCCACCGGCGGAATCGAGCTGCCGCGGGCGTCGCGCCCGACCTCGGCGTAGTAGTCGAAGCAGGCCGCCGACCACTCGACCTCGTCGTAGTTCTCGCAGTACGGCTTGCCGCCCTCGCGCGTCATCGTCGTCGCCAGCTCGTGGTGGCGAGCGCGCATCCGCCGGGCCACCTCGTGCAGCAGCGCCGCCTTCTCGACCCCGGGGACGAACCGCCAGGGGGCGAACGCGGCGCGGGCGGCACCGACCGCGCGGTCGGCGTCCGCGGCGGTTCCGCGGGCGACACTGGCCAGAAGCTCTCCGGTCGCCGGGTCGTGAACTGCGATCGCGGGGCGCTTGCCCGTGGCGGGTCTGCCGTCGATCCAGTGGCGTCGCATGCGGGTCTCCCGGTTACGAAAAAACGCCGCCCCGGCTGCAGGGCGGCGTCTTGCAGACGAAGCGGTAGAGGCTCTCCGGCTCAGAAAGTGAAGCTCACGCCCCCGGAGAAGATCGTCTCGTCGTCCACCCCGATGTCGTCGAGCACGTCGAGAGCAATCGACTCCTGCGCCATGACGTGGAAGCCGAACCAGTCGTTGACCTGCACCGGGACGGAGAGACCGATGAGGACGTCGTTCAGGTCGCCGTTCGACTCGTCGAGGCCGAGATCCGCGGCATACCCCTCGGTGAGGTTGTAACCGAAGTCGAAACCCACCGAGGCGGCGAAATCGAGGCTCGCCTTGCTGCCCATGGGGAAGCTGTGGCTGATGCCGAAGGAGGCGTAGGCGCCCTCGACGGCATCCATGTCCTGGTAGTAGCTGATCGTCGGGGAGAACGCCACATCCCACGAGGCGATGGCGTAGAGCTCGTAGGTGTCCTCGAAACCGTAGTCGTTGGTCACTTCGCTGCTGTACATGTAGGAAACGACGCCCAGCGTCAGGCCGAACTTCTCGCCCAGGGCGAAGGTGTAGTCGGCTCCGAAGTCGTCCTCGTGGTACGAGGCCGTTTCGCCGGAGAACGTGAAGTCCGCCGGGACATCGCCGAAGTAGCCGTAGTAGTAGGCGTTGAAGTTGCCCATGCTGTAGGTGACGTGCGGGTTGAGGACCTCGTTGTCGCCCAGCAGCGGCACGCCGCGGAACATGTAGTGGTCGAAGTAGTCGGCGCTGACGTCGAGGCTCCAGGCCTTGTCCTGCGCCGTGGCCGCGGGCGAAGACAGGACGACGGCCGCGAGCAGCGCCAGCGTCAGAAACGAGATGCGCTGCAGGTCGTGCTTGGTCATGGAAACTCCCCCTTCCGTAGATTGTTTCCGCATCTTACTGCGCTTTGATCTCCGTCCAGTACTGATCGAGCAGGGTGGTGGTGTCGCCGATGTCTTCGAGGAATTCGCACCGCGCGATCACTTCGTCGGAAGGGTAGATCGAGGCGTCGTTCAGGATCTCGGGCTTGATGAACTGCCTCGCCGGCACGTTGGCGCTGGCGTAGGAGACGCCGTTGACGATATCGGCGTTCACCTGGGGCTCCATGATGAAGTTGAGGAAGCGGTAGGCGTTGTCGAGGTTGCGCGCCTTGGCGGGGATCGTGACGTTGTCCATCCACAACGTCGCACCCTCCTTGGGAACGACATAGGCGAGCTTCTCGGGCTCCTTGGCGACGACCTCGGCGAGCTGACCGTTGTAGCCGTGAGCGATGTCGACGTCTCCGGCGGCCAGGATGTTGGCGAAATCGCCGCTGTTGTAGGTCGCGACCAGCTTCTTCTGCTTCTTCAGCAGGTCGGCGGCCTGCTTGAGCACGGCCGGATCGGTCTCGTTGAGCGACTTGCCCATCGACTTGAGCGCCGCGCCGAAAACCTCGCGCATGTCGTCCAGCATCAGGATGCGGCCCTTGTTCCTGGCGTCGAAGAGGGCCTGCCAGCTGTCGAGGACGCCCAATTTCGCCTTGTTGTAGCCGAAGCCCGTCGTGCCCCAGAAATAGGGCAGCGAATACTGGTTCTTGGGATCGAACTTCTTGTCGAGGAAGCGCGGATCGAGGTTGGCGATGTTGGGGAGCTTGGCGTGATCGAGCGGCTGGATGAGCTTCTCGGCGACGAGGATCCGGACCATGTAGTCCGACGGCACGACGAGGTCGTAGTCGGCGACCCCCGACTGCAGCTTCTCGAGCAGTGCCTCGTTCGAGTCGTAGGTGTCGAAGTTCACCTTGATTCCGGTCTCGGTCGAGAACCGGTCGATGACCTCCTTCGGCAGGTAGGCGGACCAGATGTAGATGTTGAGCTTGCCGGCCTCCTGCGCCTTCGCCGGCGCCTCGCCGGCCTTCTTGGCGCAACCGGCGACTCCCGCCGCGATTCCGGCGGCGAAGAGGGACGCTACGGCGACGGCGCCGAGGGTGGACTTGCGTCGATTCATTTCTTGGTGCCTCCTTTGGAAGAGGGGTCCTGCTGCAAGCGCTGGGCGATGACGATCAGCACGACAGTGAGCAGCAGGAGGAGCGTCGACACGGCGTTGACTTCGGGCGTCACGCCGACTTTCAGCATGGAGTAGATCTGGATCGGCAGCGTGGTGGCCCCGACGCCGGCGACGAACGAGGTGATGACGTAGTCGTCGATCGAGAGGGTGAAGACGAGCAGCGCTCCGGCGACGATGCCGGGCAGGATGATCGGCAGGGTCACGCGGCGGAAGGTGTCCCAGGGGCCGGCCCCCAGGTCGTTGGCGGCCTCCTCGAGGGAGCGGTCGAAACCGGCGAGGCGGGCGCGCACGACGATGGCGACGTAGGAGATGCAGAAGGCGACATGCGCGATCACCACCGTGGTCAGGCCGAGGCGCATCTCGGTGACGCCGAAGAAGGTGACCAGGGCGGCGCCGACGACGATCTCGGGAATGATGATCGGCAGGTAGAGGGCCGCCTGCGTCGCTCCCTTGCCGCGGAAGCTGCCGCGCGCCAGCGCGAGCGCCGCGAGCGTGCCGATGACGGTCGCGACGACGGTGGTGATGAGCGCCACGACGAGGCTGTTCTTGACCGCCCGCAGGATGAGGTCGTTCTGGAAGAGACGCAGGTACCAGTCGAGGGTGAACCCCTCCCACGCGGCGGTCTGCTTCGAACGATTGAAGGAGTAGAGGATGAGGATGACGATGGGGACGTAGAGGAACAGGTAGACCAGCAGGCTGTGCGTCGCGAGGAGACGGCGCTCCCAGGAGACCGGGCGCGCCGGACGGGGAACGGGGCTCAGGCGCCCGACCGGGCGCGACACGAGCTCGATCCGGGGTGCGGGAGGCGGGGCCTGCGGCGCCGCGGGCTCGCTCACAGCAGCACCTCCTGCCCCTTGCGCCTGGTGTACATGGCGTAGGCGAAGAGCAGGACGAGGACCAGGGCGGTGAGCTCGAAGGCGATCGCGGAGCCGAACGGCTTGTTGCGCGCCACCGCGAACTGGTTCTGGATGAGGTTCCCGGCGAGGATGCTCTTGGCGCCGCCGAGAAGGTCGGAGACCACGAACTGACCGATCGACGGAATGAACACCAGGATGATGCCGGCGACGATCCCCGGCATGGTGAGGGGTACGGTGACGCGGAAGAAGGTCGCCACCTTGTTGGCGCCGAGATCGAGCGAGGCTTCGAGAAGACCCAGATCGAGCTTCTCGAGCGAGGCATAGAGCGGCAGGATCATGAACGGCAATTCGCCGTAGACCAGGCCGATCATGACCGCGAAGTCGGTGTACAGGAGATTGAGCGGCTGGTCGATGACGCCGGCGGCGAGCAGGACGGAATTGAGCAGTCCTTCGGTGCGCAGAATCAGCATCCAGGCGTAGGTGCGGATCAGGAAGCTCGTCCAGAAGGGAATCACCACCAGGCCGAGGAAGAGGTTCTTGAACCGCGCCGGCGCGACCACGGCGATGTAGTAGGCGATCGGATAGCTCACCACCAGGCAGAGCAGAGTGGTGACGACGGCCATCCACAGCGAGCGCCAGTAGATCGACAGGTAGAGGGGCTCGATCGAGCGCCGGTAGTTGGCGAGGAAGGCGCCGCTCGTGACGTACTCGCGGAGGCTCTCGATCTCCTTCAGGCCGCCGTAGGTGCCGCGTTGCCCGAAGCTGATGACCAGCATGATGACCAGCGGCAGCACGAAGAAGAACCCCAGGACCGCCCAGGTCGGCAACACCTGGAGGTAGGCGGCGAAGCCGCTTCCGGCGGTCCGCCGTTTCGCGTCAGGCATGGGGCGCCGGAGGGGCGGCGGCCGGACCCGGCCGCATGAGCACGGTGTGGCGGGGGCTCCAGCACAGGAAGGCGGTGCCTCCCACGGCGAACTTTCCGCGCTCCTCGAACGGCTGCTCGTTCTGCTCGTAGATGACGAAACGTTCGCCGGCGGCGCTCGTCACCACCCAGACGGTGGAGACGCCCTGGTAGACCCGGTCTTCGATCGTCACCGGCATGCAGGGGATGCCGTGGCTCGACAGGTCGCGGCTGCGCAGGTCGAGCTTCTCGGGGCGGACCACGAAGCGCACCTCTTCGCCCTTGGCGACCTTGCCCGGGTCCGGCACCGTGAAGCTGTCGCCGTCCGACATGCCGAGAGAGAGAAAGCCCTCGGCGATGCTGCGCACCGTCGCCGAGAAGAAGTTCGAGGCGCCCATGAACTGCGCCACGAACTCGGTCTGGGGGTACTCGAACACCTGCGAAGCGGTGTCCATCTGCTCGACGCGGCCGGCGTTCATCACCGCGATCCGGTCGCTCATGGTGAGCGCCTCTTCCTGGTCGTGGGTGACGAAGACGAAGGTGATGCCGAGCTTGCGCTGCAGGTTCTTGAGCTCGACCTGGACCTCCTTGCGGAGCTTCTGGTCGAGGGCACCCAGCGGCTCGTCGAGCAGCAGCACCTGCGGCTCGAGCGCGAGAGCCCGGGCGAGGGCGACGCGCTGCCTCTGCCCGCCCGAGAGCTGCGACGGATAGCGGGACTCGAACCCGGCCAGGCGCACGAGCGCCACCGCCTTGGCGATGCGCTGCTCGTACTCGCCGTGCGGGTAGTTCTTGTAGCGGAAACCGAAAGAGATGTTCTCGGCGACTGTCAGGTGCGGAAAGAGCGCGTAGGCCTGGAAGACCATGTTGATCGGCCGCTTGTGCACCGGCACTTCCGTCATGTCGACGCCGTTGACGCGTATGGCTCCGGAGGTCGGAATCTCGAAGCCGCCGATCATGCGCAGGAGCGTCGTCTTGCCGCACCCGGACGGTCCCAGCAGGGAGAAGAACTCGCCGCGGCGCACGGTGAGCGAGACGTCGTCGACGGCGACGAAGTCGCCGAAGAGCTTGCTGACGCGGTCGATCTCGACGCTGAACTCGGAGGAGCTCATCGGCGTGAGTCCGGTGTTCCAGGGGGCGGGACTAGCAGTCTCAGACTCCGCGAAGAGGGTTGAATTTTCGCTCCGGGTTGTACCATATCGCTTCGGCAGCGGCAATCTCAGCGCGGCGTCGCGGCCGGCGCGGAATCCACGCCAGGCTGAGGCGCCGGGCCGGCGGCCGGCGGCGAGAAGAGACCGTCGGGGAGGTCGGCGTCGATCTCCAGGGTCGAGATCGAGAAGACGGTCGGATCGCCGGCGCCCTCCGGCGGATCCCCGGGCGCGCGCGAACGCGATTCGGTGCGATGGGCGAAGAGGATGCCGCCCGCGGGCCGGAAATCCGAGAGAATCGAGACGGTCGTGAAGGCGTGGCCGTCGAGGGTTTGCGTGCGTTCCTCGCGCACCTGGAGAAAGGTCTCGCAGTCGAACCAGAGCCTCCGCACTTCCCCCTGCGCGGTGGTGAGCCGGACCCTCCAGGCCTCGCCGCCGCCGATCTTCTCCCTGCCGTCGAACTCGACGCGGTGGCCCTTGGCCACGGGGTCGAAGGTCGGGCCCTCGAGGAGGTCGGCCTGGGCAACCAGGGCCTCGCGCTCCGCCTCCCCCAGGATCTGGGTCTTGAATCCGGCCAGCTCGGGGTAGGTCGACCAGGCGGTCGTGCCGTCGAAGGCCACCACCTTGAGCAGGCCGTCCTCGGGGGTTTCGATCCGCAGCCGGTCAGGTCGTTGCCAGTAGACCGTCATGGGCACGCTCTGCCCGTTCGCGCCCCCCGACCACTGCGTGGCGGTGAGACGCAGGCTGCGGACCGCCTTCATCCGCGACCTGCCGCCGAGCGCGGCGAGATTGCGCTCCAGGATCTCTTCGGCGCTCGGGGCCGCTCCGGCCGCCGGGCCGCCGGCGCCGAGGAGGCTCGCGAGGAGCGCAATCGCCGCCGTGAGCCTCAGAATTCCTCCCGCCGCAGGTGAGCCCTCATCGCGCCGGCTATTCTCGCAGACCGTGGCGCCAGAACCAGCGGCCCGGCAGCTCCGTATCCATGCCGTGGCGTAGACTCGGTCCCTGCAGGCGTTCCCAGGAGGAGTCCGGAGTGAGCAACAATCTCGAGCTGCGCGAGGTGCGCAAGGCCTACGGTGATTTCGTGGCGGTCGACAGCGTTTCGCTGGCGGTTCCGCCGGGGGCGGTCTTCGGCCTGCTGGGTCAGAACGGCGCCGGCAAGACGACCAGCATCCGCATGATCATGGACATCCTCGCCCCGGACCGGGGCGAGGTGCTGTTCTTCGGCCGGCCGCGCCAGCCGGAGGACCTGCGCCGGGTCGGCTACCTGCCGGAAGAGCGCGGCCTCTATCGCAAGATGACGGTCTTCGACCATCTCCTTTTCTTCGCCGAGCTGCACGGCGTGGAGCGTCGCCGTGCCGGCAAGCTCATCGCCGAGTGGCTCGACCGCGTCGAGCTCGGGGCCTGGTCGAAGGCCAAGGTCGAAGCGCTGTCGAAGGGGATGCAGCAGAAGATCCAGCTGGTCGGGACGATCCTCCACGATCCCGACATCCTGATCCTCGACGAGCCGTTCTCCGGGCTCGACCCGATCGCCCAGGTGCTGTTCAAGGAGCTCATCGCCGACTTCAAGTCGCGCGGCAAGACGATCCTCTTCTCGACCCACATCCTCGAGCAGGCCGAGAAGCTCTGCGACCACATCTGCCTGATCTCGCACGGCAAGGTGATTCTCGCCGGCGAGCTCGCAGCGCTCAAACGCGAGCGCGGCGGCAACGTCTACCGGCTGACGACCTCGGCCGACCGGGCGACGGTCGCGGCGACTCCGGGTGTCGCCGAGGTGCTCGACCAGCCTTCGGGCCTGCGCCTCGTGCTCGCCGCCAACGCCGATCCGGCGACCGTGCTGCGCAAGCTCGTCCAGCACGGCGACGTGACCGACTTCCGCTCCGAAGTCCCCGATCTCGAGACCCTCTTCATCCAGGCGGTGCGGCATGCGAATTGATCCGATTCTGACAATCGCCAAGCGCGAGTACCTGACGCGAGTCAAGAGCAAGGGTTTCTGGATCGCCACCCTGCTGCTGCCGGTGGCCATGGCGGCACTCACCATCCTGCCGTCGATGATCGCGATGAAGACGCGCGCTTCGCAGCGGCTCGCCGTGGTCGACGAGGCCGGCGGCTACGGCGAACGGCTGGCGGCGAAGCTGGTGGCGGAGGAGGAGACGAAGTCTTCCTCCGCGAACGGTCTCGAACCCGGGAGGCGACGGAAAGAGGAGACCGCGCAGTTCAAGGTGGAGCTCGTCGCCCGCTCGGGCGAGCGCGCCGCCCAGCGTGCGGAGCTCGACAGGAGGGTTCTGGCCGGAGAGATCGATGCCTGGCTCTGGCTCGCGCCGGAGGGCCTGGAGAAGAACGAGGTCGAGTATCACGCCGAGAGCGTGTCGAACTTCATGACCCAGAGCCGGCTCTCCGACGTGGTGTCGGAGGTGGTCGGCGAGGCCCGGCTCAAGGCGGCGGGTATCGACGCCGCCCAGGTGGCGGCGCTGACTCATGAAGTCGACCTCGAGACGACCCGGGTCCTCGCCGAGGGCAGCCGGCAGGAGGGCGGCATGGCCGGCTTCTTCCTGGCCTACTTCCTGTTCTTCCTGCTCTACATGGTGACGCTGCTCTATGGCCAGCAGGTGATGAACGGTGTCCTCGAGGAGAAGAGCTCGCGCATCGTCGAGGTCATTCTCGCCACCGTCCGGCCGATCGAGTTGCTGCTCGGGAAGCTCCTCGGCATCGGGCTCGCGGGTCTCACCCAGCTGGTGGTCTGGCTGACGACGATGGCGGCGCTCTCCGCACCGGCGGTGGTCGGCGCCATGGCGTTGATGCCTGAGGACGTGAAGATGCCGCAGGTCGGCGTCGGGCTCATCGCCCACTTCCTGATTCTCTTCCTGCTCGGGTTCTCGCTCTTCGCAACGCTCT
The DNA here is from genome assembly GCA_964595975.1 of uncultured Thermoanaerobaculia bacterium. GTDB lineage: Bacteria > Acidobacteriota > Thermoanaerobaculia > Multivoradales > JAGPDF01 > JAGPDF01. The sequence goes on along the minus strand of CAZQTL010000066.1, from coordinate 5,733 downwards.
ATGCGGCGATCGGAGCGGCGACCAACAACGTCCAGGAGGCGCAGCAGTTCGCGGGCTTCCTGGTCGTCTTCCTGGTGGCGCCGATGTTCTTCCTGATTCCGATCATCAACGATCCCGACTCGACGATGGCCGTCGTGCTGTCGATGATCCCGCCGCTCACGCCGATGCTCATGATGCTGCGCATCGCGGTCAAGATGCCGCCGCTGTGGCAGATCCTGGCCGCGTATGCGCTGACGACGGCGTTCATCGTCTTCCTCATCTGGGTCTGCGCCCGGATCTATCGCATCGGCATCCTGATGTACGGCAAGAAGCCGACCTTCCAGGAGCTCTGGCGCTGGATCCGCTACGCCTGAGGATCAGTCCTCGGGCCCGTCGCCGCCGGGCCCGTCCGGTCCTTCGGGACCTCCCCGGTGGCCGCCGAAGAAGCCGCGTCCGGGCCGGGTCTCCTGCAGCACCCGGTAGGCGGCGCGCTGCGTCTCGGTGAGGCTCGCCGTGAAATCGGCCTCGAAGCTGTCCCACGCGGCGCGCATCCCGTCGCGCGCGCGATCGATGGCGATCGCCTGCGTGCCGACGGCGGCCGGGTCGGGCGAGGTCGCGTCGAGCAGGGTCCGCAGCTGCTCGTGAGCGCTGCGCATCGAGGCTGCGAGCGGCCGGACGGCGCTTTCGAGCTGTTCCTGCAGGCGGCCGAGTGTGACCTGCTGCGCCGGCGTGAGGTCGAGGCTGCGGGTGAGCCGTTCCGCCTGGTGCTCGGCGAGGCGGTCGATCCTCTGGTCGTCCATCGGCGGTCCGCCGGCGAACGGGCGGCCGTGCGGTCCGCGCTCGGCAGAGAGGGGCGCCAGCGGCAGCGAGGCCAGCAGCAGTGCGGGAAGAAAGCGGGCGGTTCCGAGTTTCATGAGCGGCGTCTCCTTCAGCATCCGGACCCCGTTCGTCGAGGCCCGTTCCGCTTCATGAAACCCGCCTGAGGAGGAATTCCTGCGAGGTGCGACTCCCGCGCTCGCCCGGCACCGGAGTCCGGTGCCGGCGGGCGCGGGTCGAGGCGAAACGGCTCAGCGGCGCTTCAGGCCTTCGGGTGACACTGGTCGCACTTGGTCGGCGCCTTGGTGTCGGGCTTCTTCGCGAGCTCTTCCTTGTGGCAGGCGACGCAGGCCATGTGGAACGGGTTCTTGGTCGCCGACATCTCGCTGCACTTCGGCGTCTCGGCCTTCTCGGGCGTCACGTGGCAGCTGCCGCAGGTCTCGACCTTCTCGCCGCTGGTCGCGGTGAGGGCCGGCTGCGTGTGATGGCAGGTCTTGCACTCGGCGATGGCCTTCACGTGCGCGCCGTGCGGGAACTCGACTGCCGCCTTCTTGGCGACGCAGTCGTCGATGGTGACCTTCTCCGGCGGCGTCGCAGCGCCGGCGATGAGGGTCGATCCGGCGAGAACGACGAGCACGGCGAGGGCGAACGGCAGGTACTTGCGCATTTCTCAAGCCTCCCTTTTCCTGCAGATTCAGGTCGTATCCGTCCGCGGCACAGGCCGCGGGACCGATCTGCATTACCGGACCGACTGTAACAGGGAGCGCCGCCGCCGAACCCACCCGCCGGGCTAGGGTCCCGCCTCCCTCGTCCGCCCCCGCGTGCATTTGCAGGGACAGCTTAGCCCGCCTCCGCGAGCCCGCGATAGACGGCGGCGACCAGGGCCAGGGCACGGTAGAACTGCTGCTGTCCGCCCCCCATCCAGAGGTTCTGCGCGTAACCGATCGCCATGCCGCGGTCGAGGTCGACGAACGAGAGCGAGCCGCCGTTGCCCCCCCACCAGGCGATCCGGGCGTCGGCTGGAACCCCGGTGAAGATGGCCTTGTTGAGCGAGAAACCCATGCCCCAGTCGCACGGAGTACCCATGACGAGATCGACGCCGTCCGACTGGCGCTCGAGCAGGCGCTCGCGGCCGCGGTCCGACATCATCCGTTTGCCGCCGACGCCGCCGCAGGCCAGTGCGGACTGCAACGTGGCGATCGCGCGCGCATTGGCGTGCACGTTGACAGCGCCCACCTCGGCGCGCCGCCAGCCGAGCTCCCACGAGTTCACCGGTTTGAGGTGCGGATTGAACAGCGCGCGATCGAAGTACCAGTTGCCGCTCGGCTGGTCGTTCGGCCGGCCCTGGATGAGCAGGGAGACTCTGCCGTCGGCGCTCGGCGGAACGCCGAGATAGCACTCCTCACCGACTCCGAGCGGCCCGGCGAGCTCGTCGGCGAGATAGCGACCGAGCGACTTGCCGGTCACGCGCCGCACTACTTCGCCGACCAGATGCCCCATGTTGAAGCCGTGATACCCGCTGGTGCGGCCGGGCTCCCACCAGGGGGCTTGGCGGGCGAGCGCCGCCGTCGACTTCTCCCAATCGCAAAGGTCCCGTCGGGTCGTCGGCTCGGTCCAGCCGGCGACGCCCGAGGTGAATCCGAGGATCTGGCGCACGCGGATGTCCCCCTTGCCGGCGGCGCCGAACTCGGGCCAGTAGGCGGCGACCGGCGCATCGAGATCGAGCCCGCCGTGATCCGCGAGATGCAGGGCGCAGAGGGCGGTGATCGTCTTGGACGACGAGTAGAGATGGACGATCGTGTCGCGCTCCCAGGGGCGCGAGTAGGTCAGGTCGAAGTAGCCGCCCCAGAGATCGATGACCGGGCGGCCTTCGATGAAGACCGCGAATGAGGCACCGACGTCGGCGTTGCTGTCGATGTGCGCCGCGAAACGCTCGCGGACTCCGGCAAAGCGCTCGTCGCACAGTCCGGAGACCGTGGTGCTGCTCTCCTGCGTCCAGGTGACTTCGGCGTCGGCGGTCGGCATGGACTCCCTCCTTGGCGCTGCGTTGAGTGTGGATCGGTTCAAGGTTCCGGGTCTCCCCGGTCGACGGGGCCGGCAGAGCGGTCAGCAGGTTCGTTTTCGTCGTTGCGGGCGCGGCGGATCCGGCGGTCGAGTTGCGCGGCGAAGACGCGCAGCGAGTCGGAGTTCAAGGCGGCCAGGGCGGCGAGCTCGGTCGTCGAGAGCTCGTAGCCCTGGGCGCGGAGCTCCTCAAGGAGTCGCTCGGGCGTGACGACGAAGCGCTCCTGGACGTCGGGGTCGGTGAGCAGTCGGCCGAGGACGCGTTCGACGTTCTTGTGCGTCATGCCCGACTGGATTGCGGATCGCGTTCCAACCCGGGCCGGCTCAGCTCGAGACAGTCAATCCGCTGGCAACAGAGAAGTTAGTCAGCGGCCAACCGCCGCGAGGTCAAGCATCTGCCTGCTCGAAATCGATCAGGTGCGCAGGATCGCGCAACCGACCGGCCGGCGGTGCAGCACTCAGCCTGGCGGTGAAGAGGGGCCGCGGAAGGTCAGCATCGCTATCCCGGCGAGGAGATTCGCCCCGGCTAGCGGCAGGAGGGCTGCGGCATATCCGCCGGTCAGGTCGAAGGCGCGAGCGAGGAGCAGCGGTCCCAGCGCCGCGCCCAACCCCTGTGCGGTCCAGACGAAGCCATAGAGTGTCGAGAGCGCGCGTTCGCCGAAAGCCCGCGAGAGGAGATACGGCGCGACGTCGAACTCGCCGCCCACGCCGAAGCCGAGCAGCAGCGCCGCAACGCTCGCAGTGGAGAAGGTGTTTGCGCTGGCCAGCAGCGCCAGGCCACCCGCGGCCAGGGCGAGCAGCAGGCAGGCGAGCCGTGGCGCCGCGTAGCGATCGAGCAGCGCACCGGTGGCGAGTCGCCCGACGAACGTCGCGGCGCCGAGCGCGGAGACCGCCAGGGCCGCCTGGGCCGATCGCACCCCGTGGTCGGCGAGCAGCGGAATGAAGTGCACGAGCGCGCCGCTGCTGCCGGCGGCGCCGACGAAGACCATGGCGAGCAGCAACCAATAGCTCGCGCAGGCGAAAGCCCGTCGCGCACCGCCGGCCCGTGGCGACGGGACGCGGCGACCGGGGTGGCGCTCGTGAACGAGTCCGAGAACCGTCGGGGCCGCGACGGCGAGCTGCAGCGTGCCGGCCAGGACGCAGGTCGCCCGCCAACCCGCGCGCTCGATGAGCGCCTGGAGAAGGGGCGGCAGCGCGACGCCGGCGAACGCCGCGCCGCCGAGCAGAAGGCCGAAGGCGTGGCCGCGCCGGCGGTCGAACCAGCCGGCCAGTGTGCGGGCGTAGGCCAGGGCCGTCGTCCCGGCGACGATGAGCCCGAGCAGGCCGAAGGTGATGTAGAGCCGGTCGAGTCGCGGGCCGAGGGTCGAGAGCGAGACCAACCCCAGGCCGCTCAGCGCGAGGCCCGCCGCGGCGACGCGCCGCGGCGCGTGGCGATCGAAAAGGCGCCCCCAGGCCGGCGCGGTGAGCGCGGCGACGCCGACGAGCAGCGAATAGGCACGCGCGATCTCCTCGCGCCGCCAGCCGAACTCGGCGGCGAGCGGTCGCACCAGCACCGCGAAGAGATAGAACACGACCGTCGACAGGGCGACGCCGGTGGCCGCACCGGCTGCGACCCGCCACCCGCCGTAGCGTGGGTTCGTTTCGTTCATCCCGGCCTCGAAACTCCCGAATACGTGGCTATTCTGGCGGAGGACCTTCGGGAGTGTCAGCTAAGATCGCCTCCGGAGCCCCGCGCGTGCACGAGCCGGTTTCCTCGACCCCGCCCGCCCAACCCGCGCCCGACAGCGCGCTCGCCGACCGCCGCGATCGCGAGCGCCGCCGCCGCGAACGACTCGAGCCGCTCCTGCCGGCGATTGCCGGAGCTCTCGACGTGCGGCAGGTCTTTCCCGGAATGTCCGCGGTCATCCAGGAGGTGCTGCCGCACGACACCCTGTCCATCGCGCTGCTGACCGCCGAGCGCGACGGCGTCACCATCCATGCTTCGATCAACTTTGAGGTGAGCGAGCTGGCGCGCTATCGCTTCACCGAAGAGAACGAGAGGATCCGCCCGGACTGGCGCGGCTTCCTCGCCTACGATCTCGAACCGGTGAACGGCGGCCAAGACGGAGTCGTGCGGGCGCGCGTTTCGCCCCCCGGTTCGCCGGATGAGGTCTGGGTCGAGCTCCGTCCAGGGCCGGTGTGGACGCGGAAGCTCGCCGAGCTCGGACTGCACTCGACGCTGCGAGTGCCGATCCGAGCCGAAGGCGAGACGATCGGGGGCCTCGCCTTCTCGTCGCGGCAGCGCGAGGCCTACGGCGAAGAGGACATCGCGCTCGCCGAGCGAATCGCCGACCATGTGAGCCTCGCGTTGGCCCACGAACGCCTCGCCGCGGAGGTCCGCCGCGCGAGTCTGGCGGAGGAGCGCGCGCGCCAGCTCGAGGCGCGGGTCGAGTCGCTCGCACTCGAGCTCGATAGCCGCACGCCGCACCGGGCGTTGGGTCGTTCGGCACTCTGGATGCGCGCGCTCGCCGAGGCGACGCGGGTGGCGGCGACCGAGACGACGGTCTTCCTCACCGGCGAGTCGGGTACGGGCAAGGAGGTGCTGGCGCGCCTGATCCATCGCGGCTCGCGGCGCTCGGAGCGCGCGTTCGTGGCGGTCAATTGCGCGGCGCTGCCCGAGCAGCTCCTCGAGTCGGAGCTCTTCGGCCACGAGCGCGGCGCCTTCACCGGCGCGCACGCGAGTCGCTCGGGCAGGATCGAGCAGGCTGCTGGCGGAACGCTGTTTCTCGACGAAGTCGGCGAGATGCCGGCGCCGATGCAGGCGAAACTCCTGCGCGTGCTGCAGGAACGCGAGTTCCAGCGGGTGGGGGGCGCGAAGACGCTGCGGGCGGACGTGCG
>CAZQTL010000065.1:0-18597 GCA_964595975.1 uncultured Thermoanaerobaculia bacterium | reverse complement strand
ATCGCCCTGGTCGGGGACGCCGCCGGCTACGTCGACGCTCTCACCGGCGAAGGTCTCTCGCTCGGCTTCGAGGGAGCGCTCGCGCTCGGCGAAGCGCTCGCCGCCGGGGACCTGGCACCCTACGCCCGGCGTCTCGCCCGCCTCGCGGCGCTGCCCAACGCGCTCACCCGCCTGCTGCTGGTGGCGGCGCGGCGGCCCTGGCTGCGCCGCCGGCTGGTCGCCGCTCTCGCCGCCGACCCGGTGCTGTTCGGCAACTTCCTCGGCCTGCTGGGCGACCGGCGTCCGCTGCGCGAGCTCCGGCTGACCCGCGCGCTGCGACTCTGCACGCGGCTCGCCTGGCCGGCGAGCGTCGCGTGACCGCGCTCGTCCGGACCGTCCTCGCTCGCCGGCGCCTCGTCGAGGCCGTCTTCGCCCTGCTCGTCGTCGCCCTCCTGCCCGGCCTCGCGCGGCTCCACAGCGACAACTCGCCGGAGGTCTTCTTCCTCGCCGGCTCGCGCGATGTCGCGCGCTATGGCGAGCTCATCGCGCGTTTCGGCCCGGGCTACGGGGCGCGGATCGCGCTCTCGGGCGATCCCCTCTTCACCCGCGAGGGCCTCGACTTCCTCGTCCGCCTCGAACGGGAGGCGGCGGAGGTCGCCGGCGTCCGCTCGGTGAGCGGTCCGGCCGGGCACCACCGCGGCGAGCTCGACCGGCTGCCGCCCCCCGACCCGGAGGCTTTCCGGGCTCTCCTGCTCGCCAGTCCGCTCGATCGCGCCGCCGGTTTCGTTGACGCCAGCGGGACCGAGATCACGCTGCTCGTCGAGCTCGCTCCGCATGCGAACGCGGACGCGACCTCTCCCGGTCCTGCGCCCGCGGCGGTGCTCGCCGCGCTCGAGGCCCGCTGCGCCGAGGCGCCGGCCGGCGTCTCCGCGCGCGTCGTCGGCCCGGCGGCCCTCGAACGCGCCCTCGACCGCTCCGCCCGCGACATCGCCGAGCTCTACTTCCCGCTGCTGCTGGCGCTCGCCGCGCTGCTACTGGCGCTCACCTTCCGCGAGGTCGGGGCGGTCGCCGTGCCGCTCGTCTTCGTCGCCGTGGTCGAGGTGGTGGTGCTCGGAGCGATGGGCTACGCCGGCGTGCGTTTCAATCTCGTGGTCGCCATCCTGCCGCCGATCCTGTTCGTCATCACGCTCGCTTCGGCCGTCCATCTGATGCTGCGCTGCCGCGACATCGAGGCGGAAGGGCTGGAGGCCGGGCCGGCGACGCTCGCGACCTACCGCGACAAGGGGCGGGCGCTCTTCTGGACCACCGTCTCGACTCTCGCCGGTTTCGCTTCGCTCGCGGCGACGCCGGTGGCGCCGATCCGCACGCTCGGAATCTGGGCCGGGCTCGGCCTCGCCTTCGCGGGCCTCGCGGCGTTCACCCTCCTGCCCTGTCTGCTGTCGCGCACCATGGGCCGGCGCGCGGCGCTGCCCGAGCGCGCCTTCGAGCTCCGGATGCAGCGGCTCGGGCGGCGGGTCACCGAGCTCGCCGCCGACCATCGCCGCCTGGTCCTGTCGACCTACGGCCTGCTCGCGCTCGTCGCCGCGTGCGGCCTCGGTCGCCTCGAGGTGGCGAGCAACGCCCTCCACTATCTCGCCCCCGACCACCCGGTGCGGGCCGAGATCGAGCGACTCGAGCGGGCGGGAATCGGTCTTTCCACGGTCGAGCTGGTGGCGATGGACGACAGCTCGCTCTCCGGCGAGTGGCCGGCGAGTCCGGCGGGCGGCTTCACCGGCGAGCGCCGCCTCGCCGAGCTCGCCCGGCTGACGGCCGAGCTGCGCCGTCTCCCGGGCCTGCTCTCGGTGGTGTCGGCGACCGACCTGCTCGACGACGTCGGCGCGGCCTCGCCGCTGGCGCGCGTCTTCCCGCCCGCCGAGCTCCGCGCCCGGCTGGTGCCGCTGGTCTTCGCCGACGCGGCGGGCGGCCGGGCGCTCGCCCGCCTGCTCACCGCCGACGGCGACCGGACCCGGATCACCCTGTTCGTGCCGACCGCGGGCTACGAGGTCGTCGATCCGCTCGCGGCGCAAGCGCTGGCACTCGCCCGCGCGGCCCTCCCCGGGGCGGCGGTCGTGGCGACCGGCCAGTATCCGTTGCTCCTCGCCATGCAGCGCTACCTGCTTTCGACGCTGGCGCTCTCGCTGTTGCTGACGCTGCCGGTGCTCGCGGTCACCTTCTACATCCTGCTGCGCGAGGTCAAGGGGACGCTCTACGCGCTGCTGCCGAACCTCTGGCCGGTGCTGCTGATCCTCGGTGGCATGGGTTGGTTCGGCGTGCCGCTCGACATCGCGACGGTGATGGTCGCTTCGATCACGCTCGGCCTGGTGGTGGACGACACGATTCACACCCTGGCGCACTATCGGACGCTCTCCGCCGCGCTCGGGGAGCGGGCGGCGGTCGCCGACCGGATGGAGAAGACCGCGCCGGCCTACCTGCTGACCGGCGTCATCCTGGCGCTCGGTTTCGGTGTCTGCGCGCTCTCGGGCTTCGTGCCGACGGCGCGCTTCGGCCTGCTCTCGGCGGTCGCCATTCTCATCGCGGTGGCGGCCGATTTCACGCTCGTGCCGGCGCTGTTTGGCCGCAGCGGCAAGTAGCTCCCGGACTTCCGATCGCCGCGCAGGTCGCCGTCAGGGCGCCCAGGCCGAGCTGTCGCCGCTCTCGAAACCGTCGGTGAAGAGGCCGTCGAGGAGCTCGAGGCGGACCTCATAGGTGCCCGAGCCGCCGCGCAGCTCGACCTTGTAGCCGGAGTAGAACTCGGCCGGGTCGAGCGTCGACCATTGCAGGACGGAGATCGTCGGGTTGGCGGGCACGACCGGCCGGATACGCAGCGCGCCGGCGGTCACGACACCGCCGGCGACGACCGGCACGACCGGCGTGTTGACCTGGAAGACCGCCGTGACACCCCCGGCGGCGTTCCAGCTGTCGTGCACCGTGAGGCCCAGGGCATCGAGGTCCAGGGTGCGCTGCCAGCTGTTCACGACGCCGGAGCTCGCGTAGGCCGGCGTCAGGTTCGCGACGACGTGCAGGACGCCGGCTGCGTCGCTGACCGTCATCGACGAGGTGCTCTCGTTCTGCGGAATCGTCGTCGCGCCGTTGACGAAGCGCAGGGTGTTGTGGACCTCGGTCCCCTGCTGGATGCCGCTGTGGGTGAAGATGTTCTCGGTCACCGCCAGCCAGTCGTTGCGGAAGAGGTTGAACGCTCCCTGGTCCTGGTGGGCGTGCGACTCGACGTACGGCCCGGCGACGAACGACAGCCACAGCCCGTCGGTCGACCAGCTGCGGCGGGCGAAGAGGACCCCGGCTCCGGTGGCATGGTGGAAGAGCGCCGCGGGCTGGGTCTGCGTCGTCCCGGCGGGCAGCAGGTCGTCGCGGAAGTTGAAGCCGCTCATCATCTCGTCCACGGCGATGTGGTGCAGCCACCAGCTGGCGCGGGCGGCCGGCGCCGACGCCGCACCGGTCATCGCGCGCGCCTCGAGGACGAGGTTGCGGTGGTAGTCGTAGAGCCACGGGTAGGACTCGCGCGCGAGATCGCCGACCGGGGCGTAGCGGTCGAGCGTCGGGACGGTGGCGTGGATCCAGTAGTCGATGGTGTCGGCGAGGTGGGTCGATTGAGCGGCGAGATCGACGTGGCCGGCGGTCGAGTCGCGCCACAGCCGGTAGAGCTCGAAGAGCCGCATGAGCGACACGCCGTAGCCGGTCCCCTCGCGGCTGCCGCCGCCGGGGATCCCCTGGAAGTAGGTCACCACGGCCGGCAGCTTCACGTTGGCGAGGAAGTCGATCCAGTTCTGGCGGTCGGCGGCAAAGCCCCAGTACATCGTCGCTTCGAGGAAGCTGTAGTGGTAGTTGTTTCCCGGATTGTCGACCGACCAGCCCGACCACGGAAACGGATGTCCGCCCCAGCTGGCGCTGTTGTGGTTCCACACGTTCCACACCGCCTGATCCGCGTAGGCTTCCCAGCGTGTTCGCTGCTGCGGGGTGAGCAGCGGATAGCACCAGTCGTAGACCAGGGCGACATCACGCAGCATCGGACCGACGTCGAGGTACGAGTCACCGGCGATCGCCGGCCGGTTTCCCAGGGCGATCTCGGCCTCGGCCGTGGTCACCTGGTCTTCGACCCAGGCGATGGCAAGGGTGGAGTACTGCGCCTGGCCGGTGAGCTTGTACATGTAGGCCGCGTCGGTGGCCGAGAAGCCGTAGCCGGGATTCCCCGCCACCGCCTGGTCGACGAAGTTCTTGAATCGCGCGTAGGGCTGGCCCCCCAGGTCGACGTAGGCGAGCGAGAGGCCGATGTCGGCGCGCACCGGGGCCGCGAGCGCCGCCACTCCCAGCGCCCAGCCGAGGGCCAGCCGAAATGTTCTCTTCATATCGGTAGCGCGTAGCCTGCCGCGGAAAGAGGCCAGCGGCAGTGAAGCGAGCCACAGGCAATCGTCGCGAAGGTCCGCGCGACGGACCGCGCCGGGCTCTCAGCGCTCTTCGCCGTCGGGCGTGGGCCCGCCAGCGAGGACGTACTGCAAGGCGCCGGACGGGCAGCGATCGATCGCCGCCGCGACCTCGGCCGGCGTGGCCGCCTCCGGCCGCACCCAGCGGCTCCGGCGGACGTCGAAGACCGCCGGTAGAGCGCCCAGACAGACCGCCGAGTGCTCGCAGATATTGGGATCGAAAGTGACCGTGATTCCGGAGGCGGTGTACTTCTGGGTTCTCTTCAACGCGATCTCCTTTCATGCCGACGGTTGGTGGCGAAGGCGCCCGGCGGCGAGCAGCCCGACACCGGCCGCGGCGGCGAAGGCCGCGCCGGCGAGGAAGGTGGCCGGAGCTCCGAAGCGGCTCCACAAACCGCCGGCGACGAGGCTGGCGAGCAGCACGGCGCCGCCGCTCACGAGATGGAAGATCCCGAAGCCGGTACCGAGGAGCGTCGCCGGAGCGGTGTCGGCCACGAGCTTCGACAACAGGCCCTGGGTGATCGCCATGTGCAGCCCCCAGAGCGCCGCGCCGGCGAAGACGACGAGCGGAGAGGTCGCCTGCGCCAGCGCCAGGTCCGCCGCCACGAGCAGCGCAAGACCGACGAGCAGCAGCGGGCGCGGCCCGACGCGATCGGCGGCGCTCCCGGCCGGATAGGCAGCCGCCGCGTAGGTGATGTTCATCACCACCATCACGATCGGGATGTAGGCGAGCCCGAGGCCGACGTCGCGGGCGCGCAGCACGAGAAACGCTTCGCTGAAGCGCGCCAGGGTGAAGACGCCGCCCACCAGCACGACCAGCCAGTAGCGCAGCGGCAGACTGCGGGCGTCGGCGAGACGCAACGGCTTGCGCAGCGCAGCGGCTCCGGCGGAGCGCTCCGGCTCGCGCACGTAGGTGACGAGCAGCAGCACGGCGACGAAAGCCGGCAGCACGGCGATCCACATGACCGTCCGGATGTCGTCCGCCAGAACGATCATGAGCAGCACGGCAAGCAGCGGTCCGGTGAGAGCCCCCACCGAGTCGAGGGCCTGGCGGAGGCCGTAGGCGGCGCCGCGCTGGCGGGAATCGGTGAGATCGGCGATCAGCGCGTCGCGCGGCGCGCCGCGGATCCCCTTGCCGACGCGGTCGACGAAGCGGGCGGCGAAGACCCACGGCACGGAGGTCGCCAGCGGGAAGATCGGTTTGGTGAACGCCGCGAGGGCGTAGCCGAGCACGGTCAGGAACTTGCGCTTGCCGAGGTAGTCGCTCAACGCGCCGGAGAAGACCTTGGTGAAGGCGGCGGTCGCCTCGGCGACCCCTTCGATGACGCCGACGGTGATCATCGATGCGCCGAGCGTCGTCACCATGAGGACCGGCAGCAGGCTGTGGATCAGTTCCGACGACATGTCCATGAACAGCGAGCCGAAGCCCATCGCCCAGACACCGCGCGGCAGGCTGCGGAAGCCCGCAGCCGGCGGGGCTGAAGCGGCGGATCGGTGGGGAGCCGAAGGCATTTCGAGCGTGCAGTGTAGCGCTGGACGGAGCGGCTACCGCCGGTCGACCCACACCGAGGGGTGGTAGCCATCGGCGAGGGGTTGGCGGAGAATAGAGCCCCGTTCACTTCGCGAGGATTCGCTGATGTCCTGCCGAGCTGCCGTCGTCCGCCCGTTCTGCCGCTTCGCGCCGTTCGCGTTGGCAGCCGTCGCCGTGTTGTTCGCCGGCTCCGCCGCTGCCGACATCTCCGGCTTCGTCCGGGTCGAGGGGAGCGGCGATCCCGGCACCCCGATCCCGGGGGCCTACGTGCACTTCCAGGCCGATCTCGTCACCCCCGGCGCCTTCACCGCCGCCGACGGCAGCTTCACCATCGTCGCCAATCCGGTCGGCCAGGTCTTCCTTGCGGCGTCGATCCCCTATCAGCGCAGCGCCTCCGAGAACTTCATCATCGGCTGGGCGCCGGCGGTCGACGGCGACACCGGCGTCGACATCCGCATGGCGCGGCTGCCGGCGAACGACGACCCCAGCTACGTGCCGGCGGACGTCTCCGAGTGCGGCGCCTGCCACTTCGAGCGCTACACCCAGTGGTCGACTTCGCATCACGCCTACAGTGCCCAGAACCGCTGGGTCCTCGACCTCTTCTCTGGCACCGGCACGCCCGGGGGCTCCGCCGGCTACGTCTTCAAGAACACCCACGACCCGGGCGAGACCGGCTTCTGCGCCACCTGCCATGCGCCGATGCAGGACATCCAGGACCCGCGCCCGCAGGGGGTGCCGCTCGACGAGGTCACCGAGCAGAACGGCATCCAGGGAATCCTCTGCGTCGCCTGCCATCAGATGGACGCGATCGACACCAGCCACATCAACGCCCTCGGGTTTCGCGGCAAGTCGTCCTATCGTTTCCCGCAGGCCGGCCAGGGCGAGACGACGTCGCAGTTCGTCTGGGGACCGATGAACGACGTCACCTTTGGCCTCATGCGGCCGTCCTTCTCGCCGCTGCACGGCAGCTCCGAGCTCTGCGCCGCCTGCCACCAGTACCACAATCCGTTCACCGATGCGCCGGGTCAGAACACCTACGGCGAGTGGCAGGCGTCGCCTTACGGCGCGCCGGGACCGAACCAGCGCACCTGCACGGACTGCCACATGGCGCGCATTCCCGGAGTCGGGCAGAACTGCGAGTTCGGCGGACCGGACCGGCAGACCGACGAGCGCCACCTGCACACCTTCGTCGGCTCGACCCAGGAGACGCTGTCGGCGAACATCGCCCTGACGACCTCGGTCGCGGAGATCGGCGGCGACCATATCCGCGTTACCAGCGCGGTGGACAACTTCGGCGCCGGCCACGACTTCCCCACTGGCATCTCGCTGCGCAACGCCATCCTGTGGATCACCGCCAGCGTCGACGGCCAGCCGCTCACCCAGGTCGCCGGCCCGATCATCCCGTTCTGGGCTTCGGACGACGTGCCGGGCGATCAGCCGGGGGACCTCGCCGGCCAACCCGGAAAAGGCTTCGCCAAGGTCCTCGAAGGGCGCATCAACGGCCAGGGACCGGTGGTGCGGCCGGTGCTCTTCATCGACGCCGAGAACCTCTACTCGCTGACCACGATCCCCTCGGGGACGGTCGACACCACCGAGGTCGAGTTCGCTCTGCCCCCTGGCACCGCCCCCGGCAGCACGGTCGACGTCACTGCGGTGCTGCTCTACCGCCGCGCCTGGCGCGCCGTGGTGGTCACCAAGGGCTGGACCGAGACGACGCACGGCGACCCGATCGAGATCGAGGTGGCGCGCAACGAAGAGTCCCTGACGGTCACCGGCAGCGTGGTCGAGATTCCGGCGCTGCAGCCCGCCGGTCTCGCCGTGGCCGCGCTGGCGCTCGCTGCCGCTGCGCTTCTGGCGCTGAGGCGGCGGCGGTCGACGCCCTAGAAGGCGTCGCCGCCGTTCAGGGCACGCTGAGGGACCAGTCGTCGGCGAGGCCGCTCTCGAAGCCGTCGCGGAAGAGCAGGCCGTCGAGCAGCAGGTTCACCGCCGCGAGGGCGTCGATCCGCCCGAAACCGAACGTGTTGTTGGGAAAGGTCGCCGCCGACAGACCGCCGCACACCTGGGCGCTCGTCGACGGGTGGAAGGCGCTCTCGCGGATGAGCTCCTCGATGCGGTCGACGTTGCCGGCGAGCGCCGGTTCGGCCGAGATGAGCAAGGCCACCATGCCGGCGACATGCGGGCCGGCCATCGAAGTTCCGCTCCAGCCGCCCTCATAGCTGGTCGTCGAGGTACGGGTGCTCGAGCGGATGTTGTCGCCGGGCGCCGAGATGTCGGGCTTGCGCCGCCCGCTGCCGTCGACGATGACCGGACCGCGGCTGGAAAAGCTCGAGATCGTGTCGCTCGAAGTCGTCGAGCCGACCGAGAACGCGGCGTCGTAGATCGCCGCCGGCGTCGAGACGGTCGAACAGGAGGAGCCGCTGTTGCCCGCCGAGACGACCGGCACGATCCCGGCGGCGCGCACACTTTCCACCACCAGGCGCATCGCTTCGGTGGCCGCGTTGTCGCATCCTTCGGCGAGATCGCAGCCCCACGAGTTGTTGATCACGTCCGGGGCTTTCGCCGGATCGGGGTTCTGATTGGCGAGGTCGGTCGGCGCGAGGAACCACTGCCAGCACTCGGTGTAGGTGGACGGAGTGCCGGCGCCGACGTTCATGTTCCGGCAGGAGATCCACTTGGCTCCCGGCGCCATGCCGACCTGATTGGCGCCGCCGTCGTCGCCCACCATCGTGCCCATGGTGTGCGTGCCGTGGCCGTGGTCGTCGCACGGGACCGCGGAGCTCGCGCCACAGCTGCCGCCGCCGGCGTGAATCGCGTCGTGCCAGTTGAAGTTGTGGTCGGCGGAAGCGCCGTTCCAGCCGCGGTACTTCGCCTTGAGCGCGGCGTGATCCCAACGGTAGCCGGTGTCCTGGCCGGCGACGGTGGCGCCGGTGCCGGTGTAGCCCAACGCCCAGACCTGAGGGGCGTTGACCTTCGCGATGTTCCACTCCACCGCAGCGGGCGAGTCTGGGGCCGAGCCCGCGTCGACATCCGCAGGTTCGAGTGCGCGATCGGCTACCCACGGGTCGGCCGCGATCGCAGCGACGTCCGGCCGGGAGGCGATCGAGGCGATGACGCCGGCGCCGCCTCGGGCCCAGATCAGGTTGGCGATCCAATAGGGGCGGTGCACGACCCCGGCGCGTGCCAGCTCGTCGAGGAGCGGCGCCTGGGTTCGGGCGGCGGTCTCCTGCAGCAGCTCGAAGACGTAGCGGCCTTTGGCGAGCTTCGTCGGCAGAGCGCGAGCGCCCGACAGATCCGCCTGTTCGGCCATGACAATCAGAAACTCGCTCTCGCCCGAGGTCCGAAGAACCAGCTGGTCGAGCACCCAGGGATCGATCCTGTCGGACCAGGAGGCCGCCGCGGCAGAATTCGGGGCTCCCAGGAGAACGGACAGGGTCAGGCCCAGGAGCGAGGACAGGAGACGAGAAGCGATGCGCATGGCAAACCTCGCTGAATTGGAGCGGCCGACCCTAGCACGTACCGGAGCGGCGTCCCTGGCACCGCGGGCCGGTGGAAGTACCGGCCGAGACCATCGGCTGCGGAACGGAAGTGGCCCCCGTTGGTGTCGGTTTCCGATTGGGGTAGAGTCCCGCCCATCTCGGACAGCAGCTGCGTGACGACGGTGCCGCGACTGTGCGCTGACCGTCCCTCTTTCCATGGAGAAGACATGAACCAGAGGAATCGCTGTTTCGTCGCATTCACCCTCCTCATCCTGGCCGCGGGAGTGGCCGCGGCGGTGATCGTACCCCCCGCGTCGCCGATCGCGGACAGGGAGGTCCGCCTGGCGGGGTTGCAGCCCGAGCCCACCCTGCGCACCGTCCAGGAGCTCGACACCGCGGTCGCGAATCGTCTGACCGACGATCTCGCGCGCCTCGGCCTCGACACGAGCAACGCCTTCATCGACACGCGCGGTGGGCTGTGGTCCACCCTCTGGCTCAAGGCGCCGATCGTACCGGGCGATGGTGTCGGCAACGACCTTACCTGGGCGGCACTCGGCGAGAGCGCGCCGCTGACGGGCGCGGCGCTGGGCGAGTCCGCCTGGAACGGACTCGTGCGCTACCTCGACGAGCATCGCGCCGAGCTCCGCATCCCGACCGAGCAGCTCAAGCCGCGCGTCGGCGTCGACGCGGACGGACAGTTCATCCAGATTCGCGCCTACCGCCAGGTGGACGGCATTCCGGTGCGCGGCGCGAGCGTCGGAGCGACGATCAGTCATGGAAACCTCATCCTTCTCGGCGTCGACAGCTGGGGCAAGATCGACGTTTCGACCGATCCCTCGATCTCGGCGAAGGACGCCACGGAAGCTCTCGCCGCTCACCTCGGCGAGTACGTCCCCTCGGGCTGGAACTCGAAGCCGCACCTCGAGCTGCTGCCGGTCGCCGTCGACGGCGCCCCCGGGCACGGCTACACCCATCGGCTGGCCTGGATCCTCCAGCCCCAGTTCGCCGGCCGCGGCGAGAACTACGAGGCCGCGATCGACGCCCACACCGGCGAGGTCCTGCTGCTCGAGGACACCAACAACTACGCGACGCGCAACATCAAGGGCGGCGTCTTCCCGGCCTCGAACGACGGCATCCCTCCGGATGGCGTCGAACAGGCGAACTACCCGATGCCGTTCTCGACCGTCACCCATTCGAGCGGCACCGTCACGTCCGATGCCGGCGGCAACATCTTCGACATCGCGGGCAACATCTCGACGGCCCTGGTCGGCCCGTACATCAAGATCGTCGACAACTGCGGCGTGGTCAATCAGGTGAGCGCCAGCGGCGACCTCGACTTCGGCGTGAGCGGCGGCACGGACTGCACGGTACCGGCGGGCGCTTCGGCCGGCGACACGCACGCCTCGCGCACCGGCTTCTACGAGCTCAACCGGCTCAAGGAGATGGCGCGCGGGCAGTGGAGCGCGGGACCGGCGAGCACCTGGCTCAACGCCCAGCTCACCTCGAACATGAACATCAATCTGACCTGCAACGCTTTCTGGAGCAACACCACCTTCGACGTGAACTTCTACCGCTCCGGCGGTGGCTGCTTCAACACCGGCGAGCTCGCGGGCGTGTTCGACCACGAGTGGGGCCACGGCATGGACTTCAACGGCACGGCGGGCGGCGTCTCGACCCCGGGCGAAGGCATCGCCGACATCTACGCGGCGCTCCGGCTCGACAACTCCTGCGTCGGCCGGCACTTCACCAACAACCTCTGCGGTGGCTACGGCGATCCCTGCACGGCGGCATCCGCCTGCACCGGTATCCGCGACATCGACTATGCGCATCGCACGTCGGGCATCCCGCATACCCTCACTTGGGCTCTCGGCAACGCCAACTGCACCAGCGTCCACTGCCGCGGCGCGCTCTACGCCGAAGCGGTCTGGGATCTCGCCAAGCGCCACCTGCCGGCGCTGCACGGGATGGACGCCAACACGGCGATCGAAGTCGCGACACGCATCGCCTACAAGGGCGCCGACAACGTCACCACCTGGTTCAGCACGACGGCCGGCACCTCCGGATGCGCCGCCTCGTCGGGCTATCAGCAGTTCCTCGGTGCCGATGACGACAACGGCAACCTGGCCGACGGTACACCGCACATGCAGGCGATCGCCACCTCGTTCAACAACCACGAGATCGGCTGCAACACGACGACCGTGACGGTCAGCGGCTGTGCCGGTGCGCCGACGGCGGCGGTGGTCGCGAGCATCAATCCGAACGACACCAGCGCCGATCTCTCCTGGTCCGCCGTGCCCAACGCGACGCGCTACAAGATCTACCGCACGGACGGTGAGTTCGGCTGCAACTTCGGCAAGGCGATCGTCGGCACGACGAGCTCGCTGTTCTTCCACGACACCGGGTTGAAGAACGGCCGGCAGTACTCCTACGTCGTCGCGCCGTTCTCGGCGAACGACGCCTGCATGGGTGCGACGAGCAGTTGTCTGAACGTCGTCCCCGCCGCCGGCCTCAGCGCGGCGAGCGGCACCGCCGAGATCTGCGCCGGCAGCAACGCGGTCTATCCGATCACGGTCACGGCACCGTTCAACCCGCCGGTCACCCTCGGGGTCACCGGCAACCCGGCGCCGTCCTCGACCGCTTTCTCGGTGAACCCGGTCGTCGCCGCGCTGCCGTCGAGCTCGACCTTGACGATCAGCAACACCGCCAGCGTCGCTGCCGGCTCGTACCCCATCGCGGTCACCGGGGACTCCTCCGGCCCGGCCGTCCACTTCAACCTCTCGCTCCAGATGGTCGTGTACTCGGGGAACCCGGCGGCGCCGGCCCTCTCTACCCCGGCCGACGGCGCGACGAACGTCCCGCTGACGACCAGCTTCACCTGGGCCTCGCAGCCGAACGTCGCGACGTACGAGCTGCAGGTCGCGACGGACGCCGCCTTCAGCAACGTCATCCGGACGACGACGACGACGTCGACGTCGGCGACGGTCACCCCCGAGTTGCCCTCGAACGTCCAGCTCTACTGGCGGGTGCGAGGGATCAACACCTGCGGCAACGGCAACTACTCGGCGGGGCGGTCGTTCGCGACCGTCGCGCTCCCCGGCGACTGCGGTCTCGGCACCACCGCGAGCTCGGTCTACGAATACGGGTTCGAGTCGGGAGCCAGCGGCTGGACTTCGTCGGGTACCGGCGACACCTGGGCGACGTCGCCGCTCAACACGCACTCCGGCACGGCTTCCTGGAGAGCGCAGAGCCCGACGGTCGTCTCGGATCAGCGACTGCTCTCGCCGGCGATCGTTCTGCCGGCGACCGGTTCGGGTCTGACGCTGCAGTACTGGAACTTCCAGACGATGGAGAGCCAGTCAGGCGGCACGTCATGCTTCGACGGCGCGATTCTGGAGGTCACCAACAACGGCGGTGCGACCTTCACCCAGATCGGCGCCCCGGATCTGCTGACCGATCCGTACGACGGTCCGGTGAGCACGGCCTGGTCGAGCCCGATCGCGGGTCTGCAGGCCTGGTGCGGCGACCCGCAGGCTCTGACCCGGTCCGTGGTGGACATCAGCGACTACGCGGGCCAGACGGTGCAGTTCCGCTTCCGGTTCGCCTCCGACAGCTCGGTGGGTCGCGCGGCGGGCGCGTGGTTCCTGGATGACGTCAAGGTCCAGAACTGCACGACCGCGTCGCTGGACATCTTCAGCGACGGCTTCGAGTCGGGCAACACCACGGCCTGGTCGGCGACGGTGCCCTGAGCCCGCGAGTTCGACAGGTCGTTTCCAGCCCGGAGCGCTCGCTGCGCTCCGGGCTTTTTCTTTGGACGGGAGTGAGACCCCTCAGCCTACGGCGGGCGGATCGCCGCTCAGCGGCAGAGGCGCGCCAGGGCCGGGGGCTGGTGGACCTGGATGTGGTGCGAGCTGTCGACCGAGAGGTAGCCCTTCTGGCGGAACTCGACCATCACCTGGTTGACCCGCTCGCGCGAGGCGCCGACCAGCTCGGCGAGGTCGGTCTGGGTGAGGCGGAGATTGATCTTCACCCCGCCGCCGTTGCCCTCTTCGGCGCTGCCGTAGCGCTCGGTGAAGGCGAGGAGCTGGCGCGCCAGCCGGCCGGCGACGTCGAGCGACGAGAGCGACTGGATCTGCTCGTTGGCCATCCGCAGGCGGCCGGCGAGGAGCCGCACGAGGTTCTGGGTGAACTCCGAGACGTTCTTCAGACAGTCCTGGAAGGTCGCCCGGTCCATCCACAGGAAGGTGCACTTCTCCATCGTCATGACGTTGGCGGAGCGCCCGGCCGAGTCGACCAGGCTCATCTCGCCGACCGTGTCGCCGGCGCCGAGGAAGGCGAGGATCACCTCGCGCCCGTCCATCTGCTCGATGAGGATCTTCACCGTCCCCTCGAGCAGGACGTAGACCACCTCGCCCGGCTGCTCGGCGGTGATCATGTTGGTGCCGGCCGGCACCGTCTTCTTGTGCATCACTTCATTCAGGCGCTTCAGCCGCTCCGCCGGGATACCGTGAAACAGCGGAATCTCGCCGAGCAGGTTCGGGTCGTTGAGGGCGGTCAAGGGGCCTCCGTTCGGAACGAGGGACGATTGTAACCGCTCGCCCGGTTTCCCGATACGCTTCGCAACTTGCGGCCCGCCGGCCCGCCCGGCGCGCCGTCTCGTGTCGCCCGAGGAGATGCCATGAAACGCCCGCTCGTACGCCTCCTGCTCGTTCTCGCCGTGGCCGCTGCGGCGATCCTCTACTGGCTGCGTCGGCCGGCGGGGGAAGGGGGCCTGGTGCTCGCCGGATCGATCGAGGCGCGGCTGGTCGAGGTCGGCTCCCTGGTCGGCGGCCGGGTGAGCGAGGTGCGCGTCGACGAGGGGGCCGAGGTCGAGGCCGGCCAGATCCTTGTCGTCCTCGAAGCCGAGCTGCTCGACCGCCAGCTCGAGGGGCAGCGCGCGGCGATCGCCGAGGCGCAGGCCCAGGTGGACCTCGCCGACGCCGGCCCGCGCAGCGAGGCGCGCGACCGGGCGCGGATCGCCTGGGAGGCGGCGAAGACCGACCTCGGACGGGTCGAAGCGCTGTTCCGGGAGGGCGTCGTCGGCCGCGCCGAGTACGACCGGGCGGTCGTCCAGGAGGCGACCAGCCGCAAGAACTGGGAGGAAGCGAACCGCGGCTCGCGCGGCGAGGACCGGGCGGCGGCGCGCGCGGCGCTGGCGCGCCAGGAGGCGCAGCTCGCCTACCTCGATCGTCAGCGCTCCGAGCTCACCGTGCGCGCGCCGGTCGCCGGGCGCATCGAGGCCTTCGACCTGCGGCCGGGGGACCTCGTGGCCCCCAACCAGCCGGTGGCGACGCTGCTCGAGCCGAACGCGCTGTGGGTGCGCGTCTACGTTCCCGAGACCCGTCTGGGCGAGGTGGCGGTCGGCCAGCGCGTCCAGATCCGGGTCGACAGCTTCCCCGGCCGCGACTTCCCGGGCCGCGTGGTCGAGATCCGCCACCGCGCCGAATACCTGCCGCGCAACGTGCAGACGCTCGAGCAGCGCGCCGACCAGGTCTTCGGCGTCAAGCTGGCGATCGACCCGGCGCCGGAGCTCAAGCCGGGGATGGCGGCGACAGCAAGGTTTGACGCGATCCCGACTTCGCCGGCGGGGTCCAGTTCGATCCCGGCTTCGCCGGCGGGGTCGAATTCGATACCGGCTTCGCCGGCGGCGCCTGTGGCGCCGGCGGCCGCTGGCGCGGCCGAGACCGCGGCCGGTGCCGCGACGGGAGACTCTTGACCGCCGGTCCGGCGGCCGTCGAGCCGTCCCTCGGCATCGAGGTGCACGGGGTGTCGCGCGATTTCGGGACGTTCCGGGCGCTCGACAAGGTCTCGCTCGCCGTGCCGCGCGGCGAGATCTTCGGCCTGCTGGGCCCGAACGGGTCGGGCAAGTCGACCCTCATCCGCATCCTCTGCGGCCTGCTCGCCCCGACCGAGGGGCGCGCCACCGTGGACGGCCTCGACGTCACCGTCGCCGGCGAGGAGATCCGGCGCCGGATCGGCTACGTACCGCAGAAGTTCTCGCTCTACGAAGACCTCACCGTGCTGGAGAACCTCGATTTCTTCGCTTCGGTCTACGGTCTGGCAGCCGCCCGTCTGCGCGAACGCCGCGAGTGGGCGATCGAGCTCACCGGCCTCGACCCGTACCGCCGGCGCCTCGCCGGCCAGCTCTCCGGCGGCTGGAAGCAGCGCCTGTCGCTCGCCGCGGCGCTGATGCACGAGCCGCGGGTGCTCTTTCTCGACGAGCCGACGGCGGGGATCGACCCGGTCGCCCGCCGCGAGCTGTGGAATCTCCTCTTCACCCTCGCCGGCAAGGGGGTGACGCTCCTCGTCACCACGCACTACATGGACGAGGCCGAGCGCTGCAGCCACGTCGCCTACCTCTACCTGTCGAAGATGCTGGTGCAGGGGCGGCCCGACGAGCTGCTCGCCCTTCCCGAGGTGACCCCCGCAGGCATGCGGCGGGTCGAGGCCGCCTGCGCGCGCGGCGCCGCCGCGGTCATGGAGCGGGCGCGCGCCCTGCCCTATATCGAGGAGGTGACGATCTTCGGCAACGCCCTCCATCTGTTGCTCCAGGCCGGCGTCGGCGACGCCCAGGTGGCGGCCGACCTCGCCGCCGCCGCCGGCGCCGACGTCGAGGTGCGGCCGATCGCCCCGTCGCTCGAAGACGTCTTCGTCCGCCTGACCCGCATCCAGGTCGAAGCGGGGATGACACGCAGCGGAGACGCTGCCGCAGGCGGCGCAAGCGCGACAGCGCGCCGGCGCGAAGCGCCGTATGAAGGCTCCCGCGAATGAGTGGAATCCTCCCCATCCTCGCCAAGGAGGCCCGCCAGATGATGCGCGACGGCGGCACGCTGCGCTTCGCGCTCGCCATCCCGGCGTTCCAGCTCATCCTGTTCGGGCTCATCGACAGCAACGTCCGCCACGTGCCGACGATGGTCTTCGACCAGAGCCGCACCCAGGCGTCGCGCGCCCTGGTCGACGACTTCGTCAACACCAGCCTCTTCGACGTCGTCGGCTACGTCGACTCGCGCGCCGCTCTGCACGAGGAGATCGTCGCCGGGCACGTTCAGGTCGGCATCGAAATCCCCCCCGACTACGCCCGCCGCCAGCTCGCCCGCGAAAGCGCCGACGTGCTGGTGCTGATCGACGGCTCGGACTCGTCGATCGCCTCGCAGACGCTCTCCGCCGCGACCGGCCTCGCGCTGTCGCGCTCGCTCGACCAGCTGATGCGCGAGGCCGGCAGGACCCCGCGAGACGGCCCGCCGCTGATGCCGCATCCGGTGATGCTCTTCAATCCCGACTCGCGGAGCGCGAACCTCCTCATCCCCGGCCTGGTGGCGATCCTCCTCACCTTCTCGGGAACGCTCCTCGCCGCCTTCTCGATCGTCCGCGAGCGCGAGCGCGGCACCCTCGAGCAGCTGATGGTGACGCCGGTCTCGCCGATCGCCGTCGTCGTCGGCAAGCTGGTGCCGTATCTCGTGCTCGCCTTCCTGCAGCTGCTGCTCGTCCTCGGCCTCATGACGTGGGTCTTCAAGGTGCCGATCCACGGCTCGCTGCCGCTGCTGCTGGGGCTCTCGGTGGTCTACCTCGCGGCGCTGCTGTCGCTGGGGCTGCTGATCTCGTCGCGCGCCGGGTCGCAGATGGAGGCGGTGCAGGGGGCGCAGATGATCCTGTTGCCCTCGATCATGCTGTCGGGTTACATTTTTCCGCTGTCGTCGCTGCCGGATTTCCTGCGCCCGATCTCGCAGATCCTGCCGGCGACCCACTTCATCGCCATCTCGCGCGGCATCATCCTGCGCGGCGCCACCTTCCACGATCTCTGGGAGCACGTCGCGGCGCTGGTGGCGATCGCCCTGGTGCTGGTGGCGGCGAGCAGCCGGGCGTTCCGCAAGACCATGCGCTGAGCCGTGGCGGCCGGCGAGCGAACGGACGAGGAGCTCGCGGCGCCAACCTGCGACGCATGACGTACGTAAGACCGGAGATGACCCCGATGCCCCGACTCCGCTCGCTCTGGCGTCGTACCGCGCTCCTGGCCCTGCTGCTCGCGGGCGTGCTCCTCGGAAGGTACCTCTGGCCGGTCCCGGCAGCGACCCGAGCCGCCTGGGTGGCCGACCTCGAGCGCCTCGAAGCGCACACCGCCGCGGCCTACGCGAATCTCGGCGACCGGCTGGCGAGCCGCCGGCTCTCCCCCCGCGAGCTCGACGCCCGGGCGCGCGCTGCGCTGGCGCAGGCGCGGTCGCAGGGCGAGGCGCGTGCGGCTCTGATCGCCTTCGTCGAGGCGTTCGACGACCATCACTTCGTCGCCAGCGCCCCGTACTCCACCCCGCGCCGCTGGCTCCGGCGGCTGATCGGCAAGGACCGTCCGCGTGAACAAGGGCCGATTTCGTGGAGCGCCAGTGGCGAGGAGGCCTGCGGCCGCTTCGGGGTCCGCGATCGCCGGTCCGGCAAGATCGACTGGGCGGGCCTGCCGGGCTTCGAGCCGCTCGCCGGTGATGCTGTCTCGCATCCGTTCCCGGCCGGCCTCCTGCCGCCGGGCGAAGCCGCCAGCGGGCGGCCGCTCGCCGTCCTGCGCATCGGCCTCTTCAGCCAGCAGGGCTTCCCCGAGCTCTGCGCTGCCGAGTGGGAGCGCGTTCAGCTGGCCAGCCGGTCCGCAACGACGTGCGACGACGCCTGCCAGGAGGCCTTCTGGGACGGCCTCGAAGAGCGCCTGCTCGACCGCTTCGCGGACGAGCTCGCCGAGCTGGCTCGCGGCGGCGCGAAGACGCTGCTGGTCGATCTCACCGACAACGGCGGCGGCTCGGGGATCGTCGGTCGGATGATGCGCATGGTCACGACGCGGCAGCTCCCCGAGCGCGCCGCCGGCTTCATCCGCCATCCCCATTCGGTGAAGCGTCTGACCTCGATCGCCGCCGACTACGCCGCCGAGGCCGCCCGCGTCGAGCTCCCGGCGCGGCAGCGCGAGCTCTACGCCCAGGTGCAGCGGCGCATGGAGGCGGCGGCGCGCGATGCAGCCACGCCCTGCGATCTCTCGCGGATGTGGCAGCTCGCAAGTGCTGCAGAGCTGCCTTGCGCCAACGTCGGCCGCGCCGAGCCGTGGCTCGACGCCGCCGAGCAGGCCGAG
>CAZQTL010000064.1:8936-18694 GCA_964595975.1 uncultured Thermoanaerobaculia bacterium | reverse complement strand
GGGCGGAGAAATCGAAGACCCGCCGCCACCTGATGGAGTTCTGGATGGTCGAGCCCGAGGTCGCCTTCCTCGAGTTCGACGGCCTGTGCGATCTCGCCGAGGAGTTCGTCAGCAGCCTGGTCGCGCGCGTCCTCGATCGCTGCGCCGAGGACCTCAAGGTCCTCGAACGCGATACGAAGCTGCTCGAGGGCGTGGTGCCGCCGTTCCCGCGCATCACCTACACCGAGGCGGTCGAGCGCCTGAACGCCAAGGGCAACCCGATCGTCTGGGGGGACGACTTCGGCGCCGACGAGGAGACCCTGGTCGCGGCCGATTTCGACAAGCCACTGATGGTGAGCCGCTTCCCGACGGCTTTCAAGGCGTTCTACATGCAGCCCGATCCGCAGAACCCGAAGGTCGTGCTCGGTCTCGACATCCTCGCGCCCGAGGGCTACGGCGAGATCATCGGCGGCAGCCAGCGCATCCACGACCACGACTTCCTGCTGCAGCGGATCCGCGAGCACAACCTGCCGATCGAGGCGTTCCAGTGGTATCTCGACGTGCGGAAGTACGGCTCCTGCCCGCACTCCGGCTTCGGCATGGGCCTCGAGCGCTTCGTCGCCTGGATGTGCAAGCTCGACCACGTCCGCGAGACCATCCCCTACCCGCGGATGCTCTACAAGATCTACCCCTAGGCGGGCGTCGTCAGCCCTCTTGCGCCTTCGCCGCGCCGCGCCGCAAGAGCATGAGGTTGCGGGCGTAGAGAAAGGGCAGGAACGAGAACGAGAGCAGGATCGGCAGCTTGTCGATGTGCAGGGCGTAGATCAGCGACACGGTGCTGCCCCAGAACGAGAGGTGCCAGAAGATCGGCGGCACCACGAGCTCCTTGCGCTTCTCGGAATGCAGCCACTGGATGATGAAGCGGCTGGAGAAGAGGGCGTTGCCGAGCAGGCCGAAGGCCGTCCACCAGCCCGAGTCGAGGTAGAGCCAGGGCAGAAGCTGCCCGAGAAGCGGCTGCAGGAAACCGGCGTTGTCGTTCATCCGCCTATTCTCTCCTCCTTTGCCGCCGGGGCGGACCTTCCGGAGGTAGAGTCGCCCGATGCGCGTCACCTGGAAGGAGATCGCCGTCTTCGCCCTCCTGACCGTCATCTGGGGGACGACCTGGGCGGCGATCCGGATCACGCTCGACGGCATCCCGCCGGTGACCGGGGTCGCCATCCGTTTCGCCCTCGCCGGTCTCGTCCTGGTGGCGGTTGGCCGCCTGCGCGGCGTCCGGTTCGGCCGCCTGCCGGGGGAGAAGCGCCTTTGGCTGGTCAACGCCGCGACCACCTTCGCCGGCTCCTACGGCATCGTCTACTGGGGCGAGCAGTGGGTACCTTCGGGCCTGGCGGCGATCCTCTTCGCCACGCTGCCGCTGTGGGTCGTCTCGATCGGTCACTTCCTGCTGCCCGGCGAGCGCGGCGGACCGCGGAGCTTCGGCGGCGTCCTGCTCGGTTTCGCCGGCGTCGCGCTGGTCTTCTCGGAGGACTTCGACAAGCTCGGCGGAGCGCAGGTGCTTTTCGCCTCGCTGGTCTTTCTCCTCGCGCCGTTCGTCTCGGCGGCGGGAAGCGTCTCGGTCAAGCGGTGGGGCAAGGGGATCTCTCCCTTTTCGATCGCGGGAGTGCCGATGGTGATGACTGGCGGAGCGATGGGGGTCCTGGCGCTAGTGGTCGAACGGTCCCGTGAGGTGCTGTCTCCCCTGGTGGCGCCCCATCCCTGGCTGGCCACGGTCTACCTCGCGCTCTTCGGATCGTCGCTGACCTTCACGCTCTACTTCTGGCTCCTCGCCCGGCGTTCGGCCGTGGCAGCCTCGCTGATCTCCTATACCGTGCCGGTTTGTGCCGTCCTGGTCGGCTGGCTGGCGTTCGACGAACCGGTGACCTGGCGCCTGCTCGCCGGCGGAACGGTCGTGCTGGGCGGCGTCGCCGTGACCCTCTGGCCCGGGGCCCGGGCAGGCGGCGGAAGTTCCTCCGCGCCGCAGCGCGACAGCGATGCCGCCTTGCGGTAAAATCTAGCCGCACTGCGGCAAGAGCGGGCCCCGGCGATCGGGACCCGAGGGAGAACTCTGATGAGCACCTCCGCCCCCCGAGCCCGTACCGAAGTCAGCGAGCAGGACGCGCGCAAGGTCGCCGAGGCTTCGCGCGAGACCGAGTGGAAGAGCCCGAGCTTCATGAAGGAGCTCTTCCTCGGCAACTTCCGCGCCGATTTGGTCCATCCATATCCGCTGATCGAGCGCGAGCGGCCGGAGTTCGACGCCTTCTACGACGCCTTTCGCGAGTTTCTCGCCAGCGAGGTCGATCCCGAGGCGATCGACGCCACCGGCGAGTATCCGGCCCATGTCCTCGACGGCCTGCGCAAGCTCGGCGCCTTCGGCCTCAAGATCCCGAAGGAGTACGGCGGACTCGGGTGCAGCATGCTCGAGTACTCGAAGCTGATGGAGCTCCTGGGGAGCGTCGACGGCAATGTCGAGGCGCTGCTCTCGGCGCACCAGTCGATCGGCGTGCCGACTCCGCTGCTCTACTTCGGCACCGAGGAGCAGAAGCGCCGCTTCCTGCCGCGCTGCGCCGCGGGCGAGATCTCCGGCTTCGCCCTCACCGAGGCGGACGTCGGCTCCGATCCGGCTCGCCTGGCCACGACGGCGGAGTTGTCGCCCGACGGCAAGCACTACATCCTCAACGGCAGCAAACTCTGGTGCACCAACGGCACCATCGCGTCGCTGCTGGTCGTCATGGCTCGGGACGCGCGGGGCAAGAAGATCAGCGCCTTCGTCGTCGAGACCGACTCGCCGGGGGTGAAGGTCGAGCATCGCTGTCATTTCATGGGGCTGCGGGCACTGGCGAACGCGGTGCTGTCGTTCACCGACGTCCGCGTGCCGGTGGAGAACCGGATCGGCGAGGAGGGCAAGGGGCTGAAGATCGCCCTCACCACGCTCAACACCGGACGGCTGGCGATCCCGGCCGGCTCGCTGGGTTGCGCCAAGCTCTGTCTGGAGATCTGCCGCACCTGGGCGGCGGGGCGGGTGCAATGGGGCCGGCCGGTGGGCAAGCACGAAGCGATCGCTCACAAGCTCGCCGACATGGCGGCGGTCACCTACGCGATGGAGGCGATGACCGAGCTCGCCTGCCAGATGGCCGACCGCGGCGGCTACGACATCCGCCTCGAGGCGGCGGCGGCGAAGCTGTGGAACACCGAGCGCACCTGGGAGATCGTCGACGACACGATGCAGATCCGCGGCGGCCGGGGCTACGAGACCGCCCGCTCGCTCGCCGCCCGCGGCGAGCCCCCGATCGCGGTGGAGCAGATCTTCCGCGACTATCGCATCAACCGGATCTTCGAAGGCTCGTCCGAGATCATGCATCTGTTCATGGCGCGCGAAGCGGTCGACCGTCATCTCCAGGTCGCCGGCGACCTGATCGATCCGGAGAAGCCCCTCGGCGCGAAGCTGAAGGCGCTCCTGCGCGCCACCGGCTTCTACGCCTGGTGGTACCCGTCGCGCTGGCTGGGCTGGGGGCGGTTCCCGCGCTACGCGGAGTTCGGCAAGCTCGCGACGCACGCGCGATTCATCGACCGCACCTCGCGCAAGCTCGCGCGCCAGGTCTTCCACGGCATGATCGTGCATCGGGCCAGGCTGCAGTTCAAGCAGGGTTTCCTCTTCCGCCTGGTGGATGTCGCCGACGAGCTGTTCGCCATGGCGGCCGCGGTGTCCCGCGCCGCCGCGCTGCGGCGGAAGGGCGACGCCACCGCGCCGGAGGCTGCGGCCCTGGCCGATCTCTTCTGCCGCGGGAGCCGGCGCGAGGTGGGCAGGCTGTTCCGCGATCTCTGGCACAACGACGACGACCGCAAGTACCGGGCCGGTCTCGCCGTCCTCGACGGCCGGCACGACTGGCTGCGCGACGGCACCCTGTCGATCGGGGAGCACCATCGCGGACCTGCGCCGGCCGAAGTTCCGTCGGCGGGCGCCGCGCGCGCCACCGTCGGCGTGGGTTGAGGCGCCGCATGCGGGCGGTCCTTCCCTGGCGTCTCGAGATCTCGGGTGCCATCGCCGTCGGCGAAGTACCGGCCCCCGTCCCTGGCCCCGGCGAGGTACGTCTCGCTGTCGCGGCGGCCGGTCTCAACCGCGCCGACCTGCTGCAGATGCGCGGGCAGTATCCGCCGCCGCCGGGGGCGAGCTCGGTTCCCGGACTCGAATGCTCGGGTCTCGTCACCGGGCTCGGCGAAGGCGCGGCGGGATTCCGCATCGGCGATCGGGTCATGGCGCTCCTCGCCGGCGGCGGACAGGCCGAGGAGGTGGTGGTCCCGGCCGGGCAGCTGATGCCGGTTCCGGCGAACCTCGCGCTCGACGAGGCGGCGGCGATTCCCGAGGCCGCGCTGACGGCGTGGACGAATCTGGTCGTCGAAGGGGGGCTCGCCTCCGGTGAGACGGTTCTGGTCACCGGGGCGACGTCGGGAATCGGCACCTTCGCCGTGCAGATGATCCGCGAGCTGGGCGGCACGGTCGTCGCCGCGGCGCGCTCCGCCGAGCGGCTCGAGCGTCTGCGCGACTTCGGGGTCGACCGCCTGGTGACGCTGGACGCCGACTATCCGCGACGGGTGCGGGAGCTCACCGGCGGCGGGGGCGTCGATCTCGTGCTCGACCTGGTGGCGGGGGAGTGGCTGGCGCCGACGCTGGAGTGTCTGCGCGCCCGGGGGCGCCTGATCCTGGTCGGATTGACCGCCGGGCGGAAGGTCCAGCTCGACCTCGGCCTCGTCCTCCGGCAGCGGCTGCGGATCGTCGGCTCGACGTTGCGCGCGCGGCCGTTGGCCGAGAAGGCCGAGCTCGTGCGGACCTTCGCGGCCTGGGGCCTGCCGCGTCTCGCCGACGGCCGGCTGCGGCCGGTCGTCGATCGGATCTTCCCGCTGGCCGCAGCGGCCGAGGCATACGCCGTACTCGAGCACGAACGGCCGCTGGGCAAGCTGCTGCTGCAGTGCTCCTCGCCCAGCGGTTCAGCCCGGTAGCGCGGCGCGACCGCTCAGTTCCTGGTCTGCAGCAGCCCGTCGATCGCTGCCTGCGCCAGCGGGTGGTAGCCGGGCCGTGCCCTGGCATAGACATCGCGCGCGAAGGCGAGGCCTTCCGGCGTTCTCGCCAGGGCGGCATAGAGCGGTCCGATGAACTTCCGGCGGCCGACCGAGAGCAGAAAGCGTTCGAGCGCCGGGTAGGCCGGCCGGTAGCCGGCGGCGATCGCGCGTTGCAGCCAGTCGACCAGGACCTCGGCGTTGCCGGAGTCGGTGAAGTGGAAGGCCGCGTCGAGCCCTGCGAGACGAGCGGAGTCGGGAGTTCCCGGGAGGTTGCGCAGAAAGTGCTGCCACTGCTGCGTGACCCAGCCGGCCGTCGCCAGGCCGGCGGGCGGCGTGCCGGCGGCCAGCCGGGCCAGCTCGCGGTCCACCTTGCCGAAGGCCGGAGAGGCCGGTTCGGCGATGCCCGCCGGCAGGCCGGGGCCATAGACCCAGGCCTGCACGCCGGCGCGCTTGGCCGCGGCGGCGTCGACCCGGAGGAGCTTCGCCTCCAGCTCCGCGACGAAGCCGGCGGTCGTCATCGACTGGAACGCATGGGTGGAGAAGTAGTCGTGCAGGAAAGCGTCCCAGCGCTCGCGGCCGACGGTCTCCTCGAGATGGCGGAGGAAGAAGTACCCCTTGTCGTAGACGATCGCCCCCGGCGCGTCGTCGGGGTCGCGACCGGCGAGGTCGCCAACCAGCCAGGTCTCGCGGCTCTCGTTCCCGGTCTCGCGGACGAACTCCTCGAGCTCGCGCTTCGACAGCTGGGCCTGCATCTCGGAGTAGTCGCGGCCGTAGAGCGCCTCCATGATCCTGGACTCGAAGTAGTTGGTGAAGCCTTCGTTGAGCCAGAAGTCGTTCCAGGTGGCGTTGGTCACCAGGTTTCCCGACCAGGAGTGGGCGAGCTCGTGCGCGACCAGCGAAACCAGCGAACGGTCGCCGGCGAGGATCGTCGGCGTGGCGAAGGTCAGGCGCGGATTCTCCATGCCGCCGAACGGGAAGCTCGGCGGCAGGATCAGCAGGTCGTAGCGCTCCCAGCGGTACGGCCCGTAGAGCCTTTCGGCGGCGGCGATCATCTTCTCGGTGTCGGCGAGCTCCCACGCCGCTCTGGCGGCGACCGACGGCTCGGCGTAGACCCCCGAGCGCGCTCCGAGGCTGCGGAACTCGAGATCGCCCACCGCCAGCGCCAGCAGGTAGGACGGGATCGGATGGGCCATCTCGAAACGGTAGGTCCCGTCCGCGCTGCGCGCCGTCGGGTTGGTGGCCGACATGAGCGCCAGCAGCTCCCGCGGAACGTGAATCGTCGCGCTGTAGGTCATCCGGACGCCCGGACTGTCTTGGCAGGGCACCCAGGTGCGGGCGAGGATCGCCTGGGATTGAGTGAAGAGGAACGGATGCCTGCCGCCAGCGGTCTGTTCCGGGGTGAGCCATTGCAGGGCAGCAGCCTCGGGCCGGGTGCGGTAGTCGATGCGCACGGACTGGGTCTCGGGAGCGACCGGGATGGCGAGCTCCTGGCCGAAGATCGGAACCGCCGGCGCCAGCGAGAACGGCGCAGAGGCGGCGCCGCCGTCGAGATGGACGGCGGCGATCTCGAGGTCGCGGGTGTCGAGGCGCAGGGTGGTCGCCGCCGGATCGCGGCGATCGAGGGTGAGGGTGGCGCTGCCGGCCAGCCGGCGGGCGGCGAAGTCGACCGTGAGGTCGAGCGCGAGATGCCGCACGGCGATCTCGGCCGGCCGGCTGAACGAGTGCGGATCGGGCGCGGCGGCCGGCGGCAGATCGGCGGCTCGGCCGGCCGCCGGAAGGGCGGAGACGAGGAGCGCGGCGGCGCCCAGGAAGCGTCGGGTCATCATGGAGGTGTCCTCGGGTCAGGTATACGGCAGCGCGGTCTGGCCGGTTTCGGCGGCCGGAGATAAGCTTCCCTTCGGTGCCCAAGCGAATCATACCTGTCGCATCCGGCAAGGGCGGGGTCGGCAAGACGACGTTCTCGGTCAACTTCGCCCTGGCACTCTCGCGATTCGCGCCGACGGTGCTGGTCGATCTCGACACCGGGACCTCGTCGGTGCGGAGCTCGATCGCGGCGCCGGTCCACAAGGACCTCTACCACTTTCACCGCAAGGGAGCCGCGCTCGCCGACTGCGTCACCGGCCTGGACGCCTCCTTCGACCGCACCGGACAGTTCCGCAAGTTCGGCTTCGTCGCCGGGCCGAAGCACTTCATCGAGGAGTTGGGCAACCCGAGCGCCGAGTTTCGCCGGCGTCTCTCGGAGGCGGTGAACGCCCTGCCGGCCGACTACGTCGTGCTCGACCTGCGCGCCGGGCTCGACGCCAACGTGCTCGATTTCCTGCCGTACACCAACTCCGGCATGCTGGTGGTCACGCCGAACCTGCCCCAGGCGACGCTCGCCGCCTCGGACATCGTCAAGGCGATCCTGTTCCGCACCCTGCGGCTGATCTTCGCGCCGGGCTCCGAAGTCTTCAACCTCCCGGGACTCGCCGACGGACGGGATCTCATCCACGATCTGCTCGACCAGGCCGAGGACGTCTACGACGACCGGGTGAAGAACCTCGACGCCGTCCTGCGCGAGTTGAAGGAGCTCTTCGGCGACCAGCCGCTGCTGCGGGTCCTCGAGTGGGTGATCCAGGACTTCCGCATCCACTACGTGCTCAACATGTTCAACGGAGTGGAGGAGAGCGGGCGCTCGGCAATCGATCCGTTCGTGCGCAACATCGCGGAGAACGTCTCGGCGGGGCTCGAGATGACCCAGCTCGGCTGGATCGTGCAGGATCCGCGGGTCCATCGCGCGAACTGCGCCGGCATGCCGCTGCTGCTCGATGGCGAAGTGGAGCGTGCGAAGCCGGCGACCGTCGATCCGGTGCTGGCGGAGCTCGAATCGCTCCGGTCGTCGATGCTCGGGGTCGAGCGGCGGGCGCCGGCGCGGACGTCCGGGGCGAGGCGCGCGGTGACGCCGGAGCTCGAGCTCGCCGGCATCGAGTCTCTGCTCGGCGAGCAGCTCGAATCGCTCAAGGCGATGTTCGCCGACCGCAGACAGGACAGCGTGCAGCAGAACTTCACCTACGCCGTCTTCCGGGCCCTGAATCTGATGGAGCCGCCGCGCCTGCCGACCGAGTTCGGCATGACGCGCCTGGCGCCCCCCGAGCGCCTGGTGACCTGGATCTTGCGCCGGATGGCGCTCACGTCGTCGCCGACTCCGCACGCCCCTCAGCTGGTGCGCTGAACCGCCCGCCAGCTGGCAGCTGGCGGCCTTTGCTAGACTAGCTCGATTGTGGCGGCCTCCAAGACTCCCTCCCGTGTCGGTCTGATCAGCCTCGGCTGCGCCAAGAACCGCGTCGACAGCGAAATCCTGCTCGGCGAGCTGGCGCGCCGCGGGCATGCGATCACGCCCGACATGGAGGACGCCGAGACCGTCATCGTCAACACCTGCGCCTTCATCGACGAGGCGAAGCGCGAGTCGATCGACGCCATCCTCGAGGTTGCCGGACGCAAGGGGAAAGGGGTCGGGAAGCTCCTGGTCGCCGGCTGCATGGTCAACCGCTTCGGCGAGGAGCTGCAGCGCGACATCCCGGAGATCGACGGCTTCATCTCGCTCGACTCGCTGCTCGACGTGGAGAAGGTCGTCACCCTGGGGGGCGCCGCGCCGCCGCCCTCGCCCTCCCACATGGTCTTCGACCACACCGCGCCGCGGATGCTCACGACCCGCGGCTACGCCTACCTCAAGGTCGCCGAGGGCTGCAACAATCCGTGCACCTTCTGCGCGATTCCCCTCTGGCGAGGGCGTTTCCGCAGCCGCACGATCGAGAGCCTGGTCGCTGAAGCGCGACAGATCGAGGCGCAGGGGATCGGCGAGCTCTGCCTCATCGCCCAGGACACGACGCGCTACGGCGAGGACCTCGACTACGGCAAGCACGGTCTCACCCGGCTGGCCGAAGCGCTGCTCGCGGCGACCGGTTTCAGGTGGATCCGCTTTCTCTATGCCTATCCGACGACCCTCGACGAGCAGCTGCTCAAACTGATGGGGCAGGAGGAGCGGCTGGTCTCGTACGTCGACATGCCGCTCCAGCACAGCCATCCCGAGATGCTCAAGGCGATGCGCCGTGGCGGCAGCCCGGAGCGCTACACACGGCTGCTCGAACGCGCTCGTGAGCTCGCCCCGGACATCTTTCTGCGCACGACGTTCATCGTCGGCTTCCCCGGCGAGACCGAGGAGCACTTCGAGCACCTGCTCGACTTCGTGCGGCAGAGCCGCTTCGACCACCTCGGTGCGTTCGTCTACAGCGCCGAGCCGGGGACTCCGGCCGCCGGGCTCGCCGACCCCGTTCCGCCGGCGGTCGCGCGGCGGCGTCATCGTCGCCTGCTCGCGGCACAGAAGCCGATCGCCCTGGCGCGCCGCAAGGCGCTCGTCGGGCGGACTTTCGACGTGCTGGTGGAGGGCGTCTCGCCGGAGACCGAGCACCTCCTCGAGGGCCGCCACCACGGCATGGCGCCGGAGATCGACGGCCGCCTGCTGATCAACGACGGTGCGGCGCCGGCCGGGACCTTCGCCCGGGTCGAGATCACCGACGCTTTCGCCAGCGACCTCGTCGGCCGGATCGTCGGACCGGTGGATACCCCCGGAGTCGAGATCGCGGCCTCGGTAGCCTGAGAGCGATGCAGGTCGTCGCCGACGCGCTGGGTCCCTGCGAGCTGCCGCG
>CAZQTL010000064.1:5726-8836 GCA_964595975.1 uncultured Thermoanaerobaculia bacterium | reverse complement strand
CTCGGGGTGCGCGAGCTCTATGTCGGCCGCCAGTTCGCCTTCGGGCGCCGCCGGGAGGGGGATCTGGCGCTGCTCGCCCGGCTGGGTGGGGAGCTCGGATTCGCCGTCGTCGGGCTGGAAGAGGAGCGCGCTGGCGGCGAGGCCGTCTCGTCCACCCGGATTCGCCGGGCGCTCTCCCGGGGGCAGGCGGAGGAGGCGGCGGAGCTGCTCGGCAGGCCCTATAGCCTGACCGGCACGATCGTCGAGGGCGACCGCCTGGGGCGGCGTCTGGGCTGGCCGACAGTGAATCTTCGACCCGACGGTGAACTCCTTCCATTGGAAGGGGTTTATGCCACCCGGGTGGGCTTCTTTCCCGACCCGGATTCAGGCCCCCGCTTCGACGCGGTGACCAACATCGGCCGCCGGCCGACCGTCCCCGGCAACCGCCCGCCGACCGTGGAAAGCCACATTCTGGAGTTCGACCGCGAGGTCTACGGCGAGCGCATCGAGTTGTTCTTCCACAAGCGGCTGCGGGATGAGATGCTCTTCCCGTCGGTCCTGGAGCTTTCGACCCAGATCGGGCGCGATGTCCAGGCGAGTCGAGAATACTTTTCGCATCTCCGGGGTTCTCATGGGAACACCGGTCCCGGCGAGCCGATCGGCGACCGCTGAGCAAGCCGGGAAGGGCAGTGATTTTCCACAGAAAGGGATCCAGGCGATGGCCAGCAGCAAAATCCTGACGGTCGACCAGCAGAACTTCCAGTCCGCCGTTCTCCAGTCCGACAAGCCGGTTCTGATCGATTTCTGGGCCACCTGGTGCGGCCCGTGCCGCATGGTCGCGCCGCTCCTCGACGAGCTCGCCGAAGAGCTCGACGGAAAGCTCCGCATCGCCAAGGTCAACGTCGACGAGAACCAGGAGCTCGCCATGCAGTTCCGCATCTCGAGCATCCCCGCCTTCGTGCTGTTCAAGAACGGCGCGGTCGTCGAGCGGGCCGCCGGGGCGATGCCGAAGGCGATGTTCAAGAATCTCGTCGCCGAACACATCTGACGCGCTGACTTGAACGGCGACCGGGATCGGCGCGCCGCTGGCCTGGCGGCTCTCCTCGGCGAGCTCGAGGCCAGGGCGCTGGTGCTGCTCTCCGCAGCCGGCGACGATCCCGAGCGCGCCTTCTTCGTCCACCCGGCGAAGCTCGGCGAAGCGCTCGTCGTCGTCCGGCCGGGAGGGCGGCCTCGACTCGGCTACCTGACGCCGATGGAGCGGGACGAGGCCGCCGCTACCGGTCTCGATCTCCTCACGCCCGAGGAGCTCGACGTGGCCCGCTGGTCGCGCGACACCCCCGATCCCGGGGCCTTCCACGCCAACGTCCTGGCCCAGGCGCTGCAGCGCTCGGGGGTCGCTCCCGGGAGAATCGCGCTCGCCGGACGGCTGCCGTTCGGTCTCGCTGCGGAGGTGCTCTCCCGGCTGGCCGGCGAAGGGTGGAGCTTTGTAGCGGCGAGCGAGGCGCTGCTCAAGATCCGCAGACACAAGAGCGCCAGCGAGCTGGCGGAAATCCGCCGCGTCGCCGCCGCGACGGAGCGGGCGATGCGCGCCGTGGCCAGTCTGCTCGCGGCTGCGAGCGCACGTGACGGCGCCCTCGACCTCGAGGGGGAAGCGCTCACCGTGGCGCGCCTCAAGGCTGAGATCGCCGGCGTCTTCGCCGCCGCCGGACTCGAGCAGCCGCGCGGCAACATCGTCGCCCCGGGGGGGGAGGGCGGCGTTCCGCACAGCTCGGGCACCCCGTCGCGCGTCCTGCGCCCCGGCGAAACGCTGGTCGTCGACCTGTTCCCGCGCGGCGGCCTGTTCGCCGACTGCACGCGGACCTTCTGTGTCGGCGAACCCCCGGCGCGTATCGCGGCCGCCTTCGCGGCGGTGCGCGAGGCCCTCGCCCTGGCGCATGCCGCCATCCGTCCCGGGGTGCACGGCTGGGACGTGCAGGTGGCGGTCTGCGAGGCCTTCACGGCCCGCGGGTATCCGACGCCGCTCTCCGAACCGGGGACGCTCCGCGGTTTTGTCCACGGCCTCGGACACGGTGTAGGCTTCGAGCTGCACGAATACCCGAGTTTCAAGCGCCACGCGAAAGCCGACGGCCTGCTGGCAGCCGGCGACGTGCTGACCCTGGAACCCGGACTGTACGATCCGGATCCCGCGGACGGTTTCGGCATCCGGCTCGAAGACCTGGTATACCTCGACGAAACGGGGGCCGAGAACCTCACGCCGCTCCCTGAGAGTTTGGATCCGCGAAGCTGGGGCTGAAGACGCCGGCAATCGGCCGCGCTGGCCCCGGTCGCGACAGAACCACGGAGGCTGCACCATGAAAGGTACCCTCAGAGCCGGTCCGTACCTCGCCCTCGCCGTCGCATCCCTCGCCGGTCTCGCCACGGCCGTTCGGGCGGACGAAGCCGCCGCCGCGCCGCCGCCGGCGATCTACCGCGGCGTGCTGCCGGTCGCACACTTCGACCTCTCGGCGCCGCTGACGTCGCTCCGGCCGGACCTCCCGGAGGCCGATCTCGAAGAGCTCGAGTGGCCCGACGACCTCGCGACCGGCCTCGAGGGACCGCTCGGCAAGCAGGACCTGGACGCGGCGGTGCAGCGGGCCTTCACGCTGCAGCCCGGTGTCGAGATTCCCGGGCCGACGGCGGGCTTCGACGGCCCCAGCAACCCCACCGGGGCGACGCCTCCCGACCCGAACGGCGATGTCGGCCCGAATCACGTCGTCGTGATGTACAACTCCCAGTTCGCGGTCTACAACAAGACCGGCACGCTGCTGTTCGGACCGGTGAACATCAATACGCTCTGGTCCACTTTCGGCGGCCCCTGCCAGACCGAGAATGCCGGCGACCCGGTGGTGATCTACGACCAGCTCGACGACCGCTGGTTCCTCACCCAGTTCACCGCCGCCGGCCCCACCTTCTTCAACTGCGTCGCCGTCTCGCAGACGGCCGATCCGACCGGCAGTTACTACCGCTGGGCGTTCACCACCGGCACGAACTTCCCCGACTATCCGAAGCACGGCATGTGGTCGGACGGCTTCTACATCAGCACCCGCGAGTTCACGGGCGGCTCGGGCGGGCCCTTCGCAGGGGTCGGCGCC
>CAZQTL010000064.1:0-5626 GCA_964595975.1 uncultured Thermoanaerobaculia bacterium | reverse complement strand
GCCCACCGCGGCGTTCGATTCGGTCTTCCCCTGCTCGCCCGGGGCGCGCGACTGCATCCCGCAGCCCGGCACGGCGGTCAAGATCGACATCCTCTCCTACCGCCAGCGCCCGCTGCACCGGTTGTCGTACCGCAACTTCGGCGTCTACCAGTCGCTGGTCACCAACCAGTCGGTCGAGGCGACGCCGGGCATCGCCGGCGTCCGCTGGTACGAGATCCGCGATCCCAACGGCACGCCGACCATCTACCAGCAGGGCACCTATTCGCCGGACAGCGTGCACCGCTGGATGGGCAGCGCCGCGGTCGACGGCAGCGGTGATCTCGCTGTCGGCTACAGCGCCTCCGACGCGACCAGCGTCTTTCCCAGCCTGCGCTACACCGGCCGGCTGGCCTATGACCCGCCCGGCACGCTGCCGCAGGGGGAGGGGATCTACCATGCCGGCACCGGCTCGCAGACCTCCACCGGCCACCGCTGGGGGGACTACACCTCGCTCTCCGTCGATCCGACCGACGACTGCACCTTCTGGCACGTCAACGAGTACTACCCGGTGACGAGCACGAATGCCTGGAGGCTGCGCATCGGCGCCTTCAAGTTCGCCGAATGCGGCACGCCCGACTTCTCGCTCGCGCCGTCGCCGGTGGCGCAGAAGATCTGCGCGCCGGCCGACGCGGTGTACAACCTCGGGGTGGGTTCGTACTTCGGCTACACCGGCAGCATCGACCTCTCGGTCGCCGGTCTGCCCGGCGGCACTTCGGCGCTGTTCAGCAACGATCCGTCGGTGCCGCCGGTCGCCGGGACGTTCACCGTCACCGGCACCGGTTCGGCCGCGCCCGGCACCTACACGATGACCGTCACCGGCACGCCGGTCACCGGTCCGGCGCATGCGGTCGACTACAGCCTGGAGCTCTTCACCGCCGTGCCGTCGGCGCCCGTGCTGTCGCTGCCGGCCAACGGCGCCACCGGCGTCGCGCTGCGTCCGACGCTCTCCTGGGCAGCCGCGACCCAGGGCACGACCTACGTTCTCGAAGTGGACGACAATCCTGCCTTCACCTCGATCAACTACACCACGACCATCACCGGCACGAGCCAGGCGATCCCGAGCGACCTCGAGTCGAGCACGACCTACTACTGGCGGGTGCGGTCGATCAACCTCTGCGGCACCGGCAACGACTCGACCACCTTCAGCTTCACGACGCTGACGACGTTCGAGACCTGCACCGCGGTCGGCACCGCGTCCTACCAGCGGATGTATCAGGGCTGGGAGAACGGCGCCGGGGCGTGGACCTCGACCGGCACCGGCAACAGCTGGGCGCAGACCTCCGTCCGCACCCACAGCGGCACGTTTGCCTGGCTCGCCGGCGATCCCGCGGTGCAGTCGGACCAGCAGCTGGTCTCGCCCGCGGTGGCGATTCCGAGCGGGCAGAATCCGGTGGCGCTGGTCTACTGGAATCACCAGACGATGGAGTCGAACGGTCCGACCGGCTGCTATGACGCCGGCAACCTCGAGGTCTCGACCAACGGCGGCGCCACCTGGACGCAGGTCACGGCGGGCCTCCTCACCGATCCCTACGACGGTCTCGTCGACGCCGGCAACAACGCGCTCGGCGGGCGTCAGGGTTGGTGCGGCGATCCGGCCAACTGGACCAAGTCGGTCGTCGACCTGACAGCCTACGCCGGTCAGACGGTCAACTTCCGCTTCCGTCTCGGCAGCGACACCGGCACCAGCCGGGAAGGCTGGTACCTGGACGACATCCAGGTCACCAGCTGCGCGGCCAACCTCATCTACCAGGACGGTTTCGAAGTCGGAACTACCGCCCGCTGGAGCGCCGCCGTGCCCTGAGGCCTCGAGCTTCGACGGTCGGTGCTGCAGCGACGGCCCGCTTCGGAAACGAGGCGGGCCGTCGTCTTTCGCGCGCCAGCGCTCGGGTAGGATTCGGATCTCTGAAGGAGGCCGGCATGCAGGATTTCGAGAAGCTCGGGCTGTTCTATCTCGGCAAGCCCGTGGATGTGGCGACGGGAAGTACGATCGACGAGCCGCTGCTCTACGATTCGCGCGATCTGGTGACGCACGCGGTCTGTCTCGGCATGACCGGCAGCGGCAAGACCGGCCTGGGAATCGCGCTCCTCGAAGAGGCGGCGATCGACGGCGTGCCGGCGTTGGTGATCGATCCCAAGGGGGACCTCACCAACCTCCTGCTGACCTTTCCCGATCTCGCGCCGAAGGACTTCGAGCCCTGGGTGCAGGCGGAGGAGGCCGAGCGCAAGGGGATGGACGTGCCGGCCTACGCCGCAGCCGAGGCGGCGAAGTGGCAGAAGGGGCTGGCCTCCTGGGGGCAGGACGGCGAGCGCATCCGGCGTCTCAAGGCGGCGGCGAACTTCCGCATCTTCACTCCGGGCAGCAACGCCGGCGAGCCGGTCTCGATTCTCGCCACCTTCGCCGCGCCGCCGCCCGAGCTGGTGGACGACGCCGAGCTCTTCGGCGAGCGCGTGCAGTCGACCGCGACGAGCCTGCTCGGACTCGTCGGCATCGCCGGCGACCCGCTGCGCAGCCGCGAGCACATCCTGGTCTCGTCGCTGCTCGACCGCGCCTGGCGCGACGGCAAGGGCTACGACCTGGCGCAGCTCATCGCCGACATCCAGAAGCCGCCGCTCGACAAGGTGGGCGTGCTGCCGCTCGAGAGCTTCTATCCCGCCAAGGAGCGGTTCGAGCTCGCCATGACGGTGAACGCGCTGCTCGCCGCCCCCGGCTTCGAGGTCTGGCTGAAAGGCACGCCGCTCGACGTGCAGCAACTCCTCTACACGAGCGACGGACGGCCGCAGGTCGCGGTGCTGTCCATCGCGCACCTGTCCGATGCGGAGCGCATGTTCTTCGTCTCCCTGTTGCTCAACCAGACGCTCGCCTGGATGCGCGCCCGCCAGGGGACGAGCAGTCTGCGGGCGATCCTCTACATGGACGAGATCTACGGCTACCTGCCGCCGACCGCCAATCCGCCGTCGAAGCGGCCGATGCTGACGCTGCTCAAACAGGCGCGCGCTTTCGGGCTCGGCGTCGTGCTGGCGACGCAGAATCCGGTCGACCTCGACTACAAGGCGCTGTCGAACATCGGCACCTGGCTGCTCGGAAGACTGCAGACCGAACGCGACCTGGCGCGCGTCCTCGACGGGCTCGAAGGCGTCGCCGGCGGCATCGACCGCCAGGAGTTGTCGCGCCTGCTGGCCGGGTTGGGCTCGCGCCGCTTTCTGCTGCACAACGTGCACGACGAGAGGCCGGTGCTGTTCGAGAGCCGCTGGGCGCTCTCCTACCTCGCCGGGCCGCTCACCCGCGATCAGATCCGCCGGCTCAAGACGCCGGTCGCGGAGCGAAGCGCCGCTCCGGCGAGTGCCGGAGCGGCCGCCGCAGCGGGCCCCGCCGGCGCTGCCGGTGCTGCGCTGCCGATCCTCCCGAGCGAGATTCCGGTGCTGTTCGCACGCGCCGGCGGCGAGGGGGCGACCTACTCCGGCGCCATTCTCGGTCAGGGAAGGGTGCACTTCCAGAGCTCCGACGCCGGCTGGAGCTTCACTCGCGAGGTCGCGCGAGCTCTGCCGATCGCCGCCGGCGGCGCCCTCCTCGTCGACTGGGCGGGCTCGGCGCCGATCGACGCCGCCGGACTCTCCGAGGTGGCGCCGGCCGGCGCGCGCGGCTACGCGGATCTGCCGCCGGAGGCGGCGCGTGCGAAGAGCTTCGAGACCTGGGCGAAGTCGTTCAAGGACTTTCTCTCCCGCTCCGAGGAGCTGACGATCTACTCGAGCGCGGAGCTCGGCCTGAGCTCGAAGCCGGGCGAGAGCGAAGGGGAGTTCCGGACCCGCCTCGCCGTCGTCGCCCGCGAACGCCGCGACGGCGAGGTCGACAAGGTGAAGGCGCGTCTCGCTCCGAAGTTCGCCGCCCTCGACGAGCGGCTGCGGCGGGCGCAGGCCAAGGTGGCGGAACAGAAGTCGCAGGCGACAGCACAGACGATCTCCACCGCTGCCTCGGTCTTCGGCGCCGTCGCCGGGGCGCTGTTCGGGCGGCGAAAGCTCTCCACGGCGACGCTTTCACGCGCCGCGAGCTCGGCGCGCTCGGCCTCGCGCTCGATGAAGGAGTCGCGTGACGTCGGCCTCGCCGAAGAGGGAGTGGAGGCCGTGCAGGCGCGCATCGCCGAGCTCAGGGAGGAGCTCGCGGCGGCGATCGCCGAGGTCGAGAGCCGCGCCGACCCGCAGAACCTGGCGCTGGCGGCGAAGGGGCTCAAGCCGAAGAAGACCGACGTCGAAGTGGTGCGCGTCGGGCTCGTCTGGCTGCCGCAACCGGGCGCCTGATCGCGGCGCGTCGTCGCCGGCCGCCGCGCCGCCCGGGAACCAATTCGCCCGCCGCGCGTTGGAAGAGATGATGAGCGTGCTCGAGTCTGCCCTCGCCGACACCGACACCGGCGCCGACGCCGCGGCGATGGCGCGCAGCCGGGAGGGGGACTGGGAGGCCTTCGGCGCCCTCGTCGAGCGTCACCGCGATGCCCTGGTGCGTTACCTCACCCGCCTCGCCGGCGACCGCGATGCCGGCGAGGAGCTCGCCCAGGAGGCGTTCGTCCGCCTGTGGCTGGCGGCCCGCCGCTACCGCGAAGAGGGGCGCTTCGAGGCCTATCTCTACAGCATCGGTACCCGCCTGGCGAGGAGCGCCGAGCGCCGGCGCCGGGTGCGCCTGCGCGCCTTGCTCTCGGGCCAGCTCGGCCGTTTCGGCTGGCTCGGGAACCACCCGGGGAGAGAGCCCTTCGAGGAGGCCGAGGCCAACGCTCGGCTGCTCCGGGAGGAGGCCGAGGCGAAGCTGGCGCGCGCCGTGGCGGAGCTGCCGGTCGCCTTTCGGGCGCCGCTGATTCTCGCTGCCCTCGAGGAGCGTCCGGTCGAAGAGATCGCCCGCCTCCTCGGCCTGCGCGCAGCGACCGTGAAGAGCCGGCTCTTCCGCGCCCGCCAGCGCCTGCGGGCAGAGCTGCAGCTCGACCGGAAAGGAGTCTCCTCATGAGTTGGCCTTTTTCGGACGCCGACCTCGATGCCGCGGTCGGCCGCGCGCTGCGCGCCGGACCCGCCGTGGCGACGAACAGCGACTTTCGGGCCGCAGTCCTGGCTCGCGCCGAGCAGGCGGCGGTGAGCCGGTCGCGACGCCGGCGGCGGCGCCTGTCGTTCGTCGCCGGAGCATGCGTCGTCGCGGCCGGTCTGGGAGCCTGGACGCTCGAGGTGGCGGCGGAGCGCGCTTCGCGTCGCGCCACCCTGGTCGAGGAGCATCGCCGCCTGCAGAGCGAGCTCGAGGAGTTGCGCTCCCTGGCCGACCGTCGCTCGCGAATCTCCCTCGGTGGCAACGAAACCACCGATCTCTTTCTCGACCTGACCCGCATCCCGGCCGGCACGACCGACGGGAGAACCAGCCCAACGACGAGGAGTCCAGGATGATGAGCACGCCCCTCCGTTTCATGCCGCTCTCCGCCGCGGTGATGCTGCTGGCGATCACCAGCCCCCTTTCAGGTCTCGCGCAGGCCACACCGCCGCCGGCGCCGCGCGCGGCGCCGATGCCGACGCCTGCGCCCCTGTCCGCGCCTGCGCCTCTGTCGGCGGCGGCGCCCATGGC
>CAZQTL010000063.1:0-18785 GCA_964595975.1 uncultured Thermoanaerobaculia bacterium | reverse complement strand
CTCGGCGAGGTGACGGCGGAGAAGGTCGCGCTGCTGCAGGAGGCCGACGCCATCTTCCTCGCCGAGCTGCGCGAGAGCGGCTGGTACGAGAAGGTCTCGCAGGCCTTCGCGGTCCTGCTGCCGGTCAAGACCGTCGGCGTCATGGGCGACTTTCGCACCTACGAGAACGTCCTCGCCCTGCGCTCGGTCGAGACCCACGATTTCATGACCGCCGACTGGAGCCACCTGCCCTACGAGCTCCTCGGCCGCGTCGCCAACCGCATCGTCAACGAGGTCCGCGGCATCAACCGCGTGGTCTACGACGTCACCTCGAAGCCGCCGGGGACGATCGAGTGGGAGTAGGCGCCGCGAACACCGTCCGCGGGTAGGTGGCGCGGGCGGCGGCGGCGAGCGCGAGGTCGAGGTCGAGGGTGGCGAACGGCTCCGCGGCACGGGTGAGCGCGAGGAGCCTTCCGTCGGGATCGATGATCCAGCCGCCGCCGCCGCAGGTTCCCGTCGGATCGACCCGGTTGGACGACAGGCTGTAGGCGCCGGAGCGAATGGCGGCGACGCGGCCCACCGCCAGCCACTTCTCGATCGTCGCCGCCTCCGTCGCCCGCGGCGAGAGGATCGCCTGGACGCCACCCGCGGCGGCGTAGCCGCCGAACGTCTCGAGCGCCCAGAGCTCGGTGCAGAGGTTGACGCCGAAGGTCAGGTCTCCCGTTTCGAACACCGGGAACTCCGCTTCGCCGCGTGCGAACCAGCGCGCCTCCCAGGCGCCGGGTTCGTCGGGCAGGTAGTGCTTGCAGCGCAGAGCGGTCGGCGCGCCGTCGCTCCTGGTCCAGAGAAAAGCCTCGATAAAGGTGTCGGTTCCGAGTCGGCGAGGGCGAGCGCCCACGACGGCGGGAACGCCCAGCTCGGGCAGGCGCTGCAGCCAGAGGCCGCTCAGGGCCTCCGCGGCGACGAGGCGCTCCGGATCGAAATTCGCGCTTTCCCATAGCGGCTCGACGAAGGCGAGCTCTGGCAGGAGCACCAGCTCGGAGTGCTCGCTCGTGGTGTGGTGACAAAGCTCGGCCCAGGTCGCCTCCAGCGCCCAGGGTTCGTGCGGCAGCTCGACGACGGTGATTCGCACACCGTTCTCCTCACCAGACTTTGACGCGCTGTTCCGGCGCGAGGTAGAGCCGGCGCCGGGCTGGACGTCGAACGCCGTGTACCAGGCGTCGAGGTTGCGCACCGTGGCGACGCGATAGCTCTCCGGCGCGTGGGTATCGTCGCTGGCGACCTGCTTGCGCACCGCTTCCGGGCGGATCTTGCTCCGCCAGGCGCGGGCGAAGCCGATGAAGAACTGGCGGTCGAGCCGGCGCACGAGCTCCGGGTCACTGGCGCGGTCACCGATCGATCTGCGGTAGGCGTCGAAGGCGGCTGCCAGGCCTCCCAGGTCGGCCAGATTCTCGGAGAGGGTTTTTCTCCCGTCGACGCCGAGATCTGGGAAGGGGCGATAGCCGGAGAACTGCTCGACGAGCGGCGCGGTCGCCGCGTCGTAGCCGGCACGGTCGGCGGCGGTCCAC
Organism: uncultured Thermoanaerobaculia bacterium; assembly: GCA_964595975.1. GTDB lineage: Bacteria > Acidobacteriota > Thermoanaerobaculia > Multivoradales > JAGPDF01 > JAGPDF01. The sequence goes on along the minus strand of CAZQTL010000063.1, from coordinate 17,238 downwards.
CAGGTGCGCCGGGCGCCGATGGCGTCGTAGTCGGCCCCCAGCGTGTCGACGAAATGGCTGACCTCGTGGCCGACGATGGCGCCGATGGCGCCGTAGTTGGCGGCGTCGGAGGCGGTCGGATCGAACTTGGGCGCCTGCAGCAGCGCGGCCGGGAAGTTGTAGGCGTTCTGCTGGAAGAGCAGCACCGCGCCGACGGTCTGAGGCGCGATCCACCACTCTTTGCGGTCGACCGGCTGGCCGAGGCGCGAGATCGCCCGGGCATAGGCGCGCGCCGCGAGGCGCTCGAAGTTGCCCACGGCATCCTCGCGATCGATCGCCAGCGCCGGGCCGCCGGGGTAGCGGTCCGGGTAGCCGACGCCGAACTCGAGACGGTCGAGTTTCGCCAGGGCGACCGTCCGGCTCGCGGCCGACATCCAGGTCACCTGTTCGACTCGCTGGCGGAAGGCCGCGACGACGTCGGCGACGATCCGCGCGACCCGCGCCTTCGAATCCGGAGGGAAGTGGCGATCGGTATAGAGGCGCCCCACCTCTTCGGCGAGCGCGCCGAGCGTTGCCGTCTGCGCCCTCTCGGCGGCTGTGCCGTGCGCCGAGCCTGGGTGCATCGACCGAGCCGCTTCGGCGAACGCCTTCGGCAGGAGATCGGCATGGCGGTCGAGCTCGCGGACGCGCAGATAGTCTCGCCACGCCGCAACGGGTTGCGCGGCGACGAGCGCCGCCGCGCCCTCGACCGCGCTGGGCTGCCAGACGACGAAACTCGACCGGCCCGCGAGACCGGCAGCGGCGAAGAACGCCTGCCAGTCGATTCCCGGTGCCCGGCGGGCGAAGTCGGCGCGGGTCCAGAGGTTGTCGGCGTTGCTCTCCTTCGCCGACTCGTCGGCAGGCGCATGGCTGCGCGCGATGGCCGTCTCGAGCGCCAGCACCGCCGCGGCGCGGGCGAAAGCGGCAGGCTCGCGATCGAAGCCGGCGAGCGCGAGCAGAGTCGCGACGTACTCCTGGTAGCGCGCGCGCTGATTCTGCGCGGCGGCTTCGCTGCTCAGGTAGGACTCGCGGTCGGGAAGCCCGAGGCCGCCCTGGAGGAGGAAGGCGGCGTATTCGGGCTCGCCGTGGTTGCCCATCTCGACCGACAGACCGAGGAGGTGTGAGGAGTCGTAGATCCCCCAGTTGAGCGGGTCGACGTCGGCGCGCAGCCAGGCGCCCAGCAGTCGGACCAGCGCCGCCCGATCCTCGACCGCTGCAATCTGCGCCAGCCGGGGAGCGAGGGCGGAGAGGCCGCGACGCTCCATGGCCGTCTCGTTCAGGCATGCCGTCCGGAAGTCGGCCACCTGGCCAGCGATCGACCCCGCTGGGGCGGAGTTGGCGTCGTCGAACAGGTCGGCGATCTGGCGGCTGGTGCGGTCGGCGATCTCGGTGCGGGCGCTCGCGCGGTCTTTGCCGGGCGGAATCTCGGTCGCAGCGAGCCAGGCGCCGTTCGCGAAGGCGAAGAAGTCGTCGCCGGGACGGAGAGCGGTGTCCACTCCGGTTTCGGCTTCCGCGGTGGCCGCGAGCGAAGTGGGGCTCGCGGACGCCCCGGCCGTCGAGACCGCAACACCGAGAAGCAACATCAGGAGCCGCCGAGAGCGGCGCGGCCGGGGGGCTGGAAACCGAACGAAGCTGGACATGCCGTCATGCTAGGAACTCCGACGCATCGCGTCGCGGCAGCTGGCGACAGGTTTGGCGCAGTTTCGGACATCTCGTGCCGTCCCGCCTGGCGGGCGGCGCGAATCTGGTGCATGCTCGGCCGGACCGGATCGATCCAGCTCATGCCCGCGCCTCCGCCGCCGCTCATCGACCTGCTGTTCGTCGTCGCCCCGCACTGCCTGCTGCTCGATGTCGCCGGACCCGCCGAGGCCTTCCAGCTGGCCAACCTTCATCGCCAGCGGCGTGGCCTGCCGCCGCGCTTCCGTCTGCGCTTCACCAGCGTGGCAGCGAGCGTGCCGACCTCCGTAGGACTCACTCTCGCGGAGCTCGAGCCGCTGCCGGAGAGTCTGCCCCTGCCGACCTGGGTGGTGCTCGCCGGACAGCCGAGCGCCCAGCTCGAGCGGACCACGCCGGCCATCAATGCCACGGCGGAGTGGCTGGCGCGGCTGCTCGCCCGTCCCCTGGCGGCGGCGGAGTCCCGACACCGGCTGATCACCATCTGCTCGGGCGCGCTGCTCGCGGCGCGCGCCGGTCTGCTGGGGACGCGCCGCTGCACGACCCATCACGAGCTGCTGCCGGCGTTGCGCGCCCTGGCGCCGCGAGCGCAGGTGGTGGACAACCGCGTCTTCCTGCTCGACGGGCCGCTCGCCTCGAGTGCCGGGATCACCGCCGGCATCGACCTCGCCCTGCATCTCATCGCCGAGGATTGCGGCGAGGCTCTGGCCGCGAGTGTCGCCGAGGACATGGTGGTCTACCTGCGGCGGTCGCCGCGCGATCCGGAGCTGTCGCCGTTCCTGATTCATCGCCGCCACCTGCACGCCGCCGTCCATCGGGTGCAGGACGCCATCCTCGCCGCACCGGAGCGCGACTGGGACATGGCGGCGCTCGCCGCGGTGGGCTTCGTCACCGAGCGGCACCTGCTGCGTCTCTTCCTCGACCACGCCGGTGTCTCGCCCTTACGCTATCTGCAGTCGATCCGGCTGGAGCGGGCGCGCCAGTCGCTCGAACGCGGCGCCAGCGTGACCCGCGCCGCGGAGTCGGCCGGGTTCCGCTCGGATCTGCAGTTGCGTCGCGCCTGGAGCCGGCAGTGGGGCGGCTCGCCGCGCGACTCGGCGCGCGCGCGCTCGTCGGACTGACGTCCCAAGGGGAAGCTTCTCCTAGTAGGCTAGGAGCCCGGACCGCGGCCAGACGCGGACCCGGGAGTTGGGGGCGCATTTGATCGAGTTGACCGGTGGGTCGTTGTCGCTGGAACAGTTCGCTGCCGTCGCCGCCGGCGGCGAGCATGTGGTGATGACCGCGGCGGCGCGCGAGCGCGTGGCGGCGGCGCGGGCGGTGATCGAGCGTTCGGTCGCCTCGGGCCAGGCGGTCTACGGGGTCAACACCGGCTTCGGCAACCTCGCCAACGTCCGCATCGCCGACGCCGATCTCGAGACCCTGCAGGAGCGGCTGGTGCTGTCGCACGCCGCGGGGGTGGGCGAGCCGTTGCCCGACCCTGCCGTGCGCGGCATGCTGCTGCTGCGCGCCAACACGCTCGCCAAGGGGCACTCCGGCGTGCGCCCGCTGCTCATCGACAAGCTCCTCGCCCTGCTCAACCACGATCTGCTGCCCGAGGTGCCGAGCCGCGGTTCGGTCGGCGCGCCCGGCGACCTGGCGCCGCTCGCGCATCTCGCCCTTCCCCTGCTCGGCCGCGGCCGCGTGCGGCGGGCCGGAAAGTTCGTGCCGGCCGCCGAGGCGCTGCGCGACGCCGGTCTGGCGCCGGTGCGCCTCGCTCCGCGGGAAGGACTCGGACTGGTCAACGGCACGCAGGCGATGACCTCGCTGCTGGCGCTGGCGGCGCTCGAAGCGCGTCGCCTGGTGCGCATCGCCGACCTGGTCGGGGCCCTCGCGACCGACGCGCTGCGAGGCACCGACGCCGCCTTCGACCCGCGCATCCACGCCGTCCGGCCGTACCCCGGCCAGCTCGCCAGCGCGCGCAATCTCTGGTCCCTTCTCCAGGGTTCCGAGATCCGCGACTCCCACCGCGCCGGCGATGTGCGGGTGCAGGACCCCTATTCGCTGCGCTGCATGCCGCAGGTGCACGGCGCGGTGCGCGACACCCTCGACGACGTCGAGCGGCGCCTGGCGATCGAGATGAACTCGGCGACCGACAATCCGCTGGTTTTCGCGGCGGAGGGCACGGCCCTGTCGGGGGGGAATTTCCACGGCGAGCCGATGGCGTTGGCGGCGGACTTTCTCGCCATCGCCCTCGCGGAGCTCGGTTCGATCTCCGAGCGGCGGACGGAGAAACTGACCAACGACACCTTCTCCGGCCTGCCGCCGTTCCTGGTGGCGAACGCCGGCCTCAACTCCGGTTTCATGATGGCGCAGGTCACCGCGGCGGCGCTGGTTTCGGAGAACAAGGGACTCGCCCACCCGGCGAGCGTCGACTCGATCCCGACGTCGGCGGACAAGGAGGATCACGTCTCGATGGGGATGTGGGCGGCGCTCAAGTGCGGGCAGGTGGCGGCCAATGTGCGCCAGATTCTCGCCATCGAGCTGCTCGCGGCGGCGCAGGGCATCGACCTGCTGCGGCCGCTGCGGTCGAGCGCGCCCCTCGAGTCCGTGCACGAGTGGGTGCGGGGGACCGTCGCCCCCTGGATCGAGGATCGTGAGATGGCGCCGGACCTCGCCGCCGCCGAAGGCCTCCTCCGCTCCAGCGGGATTCCGGGACTTTCCGGTCTCGAGTAGACGCGGGCTCCGCCATGGTGCATCCGCCCTGGGATTTCGTCATCGTCGCCGCCATCGCGGTCGTGGCGACGGTCGTGGTCGGGTGGCGGTCGGGCATGCGGCGCAGTCGCAACCTCGCCTGGGCCTTTCTCCTGATCGTCCTCGTCCCGGGCTGGTTCTACGTCGAGGCCGCCGGCGCGCGGGCCTCGGGGGAGCTCGAGCGCCTCATCTCGGCGATGGCGCCGACCTATGCGCGCGAGCTCGAGCTCATGGGCCACGCCGGCATCGGCGACCGGACGGCGCGCGACGACCCGCGCTATCTGGCGATGATCGAGGCGGAGAAGCGCTGGCTCCAGGCCAACACGATCGTCAGCGACATCTACACCTTCCGCCGGCTCGGCGACGGCAAGGTCGTGCTGGTGGTCGACTCCGAAACCGATTACGACCGCAACGGAGTGTTCTCCGGCGCGCGCGAGAGCCGCACCGCGATCGGCGAGCCCTATCCCAACGCGGTGCCCGCGCTGGAGCGGGCCTTCGCCGACGAGGTCTCGTTCGAGAAGGTGCCGCTGACCGACCGCTGGGGAACCTGGATCTCGAGCTTCACGCCGATGCACGACGAGTCGGGCCGGGTCGAGGCCGTGCTCGGCGTCGACTACGACGCCTACCTGTGGATCAAGGCGATCGCGCGCAGCCGGCTCGACGCGCTGGCGGTGGTCTCGGCGGTTCTGGCGGTGATGTTGACCGGCCTCGTGTCGATCGCGCGCCTGCGGCGGGCGGCGGCCGAGGCGGAGCTGCGCAATACCGAGCTCGCGGCGGCGCGCGACGCGGCACTCGCGGCCAGCCGGACGAAGTCGCAGTTTCTCGCCAGCGTCAGCCACGAGCTGCGCACGCCCTTGCACGTCTTTCTCGGCATGAACGAGCTGGTGCTGAGCTCCGATTCTCTGGACGAAAAGCAGCGCCGCCATGCCGCGACGGCGCAGCGCTCCGCCGAGGGGTTGCTGGGAATGGTGGACGACCTGCTGGACTTCGCTCAGCTCGAAGCCGGGCGGGCGGCGATCGAGGAGGAGACCTTTCCGCTCGCGGCCCTGCTCCTCGCGGCGGCCGAGCGGCATCGGATCGCGGCGGAGCACAAGCAGCTGCGCTTCGAGATCGACAACCGGATCGACGACGACCTGCAGGTGATCGCCGATGGCCGCCGCCTGCGCCAGATCCTGCGTCACCTCCTGGGCAACGCGGTGAAGTTCACCGACGCCGGCGAGGTGCGGGCGTGCTTCGCGGCGCAGCGGCTCGACTACGGCAAGGTCGAGCTGGTCGTCGAGGTCGCGGATACGGGAATCGGCATCGGTCCCGACCAGCGCGCCGTCGTCTTCGAGCGATTCGCCCAGATCGATCCCTCGAACACCCGCCGCCATGGCGGCACCGGCATCGGTCTGGCGCTCTCGCGCAGGCTCGCCGAGCAGATGGGCGGGACGATCGATTTCGAGTCGGAGCTCGAGCGCGGCAGCGTTTTCCGGTTACGCCTGCCGCTGCGCACGGCGCCGACCTCGTCGGCCGACCGGCGGCTGCGTTCCTCCCTCATGGAGGGCTGACGAACGACCAGACCGAGGCGTCGGCGGTCTCGAAGCCGTCGTCGAAGATCCACAGCGGGTCGGGCACGTGCATCACGATGCAGTGGAAGACGCCGGCAGAGGAGACGATCTGGCTGGCGTCGATGCCGAGGATCTGCTTGCCTGGAAAAGCCTGCTGGAAAACGGAGATGGCCTGCGCGTTCTCGGTGGGGCGACCGCTGTATTGCGGAACCAGAACGAGCTTGTTGAAGACCACCGCATTGGCGTAGGTGAAGTGAGTCTGGAAGTTGCCACCCCAGGCGGGCGTGCGGAAAACGGTATAACCCCGCGACTCGAGCTCGGCCACCGCCGCTTCGGTGATCGTGTAGGGAGCCCCGGTCGCCATGGGGTATTGCCCGATGATCACCACCTTGTCGCGAACCGGCAACATCCACATGTCGATGTGCCGGGTCGAGTCGAAGTTCTCGGGAAATCCGGGAAAGATCGTGACGTTCAGATTCTGATACAGCTGATAGTAGGTCTGGATCTGAAGCTCACTGAGCGAAGGATTCTCGTCCAGCACCAGCTCCGTCATGAAGGCGTCGCCGTCCTGAAAAAGATGGAAGTTTCCGCCGCCGTGGACGAGTGGAATGTCGTACCTGGCCAGCGACCAGGCGGTGGCGAACGCCCCGGGAATCGCATCGTCGTCGGGTCGCGGCCGATTGTAGACGTGGTCCACGATCGCGAGCTGCTTGTCCTCGAGGATGAAACGCGGACCGTAGTCCCGGATCCAGACGCTATTCGAGTCGGCGACGAGAAAAGCGACCTGGGAGAGATCGGCGCCGCCGGCGGCGAGAAAAGTCTCGGCAGAGCTCTGCTGCGCCGTGCTCGCCACGACGATGGTCACGATGGCGTCAGGATCGTTCGTCGTAATGGCGACGGTGATCGCACGCAGAATGCTGTTGAAGTCCCCCCATCGCAGAATCAGGCCCTGGTTGCGTGCGTACTCCGCGGGCGTGAAGACGGCGCCGGCCGGGGGCGCGAAGGGCGCGTCGACGGCCGGCAGCGGCAGGCCGAATTCCGCAGGCGAGAGGCCGGCCGGCAGCGGCGTCGCTTCCTGCTGCTGCGGGTCTCCGCCCTGCGCCGCGCAGGGGACGACGGTCGAGAGGAAAGCCCACGCTGCGGCGGCGACCCACTCCTTGTGCGAGCTCTTCATGCGGGCGGGAACGCTAGCACGAGGGACCGGTCGGCGGCGTGGGACAATAGGATCGATGGAGATCCCCGAGCAGGAGCTGACGTTCGAGTTCATCCGGTCGTCCGGGCCGGGCGGACAGAACGTCAACAAGGTGGCGACAGCGGTGCGGCTGCGCTTCGACGTGCTGCGCTCGCCGAGCCTCGCCGACGAGGTGAAGGTCCGCCTGCTCGCCCTGGCCGGCCGCCGGGCGACGAAGGAGGGGGAAGTCGTTCTCCTCGGGCAGCGCTACCGCACTCAGGAGAAGAACCGCCAGGACGTGATCGAGCGCCTCTCCAGCCTGCTGCAGCGCGCGCTGACCGTGCCGCGAACCCGGCGCGCGACCAAGCCGACCCGGGCCGCCGGCGCTCGTCGCCTGCGCGCCAAGAAGCTGCAGGCCGAACGCAAGCGCGGACGTGGCGACGCCGGCGTCGAGGACTGACCGGCGGGTCGGGGTCGCAGCGTCTCTGCGGGCGCGCCGTCTCTGCGATTAGAATCCGGACATGAGCGAAAACCAGGGCGGAATGAGCCGGCTCGTCCGCGCTCCGCGCGGCGGCACGATCTCCTGCCGCGGCTGGCTGCAGGAGGCGGCGCTGCGCATGTTGATGAACAACCTCGATCCGGAGGTCGCCGAGCGTCCCGAGGATCTGGTGGTCTACGGCGGCTCCGGCAAGGCGGCGCGCAACTGGGAGTGCTTCGACGCCATCGTCGGCGCCCTGCGCCGGTTGGGCGACGACGAGACCCTGCTGGTGCAGTCGGGCAAGCCGGTGGCGGTGTTCCGGAGCCACGCCGACGCGCCGCGAGTCCTGATCGCCAACTCCAACCTCGTGCCGCGCTGGGCGACCATCGACGAGTTCCGTCGCCTGGAGGGGCTCGGTCTGACGATGTACGGCCAGATGACCGCCGGCTCGTGGATCTACATCGGCACGCAGGGGATTCTGCAGGGCACCTACGAGACGCTCGCCGAGCTCGCGCGCCGGCACTTCGGCGGCAGCCTCGCCGGCCGCCTGACGGTGACGGCCGGGCTCGGCGGGATGGGCGGAGCCCAGCCACTGGCGGTGACGATGAACGAGGGCGTCTGCCTGGTGGCGGAGGTCGACCGGACTCGGATCGAGAAGCGCCTGGAGAAGCGCTACCTCGACGAATGGGCGCCGTCTCTCGACGCCGGACTGGCGCGGGCGCGGCAGGCGGTCGAGCGTCGCGAGGCGGTCTCGATCGGTGTCGAGGTCAACGCGGTCGAGCTGCTCGAGCGCCTGCTGGCCGACGGCGTCGTGCCCGACGTCGTCACCGATCAGACCTCGGCGCACGACAATCTGCATGGCTACGTTCCGCACGGAATGAGCTACGCCGAGGCGCTGCGCCTGCGCAGCGGAGACCCGGCCGTCTATGTCGGGCGGGCGATGAGCTCGATGGCGGCACACGTGCGGGCGATGCTCGAGCTGCAACGCCGCGGCGCGGTGACCTTCGACTACGGCAACAACCTCCGCGGGCAGGCGCGGGATGCCGGGGTCGCCGACGCCTTCGACATCGGCGGATTCGTGCCGATGTTCATCCGTCCGCTGTTCTGCGAAGGCAAGGGGCCCTTCCGCTGGGCTGTACTGTCTGGCGATCCCGCGGACCTGAGGGCGACCGACGAGGCGATCCTCGAGCTCTTCCCCGACGATCGCAAGCTCGAACGCTGGATCCGGATGGCGCAGCGGCGCGTCGAGTTCCAGGGCCTCCCGGCCCGCATCTGCTGGTTGGGCTACGGCGAGCGCGACCGGGCGGGCCTGAGGTTCAACGAGCTCGTCGCCTCGGGGAAGGTGTCGGCGCCGATCGTCATCGGCCGCGACCATCTCGACTGCGGCTCCGTCGCTTCGCCGTTCCGCGAGACCGAAGGCATGCGCGACGGCTCGGATGCCATCGCCGACTGGCCGATCCTCAACGCGCTCATCAACAGCGTGAACGGTGCGACCTGGGTCTCGGTCCACCATGGCGGCGGGGTGGGAATCGGCAACTCGCTGCACGCTGGCATGGTCATCGTGGCAGACGGCTCGCCCGCCGCTGCGGCGCGCATCGCCCGTGTCCTGGCGAGCGATCCCGGCATGGGCGTCGCTCGCCACGCCGACGCCGGCTACCCGGAAGCGCTGGCTTGCGCCGGCGAGCGCGGCGTCGACCTGCCGATGCTCGCGGGGCGTCCCGGCACGCACCCCGGAACGAGCTAGCCGCGGCAGGATGCCCAGTTCCTCCGCTGCGCGCGCGCGGGTCGCCGCGGTCCGCACCGCCAGCCGGCCCGACCTGCTGGAGCTCGCTCTGCTGCTCCTTCCCGGGGCGGCCCTCCTCGCCGGCGAGGATCGGATTTCGCTCGCCGCGCTCGCCGCCTGGCTCTTCTGGCTCTGGCGCTGGGCGCCGCCGCGGCGCGAGCGCTGGCTGGTAGCGATCTGCGGCGGCATCGCGGCGCTCGTCCTGACGGTGGCGACCGGTAGCGAGCTGCAGTGGAAACGCGCAGCCCCGCCGCCGACCGAGCTCCTGGCGGGGCAGTATCGGGCCTACTGGGCGGAGCTCGAGGCGAGCTCCGAGCGCGCGCTCGCCGAACTTCCGCCGCCGCCGCTAGATGCCGCCGGTCAGCTGGAGGCCTTCAATCGGCTGGGTCGGCTCGCCCGTGAGTCGCGACTTCCCGGCCTCACCCTTCTCCTGCTCGACGCCGACCGGCAGCCGCTCGCCTGGGGAGGAGCGGGACTGCTGCACGATCTGGGTTCCGCCGGCAGCGAGGGCGTCGCCCTTCCGGCGGCGGAGGACGAGGCGGGCACCGGGAGCCGCGGGCGCCGCCTGTTTCTGCAGAGCGCGGCCTCGGCGACGGCGATCGTCGCGCGCAACCTCTCCGGTCGCGACGGCGGGCGCTACGAGCTGGTCTGCGGCGAAAGCCGGTCTCGCCGCGGGGTCCCGCCGCTCGACGGCGGCGAGGCGGAGCGACCGCGGCTCGCGGTGAAGAGGGGGCAGGGGAGCCCGATGCCGGGCGATGCCGCCGGTTGGGCCTGGGGTTTCGGCAGTGGAGAGGCGGTGTCGCCGGCTCCAGTCCTCGCCGGAAGCCGGTCGATTCGCTCCCCGGGACTGCCGCCCCTGGTGCTTGCCGCCGGCTGGGAGCGGGTCGAGGGCGGACCGGAGACGGGCGGTGGCCGGGCCGCACTGTTCATCGGCCTCGGGCTCTTCGGCCTGGCGGCGCTGCGGGGCTTCGCCCTCGCGGTGCTTGCCGGGACGGTGCTGCGACGCCCGCTGCGGGTATTCGAGGTCTCGGCGCTGGCCCTCTCCGGCGTCGCCGTGCTCGGGTTGGGCCTCGAGGTCCCCACCGCCGGACTCCTGGTGCTGGTTGGTGGACTGGCGCTCGCCGGCCTGGGCTGGTACCGGGCCTGGAGCCGCGGCGGAACCGCCGGAGGACGGTCGCGGGCGAGCGCGACGGTGGCCGTGCTGCTGGCGGTCGGCGCCATTGCGGGCATTGCCCTGCTCTCGCGCTACTGGCCTGCCGGCGAGCTCGACCTCGGCGCTGGCCTCGCCCTTACCGGTGCGGCCGGGGCGGCGCGCCTGGGCCTGGCGGCGGCGCTGTTCGGAGTCCTCGTCCTGGCGGTGCCGCAGCCGTCCAGTCCGGCGGCGGGCAGGATCCGCCTCGGCGCGGCGCTGGCGCTGATCCTCGTCGCGGCGGCGGGGCACGATCACGGTCTCTGGGCTCTCGCGCCGCTCATCGCCGGCACCGTCCTCGCGAGTCGTTCGCTGCCGCACGGCGCCGGCCGCTCTGCCGCAGGCGTGATCGCGGTGCTGTTGATGTCGGTCGCGATCGCGGCGACTGCCTGGGAGATCGGTTTCCGATTGCGCTCGATCGCGCGCCTGAGCGCCCCGCTCGCGGCGCTGTTGCCACCCGACGCGGAGCGCAAGGCGGCCCTCGCCGCCGGGCTGGAGTCCTTCTTCGACCGGTTCGACCTCGCGGATGTGGCTCCCGCCGCCCTGCCGCGGACGAGCGAGGACGACCTCGCGTTCGTGCTCTGGCGAGGCTCGCCGCTGGCGCGGCTGGATGCGATCTCGGCGGTGGTGATCGAGCGTCCGGATATGCCGCCGTCGAGCTTCGCCTACGGCCTGCCGCTGACGGACGCGCTCGAGCTCGACCTGGCGCCGGCGCGTTGGAGCGGTCTGGTGCCGCCGGCCTGGCGCGACGAGCGGATCGAGGGCCGCTATCCGCTCGTCGGCGGCGGCAGGGCCGTGGGCGAAGTGCGCTTCTGGCTGGTGCCGCGACCCGGATTCGGTGCCGAAGCCGCCGCTCCGGCAGACCTCGCAGCGGCCCTGCTGCGCGGCGGCGCGGCGCGATCCCGCACCGGGTCGGGCGGACTTCCCGGACCCGATCCGGCACCGGTGCTCTACTCGCCGGAGGGCGAGGTGCTCGCCTCGCCCTGGCGGGAGGCGACGCCTTCGCTGGTGCAGGTGCGTGCTGCGGTGGAGGCGGGCGCGTCCGAAATAGCCGGCGTCGGAAAGATCCTCACCCCGGACGGTCGTGCCCGCGTCGTGCTGAGCGAGCGCGGCGGCGCTGCGGTGGCCCTCTTCGCCCGCGAGCTCGCGCCGGCGGCTGCGCTCGAAAGGGCCGGTGTGCATGCCGCCGGCGCACTATTCGCCGCGGCGACGCTTCTCGCCGCTGGCTGCCTGCTGGCGCTGCCCCGTGCGACCGCGCGCGACCTGTTCGCGCGCATGACGCGCTCGTATGCGAATCGGCTGATACTGCTCTTTTCCGTGCTGCTCGTCGTGCCGCTGGTGCTGCTCTATGCCCTCCTCTCCCGCACGCTCGAGAGCCGGGTCGCACGCGAGCAGCGCTTCGCTGCCGAGGCGGCGCTTTCTTCGGCGCAGCGCGTGCTGGGAGAATACGTCCTCACCCTCGAGCCCGGCTTCGGCATCGGCACGGCGATCGACGACGAGATCCTGGTCTGGCTCTCGCGCGTCATCGGCCACGACATCAGCCTCTACTGGGGGAGCGAGGTCTACGCCTCGAGCAAGCGGGAGCTGTTCGCCGCCGGGCTGCTGCCGCGGCGGATTCCCGGCGAGGTCTGGCCGCGCATGGCGCTCGGTGGAGAGATCGAGGCCTCGCGCACCGCGCGCACCGGGGGGTCCGAGTACCTCGAGCTCTACGCCCCGCTGGCAGTGCCCGGTCTCGACGCGCGGCAGACGCGACTCTTCCTGTCGATGCCGCTCCTCGCGCAGCAGGAAGAGGCGACGGCCGAGACCGCGCTGATCCGGCGCCGCACTCTGCTCGCGACGCTGGCGGTGTTCCTGCTGCTCGCCGCGCTCGGCACCCGCCTGGCTCGCGCCTTCACGCGGCCGATCATGGAGCTCGTCGGCGGAACGCAACGGATCGCCGCGGGCGCCGCCGCCCTGGGCGTCAAGTCCTCGGTTCTCGAGCTGGCGGCGCTCGCCGAAGCGATCGATCGCATGGCGCGCCGGATCTCCGAGGGACGGGAGCAGCTGCTGCGCGAGAAGCGCCTGGTCGAGGGGATCATCGAGAACGTCACCTCGGGCGTCGTCTATCTCGACCAGGCCGGTCGTGTGCTGCTCGCCAACCGCGTGGCGCGGGAGCTGCTGGAGGTGGCGCCGGGCGACCGCATCGCCGAACGCCTCGGACGCAGCCCGGAGCTCGCCGGCGCCGCCCGCTTCGTGAGCGAACGCCGCGCCGAGCTCGCCCAGGCGACGCTGCGTCTCGCGGGCCCCAGGGGAGCGCCGGGTCAGGAGCGCGACTGGTCGCTGGTCTGGGTGCCGCTCGCCGGCGAGAGCGAGCCGGCGGCTCTGTTCGTGGTCGAGGACATCTCGGAAGTGTTGCGCGCGCAGCGGCTCGAAGCATGGGCCGCGATGGCGCAGATCATCGCCCACGAAATCAAGAATCCGCTCACTCCGATCCGGCTCTCGACCGAACATCTGCAGGAGGTGTGGAAGCGCGACCGACCGCACTTCGAGACCGTGTTCGACCGCTGCACCGAGAACATCCTGCGCCAGGTGGAGGAGCTGCGCACGATCGCGACGGAGTTCTCGACCTTCAGCCGCATTCCGAAGTCGGTCCGCGTGCCGGGCGACCTCGCCGAGACCGTGCGCGAGGTCGTCGAGGGCTATCGCGCGGCGCCGCCCGCTGGCGTCGAGATCGTGCTCGCCGGGACCGGCGAGAGTCTGCCGGCGCGGTTCGACGCGAGACTGGTCGGGCGCGCCCTGCGCAACCTGCTCGAGAACGCGATCCGGGTGTCGGCAGGCGGCGGCCAGGTGACGATCGAGGCCGAGCGGCTAGGCGACCGCGCCGAGATCCGGGTCTCCGACCGCGGGCCGGGTGTGCCGCCCGAGATGCTGGCGCGTATCTTCGAACCCTACTTCTCGACCCAGGTAGGAGGCACCGGCTTGGGTCTGTCGATCGCCCAGCGGGTGGCCGAAGAACATGGCGGTTCGATCCGGGCGCGGAACCTCGCTGCCGGCGGACTCGAGGTCACGATTACAATGCCCCTGCTATGACCTCCCCGCGCCTCGCCTGTCTCACCCTCCTGCTGCTCTGCGGCCTCACCGCCGGCTGTTTCGGCGGCGCCAGGCCGCAGAAAGCTGCCGGCTCGGTGCTCTGGCTGACTGCCGACTCGGGAGAGCTCGATGCGGCGGCGCAGAGCCGGCTCGCCGCGCTCGGTCTCAAGGAGATCTTCCTCGACGCCGCCGAGATCGAGTGGCGGGGCAATCCCCATCTGCGGCCGATCGCCGCGCCGCCGGTTCCTCGCGGCACGCGCACGACGCTGGTGGTCTCCGGACGCTGGTCGCCCGGTGACCGGCCGCCCGACGGCCTGGCGACCGCTCTGGTATCGGAGCTCTCATCGCTGCGCGTGGCCGCCGAACAGCGCGGCCTGGCGGTCGTCGGATACCACTTCGAGGTCGAGGCCGGCGAGCACGCCGAGAGTCTCGGCAAGACGCTCGGGCGGCTGCGGACCCTGCTCGGCAGCTCGTACTTCGTCTCCGCCGGATTCGGGCGCAAGGCGCTCGCCGCGCCGGAGGCCAGGACGATCGCCGCCGGCGTCGACTTCGTCGTCGGCACGATCTACGGCCAGCGACCGGGAGAGAGCGAAGACCCGGCTGCCTGGGATCTCGAAGCGGTGGAGGAGAGCTTCCACCGGCTCGAGGCGCTCGAGCGCCCCTACTTCACCGGTGCCGTCACTCTGGGTACGGCGGCGCTGCGCGGACGGCAGGGCGAGACGCGCGAAATCTCGACGGCGCTCTCGCTCGGCGAGCTCATCCGGGCGCGGAACCTGGAGCTCAAGCCGGGCTTCAGCCTGCAGGGAATCGATCGCCAGGTCTGGGAGTTCGCGGCGCGCGGCCAGGCGCGCGCTGGGCCATGGACGCTCGCGCCCGGCGAGTCGATACGGGTCGTGCGGACGGCCACGCCATTCCTCGAGGAGTTCCGGCGTCGCCTCGGCGCCTGGGAGTCCGCGCGCCGGCTGGGCGATGCCCTCTACCGGCTGCGCCGCGACGACGAGCGCCTGTCGCTCTCGGTGGACAACCTCGCCGACGTGCTCGCTCCGGACGCTGCGGCGCCGGCCCTCGACCTGGCTCTCGAGAGGGTCTCGACCTCCGGCGGCCGCTGGGTCGTGCGGGTGCGCCTGGCGAACCGCAGCTCCGAGAGCACCGACCTGGCGTTCTTCGACAGCAACTACGTCCAGATCCAGGTCGCCGGAGCGACGGTCGGCAATGTCGAGGCCGGAGAGTTCCAGCGCGTCGAGCTTCTCGTCGACGGCGAGAAGGGGACCATGCGGGCCTTCCGCGAAGCGAACATGGCGCGTCTCTACCTTCCCTTGCTCGAAGAGCACCAGGAAGTCACGAGCGGCGGCATCGAGCTCAGACTGACGCAGAGAGCCCCCACGGTCGCGCTCTCCGCCAGCTTCCTGCTCGCCGACGGAAAGGCGCTCACCATCGAGCCCATCGACTGGCAGTTCGAGAAGCCTTGAGCCTCTCCCGGGCGGCGCTCGCCGACCTCTTGACCGGCCCTTTTCTCGAGCTCCTCCATGGCCTCGACGGAGTCTTGCGCAACGGCGTGCGGTCGCTCCTGCTGGTTGGCGCCGGGCTCGTCGCCGGTTGGTGGGTCTACGTCCCGGCGCACGAGCTGCTGCACGCCTTCGGCTGCTGGGCGTCGGGCGGAGAGGTATCGCGGCTCGAGATCGATCCGGTCTACGGCGCCCGTTGGCTGGCATGGTTGTTTCCGTTCGTCGTCCCGGGAGGAACGTATGCCGGCAGGCTTTCCGGCTTCGACACCGGCGGCAGCGACTGGGTTTATCTCGCGACCGACCTGGCTCCGTTCGCGCTCGCGCTCTGGCCCGGCTTCTGGTGGCTGCGGTGGTCGGCGCGCGCAGCCCGTCCGGTTGCCTTCGGCGCGGCGTTGCCGGCGGCCTTCGCGCCGCTGCTCTCGCTCTCCGGCGACGCCTACGAGATGGCCTCTCTGGCGGTCGTCCATCTGCCGCCCTGGAGCGGCCGCCGGCTCCTGATCGGCGACGACCTCGGCGCCAAGGTGACGGAGGTCGCCGGTCTGGCGGGGTCCGGATGGCTCGCCGGAGTCGCCGTCGCGGCCGCGCTCGGTCTGGCGTGGGCGCTGGCATGGATGCGGCTCGGCCGGCAGATCGGCGTCTGGCTGGGCCAGGCGCCGCTCGAGGCGCGCTCCCTCGCCAGCGGGAAGCCGCCCGGAACAGGCTAGGATGAGGGCCCGCGGATCTGTCTCCGCAATTGGAGTGAGGATGAGTCGCCCGAGGTCGAAATCGCCCCTTTCTCCTGTCGGCCTCCTGCTCGGCCTGTCGTTGCTCGCCGGTTGCGCTTCGTCGAAGGGAAAGGCCGCGGCGGCGGCCACCGGAGACCGACGGGTCCCCGCCGTGTCGCTGATCGCCGCGAAGACCGCCGGATTCGCCTCGCGATCCGGCCTGCTGGATCTGTTCGTCGACGTCGAGCACGGCAAGGTGCTGGTCCGTCTGCCTCCGGCTCGCGGCCCCCGCGGCACGATCGGCGAGTACATCTATTACGAGGGCATCGTCACCGGCCTGGGTTCGAATCCCGTCGGTCTCGACCGCGGACAGGTCGGAGAGCCGCAGCTCCTGCGACTGCGGGAGCTCGGCGGCAAGGTTCTGTTCGAGGTCGTCAACCTGCGCTTCCGCGCGCTTTCCGAGTCGGCGGAGGAGACGCGGGCGGTCGAGGAGTCGTTCGCCAACTCGGTGATCTGGAGTGCGGAGGTCCTGGCGCGCGATGCCGGCGGCGAGCTGCTGGTGGATCTCGGCCCGTTCCTGCTGCGCGATGCCCATGGCGTCGCCGACCGGTTGGCGGAGTCCGGCCAGGGAGGGTTCTCCTTCGACCGCGAGAAGAGCGCCATCGACGTCGAGCGCTGCGTGGCGTTCCCCGACAACATCGAGCTCGAGTCGACGATCACGTTCGTCGGGGCGAAGCCGGGAGACGAAGTTCGCGCGGTGGCCACCGAGCCGGGGGCGCTCTCGTTCGTTCAGCACCAGTCGCTGGTGCGGCTGCCCGATACCGGTTACACGCCGCGCGAGTTCGATCCGCGGATGGGCTCTTACGCGATCCGCTTCCAGGACTACGCGGCGCCTCTGGCGAGCTCGATCGAGCGGCGCTGGATCGTCCGGCACCGGCTGCAGAAGGTCGATCCCGCGGCCGAACGCTCGGCGGTGCGCAAGCCGATCGTCTACTACGTCGACCGTGCGGCTCCCGAGCCGGTGCGCAGCGCGCTTCTCGAAGGGGCGGGATGGTGGGCCGCCGCCTTCGAAGCGGCCGGCTTCGACGACGCGTTCCGCGTCGAGCTCCTGCCCGTCGGCGTCGACCCTCTCGATGTGCGCTACAACGTCATCCAGTGGGTGCATCGCGCGACCCGCGGCTGGTCCTACGGTGGCGGCGTCATCGATCCCCGTACCGGCGAACAGCTGAAAGGACACGTCACGCTCGGCTCGCTCCGCGTGCGGCAGGATCGCCTGCTCTTCGAGGGGCTGGCGGGCGCCGGCAAGAGCGGCAGCGGCGCGCCCGACGATCCGGTGGTTCTCGCCCTCGCGCGCATCCGCCAGCTCG
>CAZQTL010000062.1:14606-18853 GCA_964595975.1 uncultured Thermoanaerobaculia bacterium | reverse complement strand
CGCGCGGCGCGCAGCGCCTCGCGCTCCCGGGCGTCGCTCAGCCGCGCGAAGGCGAGCGCGCCGGCGGCGAACAGCTCCTCGGCGGCCGGAGCGGCGCTCGCGAGCTCCGCGGTGTCGAACTGCCAGGGGGCGAACTTGCGCGCGAAGGCGAAGTAGCGGGCGCGGATCTCGTCGACGGTGGTGGCGTCGGCGGCGCCCAAGAGGTCGAACGCATCCTGTTGGCGGAGATTGGCGAAGGCCGTGGCGACGCGCTCGCGGATCCGCGCCGCCTCCTCGCCGCTCGGAGCGGGCCGGACGGCAGGAGCGACGGCCGGCGGCTCCTCCTTGCGCGTGCGCCCGGGCAGGCGGTCGGCCGGAAGGACCAGGCCGAGAAGGGCCAGTCCCCAGATCTGCCGCGACAGCTCGGCGAGCGGCAGGCCGGTGAGCGGCAGCAGCTCCTCGAGCCGCCGCGGCGGCTCGAGAGCGGCGAGGAGCGCACGCTCGTGAGGCGTCGGCCGCAGATCCTCGGCGCGCGCAGCGGCGTCGGGGTGGAGAGCGAAGAGCTCGCCGGCGTGCGGCGCGATGGCGCCGTCGATCGTCTCCTGTGGCACGAAACGTTCGATGCCGGTGAGGACGAGACGTCCGACCTTGACCTTGAGCGCCGCCGCGGTGGTGAACTCGCCGCTTTCGAAGGTGATCTCGCCGTCGCGCCAGGTGAAGAGGTCGAAGAGCTTGCGCGCCAGACTCTGCTGCAGCAGGCGCTGCAGCTCGGCAGAGTCCATCCTGCCTTCTTCAACCAGCACCTCGCCGAGCAGCACACCGCGCGCGACCGAGCGCGACAGGGCGGCGTTGGCCTCTTCGTCGGTGAGACGCCCGGCCGTGGCGAGGAAGCGCGAAAAGGTCTCGTGCGCGAGGTTGGAGCGGCACTCGACCGGTACGCCGTGGTCGAGCACGACGCGCTTCTCGATCGGCCCGCGGCGCGCGACCAGCAGGCCGCTCGAGCCGGCCGACTGGTGCGCGGCGAGCAGGAGCGGGAACGGCGTCTCCGCGAATCGCACCGTCGGCAGAGCGGCGATCTCGATCAGATGGGCAGGCAGCGGGAACACGTTGCGGCGATTGTACGGCCGATACGCTCTGGCGGTGAATCGGCCCCGTGAAGGGCCCGCTGCGAGCCTATTGCCGCACGGCGAGGCCGGCCGTGCCGTCCCAGGTCACCAGCGCGATGCGTCCTGCGGGGAGCTCGAGGGCGCGTTCGAGGGCGCCCTGGGGCAGGCCGGCGGCGACGGTCGCCGGGGTGTCCGGCGGCACCTCCGGCTCGAGGCGGACGCCGAGGGTGTGCCGCCCGGCCGGAACGGCGACCAGCTCGTCGATGACCAGCGGCCGGTCGCCGCGCATTCCGCGGCGCTCGGCGCGGACCGCGCGCAACACCTCGCCGTCGAGCTGCAGCGTCACGCGGTAGGCCACCGGATGTTCGTCGCAGATCCGGGGTTGGCGCATGTGGATCGGCAAGCGCGCGAGCTCGTCGGGAGCGACGTCGCGGCAGATCTCGATCTTCCCCGCCGCGGTGCGGATCGCGAGGCGGACGGCGGCGCCCGCGGCCGGCGCACCGAGCGGGAGATGCGCCAGCGCCTCGATCGCCAGCAGGAGACCGAGCGCCACCACGAGCCGCACGGCGAGCTGGAGGAGGCGCCGGGCGCCGAAGCTGCTTCCGAAATCAGACACGCGGTGCCTCGACGAGCTCGGCGACGTCCTCGGTGGCACAGATCGGCGCGATCTCCGGCTGCTCTTCGGCGACCGGCACGAGGCGGGCGACCGACGCCTGGAAGGTGGTCAGGGCGGCGCGCAACGCCGGGCTCTCGGTCGGCGACAGGCTCGCCCAGGCGACGCGGCGGCGATCGACGCGCGGATGCAGGGCGGCGTCGCGACCGTGCGCGAGGCGTGCCTCCAGCCACTTCGGTCCCTCACGGAAGTAGCAGTTGCGCGGCGGGCAGGTGAGCACGAAGACGCCGCCGACGCCGCGGCGGACCAGCAGCTCGACGACCGACGAGTGTACCGAGCCCGAGCAGCCCGTGGGCAGCAGGACGACTCCCGGCGACCCGAGCGTCGCCGCCTGGGCGGCGCCGCCGTTGCGGCAGGCGAGGAGCACGACCTCCCGCCCGCTCGGTCCCGCGGGGCCGAAGCCGGCGAGGAAGTCGCGCGCCGCAGCCAGCTGGGACCGACCATCGCGGTCGGCTGGTCCCACGCCCATCGGCGCGCAGGATCCGGCGCAAATGCCACAACCGACACAGCGGTCGGGGTCGACCCTCGCGACCAGAGCGGAGCTCTGGGACAGATCAGCGCGCGGCACCATGGCGATCGCCTCGTACGGGCAGTCCTGGTAGCAGTGGGTGCAGCCGGTGCAGTGGCTCTCGTCGACCGACGAGACCGAGATCGCGCGGCGCGGTCGCCACCACCACGGCGCGGCGGTGAGCAGCAGGGTGAGGCCGAGCCACAGCGCCGCCTGCTCCCCAGGCACGAGCGTATGTGTCAGGGGCAGCCAGAAGGCGAAGAAGAGGTCGGTCGGGACGACTCCCGGCAGCGCCAGGAGGTCGGCGGCCGGCGCCAGGTCGAGAGGCGCCAGCAGCGCTGCAGCGGCGAGCGTCGCGAGCAGGAAGCGGATCATGGGCCGCGGCGGCAGGAGCGCCGGCCGCGAGACGCGCGAAACGTGCAGCCAGAGCAGGGCGCCGAGGCCCAGCGGCAGGGCGACGTGCAGGAAGAGCGCCATGAAGAAGAACGACGATGCCGGCGGCACTTCGCCGCTGAACGACCGGCTGATCGGTTCGGAGAAGATCGGCAGCAGATCGAGCAGGCTGGCGCCGGCGATGGCGATTCCCTGACCCTGGACGTCCCACACCATGACCAGCCCGGTCCAGCCGCAGAACAGTGTGAGCAACAGCAGAGCGACGCCGGAGATCCAGGCGAGCGCCCGCGGCCCCCAGGTGTGCCCCTGCAGGAGCTTGCGCAGGAGGTGCGCGGCGATCGCGACCACCGCGAGATCGGCGCTGTAGCGATGCAACGAGCGCAGCCAGGCGCCGCCCGGCAGGCTCTCCTGGATCGCCCTGACCGAGCCGTGCGGATCGGCGATGTGGTAGGCGAGGAACAGCACCAGGCCGGAAGCGAGACAGACCAGGAACGCGAGCACGGCGAGATTGCCGCTCTGGTAGAACGGATTCCATTGCGAGCCGTAGATGCGGTCGAGGAGGCGTTCGAGCGGATCCGTCGCCAGGCGCAGCCAGCGCACCGCGGTGGGCGGCCCGGCCGAGCCGACGGCGGCCTGGGGATCGGCAGCTCGAGTCACGAACGCTCGCGCTCGAGACGGGCGACGGCGTCGATCAGCCAGCCGCGCGGCGGATTGAGGAAGCGGAAGGCGATGCGGGAGTCGCGGTCGACGACGTAGATCAGTCCGGGATGGGTGATCTCGCCGGTGGCCTCGTCGCGGTTGCCGCCCGCCCCCCAGGCGGCGAGCACCGCGTTGACCTGCTCGACGCCGCCGGAGAGCACGCGGGCGTCCGCCATGCGCTCGAGCCGCCAGCTCGCAGCGATGGCGGGGAGGTTCGCCGGCGTGTCGCGCCAGGGATCGAGGGTGAGGACGACGACGGCCGCCGCCGACGGTGGCAGCCCCTCGACGGCGGCGTGGAGAGTGCCGATGAGCACCGGGCAAACGGTGACGCAGTGGGCGAAGGCGAAGGAGACCAGCACCGTCTTACCACCGAGGTCGGCGAGGTCGACGGTCGCGCCGGCCTGATCGACGAGGCCCAGGGCCGGCGCGGGATCGAACGTTCGCGGATAGGCATCGGGGAGGCGATCCGCCTCCACGACCGGCGCGTAGGCCGCCGCCGCCCGGCGCGCGCCTTCGACGCGCCGGGCGACCCAGAGGCCGCCGCCCACGAGGCCGGCCGAGATCCAGACGATGCCGGCGACGCCCCAGGAACGGCGCGCGGCGAGCCGCAGGCCGGACCGCAGCTCGCTGCCCCAGACGGCGAGCAGGAAGCCGAGCATCGACAGAGGGCCGAGTACGAGCAGTACCCAGCCGTAGCTGTCGGGCAGGCCGGAAGGGGTCGAGCCGAAACAGACCGCCCGCGCCTGGTCCAGCCACTCCGGCGGCACCGGCAGGGGCGCGAACGCGAGGACCCACCAGCCGACCGACACGACGAGCCAGAGAAGAAAGGCTGCGACGGCGAAGCGCGGCGGCGCGGGGAGCTCGCGCGACACGCGACCCGGTGCGGGAC
>CAZQTL010000062.1:0-14506 GCA_964595975.1 uncultured Thermoanaerobaculia bacterium | reverse complement strand
GACCCGGTGCGGGACGCAATGCGGATTCGGATGCGGTCGGCATGCGGCGGTCTCCGCTCAGCCGATCTTCCAGATCATCGACAGGACCTTCCAGTTGGCGAAGTAGTAGAGGATGAAGACGGCCAGGAAGACGAAGACCAGGACGATGGTGCCCGGCGCTCCGCCCTGGTGGACGGTCTCGGCCGTCTCTCCGCTGTGGGTCTGCGCCGGGAGCTTGATCACGCCCTGCGGCACCCCCGACATCCCCGGCGTGAGCTGGCCGAAATCGAGCTTCTCGCCGAAGAAGACCGACTTCACCGCGATGGCGATGAACAGCAGCACCGCCGTCGAGGTGATGATCCCGCCGATGCCGATGCCGGCGAGCAGGAGGTCCACGACCGGCGGAAACTCGAGGGTGAACGGCGCCTTGGGGAAGGTGATGTCGGCGCTGCGGCGCGGCACGCCGAAGCTGCCGGCGAAGGTCATCGACATTGACAGGATGACGATGCCGATGCCGAAGAGGTACGGCTGCCACTTCGCCGCCCCCCAGAACGCCACCTTGCGGCGGAAGATCAGCGGGATGACGTAGTAGGTGAGGGCCATGAACGACAGCGCCGTGCCGCCGACGACGGTGACGTGGAAGTGGCCCGGGATGCGCAGCGTGTTGTGGGCGATGATGTTGATCTGCTCGGTGCCCTGGGTGACGCCGGTGATGCCGCCCATGAAGCCGAAGATCACCAGCGAGAGGAAGGTCCCGGAGAACCCGGGGTCCGACCACGGCGCCTTCTTCAGCCACTCGAAGCGGCCCTTGACGTAGCCGCGCAGCCGCATGCCGGTCTCCATGCCGGCCGGCACGGTGAAGCCGTGGATCATCGAAGCGAGCACAGCGAGGTACATCGCGTAGCTGGTGTTCCAGACTTTCCAGGCCGGACCGAACCCGGGATCGACCAGCAGGTGATGGGCGGAGGCCATCGAGATGAAGAGCACGTAGAGCACGAACGCCCAGCGGCTCACCTTCTCGTTGAGCACCACCGCGCCGATCGTCAGGCCGCCCATCAGGTACCAGACCGAGACCATGGCCGCGACGTTGATCTGTTGCGAGGCGTGGCCGAGGGCCCAGAAGAGCAGGCGGTAGACCTCGGGGTCGAGCTGGATCCAACCCATCGACCACATGAAAGCCGGCACGAAGGTGGCCGCGCCGTGCAGCAGCGTGATGACGGCGATGATCGCCGCGGTGAGGGCGCCGAAGGAGACCAGCGGCAGCGAGCCCTGGTAGCTCCGCTCGCGGCGGGCGACCACCAGGGCGGCGAAGAACAGCAGCGTCGCGACGAGCGCGCCGACGGCGAAGAGGATGATGCCGAGATAGTAGAGGGGATGCGCCTTGAGCGGCACGTACGAGGTGAAGAGCACGTCCGCCCTGCCCCACAGGACGATGACGTCAACCAGCAGCGCGCCGACCAGCATCAGGGCGAAGGCGGTCCAGGCAAGGCGTGGCGCCGGTTGTCGCGATCCGAGGACGATCGGTCCGGCGAAGTAGAGGATCGCCATCTCGAAGAAGATGATGAAGAAGATCAGCATGTTGAGGCCGTGCAGCGTCAGGATGCGGTAGTACCAGATCGGTTCCAGCAGGTGCACCGCCTGCCAGCGGGTGAGCGCGAGCAGCAGGGCGGCGACGACGCCCACCAGCAGGAAGACGATGCCGACGACGGCGTTCCAGCGCACCAGGGCCTCCGAGTCCGCGTTGACCTTGAGCCCGGTGACCGGACAGAGGCGGGAAGCGAAGCGCTCGAGGACCGAGCCGGGGGAGGGCGCGCCGGCGACGCTGCCGGCTCCGGGCGAGGTTGTGGGGGTGTTCATTCTGCCTCCTGGGGAGTCGCCTGCGCGACCTGCCTGGCCGGCCGGACCACGATGCGGCCCAGCATGTTGTGGTGGCTCACGCCGCAGAATTCGTTGCAGACGATGCGGTACTCGCCGGGCTTGTTGGGCTTGATGCTGAGGCCGTAGTCGTAGCCCGGGACGACCTGGAAGTTGATGTTGGCGGGGTAGAGGCTGAAGCCGTGGTTGACGTCGAGCGACGACAGATGAAGGGTGTAGCTCACGCCCTCCTCGAGCTCGAGCGCCGGGTACCAGCGCCACATCTGGCCCAGGAGGTAGACGTCGCTCCCCGGCGGCGGCGCGACGACCGGGATGCCGTTGTCCTCGCCGACCTTGTAGTCCTCGACGAAGGTGAAGACGCGCGCGAGGTAGGCCTCGGGGGTCACGCGGGTGCGGATGCCCGAAGGGTTCTGGCCGCCGCGGATGTGCCAGAAGGGCATCATCGCGAACAGCACCATGCACCAGGCGAAGGCGATCGCCACCCAGAGCTTCTCCTGCTTGCCGGCGGGGCGCCACCAGACGCCCTGCGGCGCGACGATTCCGGAGTGGAATTCCATGGCGCGCTCCTTACGGCAACTTTCCGGCGGGCATGGAGAGGATCTCCCACAGCCCCCAGCCGGTATAGAAGAGGAACATCACGGCGAGGCCGGCGGCGAGGAGCAGAAACGGCCTGTCGAACAGCCGTTGACCGAGCGGGATCGTCTCGGTGGTGTTGCCCGGATCGTGCATGGCTCCCTCCTTCGCGGAAAGACTTCGTTGACGTTGAAGGGAACTTAGGAGAAATAAGAAAACCGCTGCATGACGGGCGTCATACAGCGGTCGAATGGTGGCGGGAACGAGCCGCGGAAGTCTGTGCGGGGCGGTCGCTACCAGCCGATGCGGCGGCGCAGGGAGTCGATCTGGGCGACGTGGTGGCGGCCGTGCCAGGCGTACATCGCGACGCTCTGGTCGAGCGACACCGGCCCGAGATCGGGGTGGGCGAAGGCGCGGGCGAACATCTCCGGCTCGAGTGCGCGCAGGAAAGCCACCCAGCGCGCGTGCAGCGCGGCGACGAGGACGAGAGAGAGCTCGATGTCGGCGCCCTTCGCCTCGGGCAGCTCGGCCCACAGCGCCTCCTTGTAGAGTTTGATCGCCGGCTGTTCCTCGGTGGCGGCGAGCTTGTGGCGGACGTAGGCGTTCATGTGGCTGTCGGGGACGTGGTGCACGACCTGCCGCACCGTCCAGCCGTGCTCGCGGTACGGCGTGTCCAGCTGGGCGGAGGAGAGCCCGTCGGTCGCCCGGCGAAGCTCGGCGGGGCAGGCGGCGAGCTCGGCGAGGTACTGCTGGCGCAGTTCCGCGGTGTAGGCCGGCGGTGGAGCGAAGCGGCCGATCGGATAACGCAGCTGGTTGAGCTCGTTCAAGGCTTTCTCCTCTTGTGCGGTTGGGGGTGGATTCGGGCCGCTGTCCAGTCGGCCGAGGCGAGCGCCCGCGCGGTGACCTGGTAGACCACGACGCGGATGCCCTCGAGCATCGTCGGGTCGTCGCGCAACCAGTGGACGCGGTCGGCGAGGTTGTTGGTCGCGACCTTGGCGCCGCGCCGCACCGGACGGTCGAGGGCGAAGGCCAGCTGCTCGCCGAAGCTCGCGGCGCCGCCGCCCGGCAGCGCCGAGAAAACCAGCGAGTAGCTGTCGCCGAGCAGCAGCAGGTCGCTCGCCCCGGTGGCCGCGACGTTGTACGGCACGTCGCCGAGACCGACGACCTCGTCGAGCACGAGTGCCTCCACCGGAAAGAGCGCGCCGTCGAGGCCGGAGCCCAGGAGGCGCGTCAGGTCGCCTTCGAGCTGGTGGTCGAAGCCCCGCCGGCGAAGGCCGGCCGGCGGTCGCGGCGGCAGCGCGGTACGTTGCGCCAGGAATCGCGCCAGACCGTCGGCGGCGATGCGCATGCCGCGGCCGTTCCAGTGGGTGTCGGTGGCGAGGTAGAGCGTCTCGCCGGCGAGAGCCGCGGCGCGCATCGCCGGCAGTGCGTCGTAGACCGGCACACCGGCACCTTCGAGCCGCCGCACGAGTTCGGGGAAGGAGGGATTCCCGATCGGCGGTGCGCTCGCTCCGGCCGCCGGGACCGCCGCGAAGCGCACGAGGCCCTCGGGATGCACCTGGGCCTTGACCGGCACCGGGAAGAAGACGAGCTCGATGCCGCGTTCGGCGAGCTCGTCGTGCAGCTGCAGAAGGCCCGGCAGCGGATCGGGCTCGGGGACGGCATAGCGGGCCCCGAGCGTGCGCCGGCGGGCGAGCTCGTGCGAGGCGAGAAACGGGCGCCCGGTCAGATAGTCGAACTCGGTGCGGAAGTAGAGCCAGCCGTGGCGGCCGACGATGACCTGCGAGTTGCCGTAGTCGAGGTGGCGGGTCAACAGGGTTTGCGCCGCCGGCCGCAGCGCGGCGGAGAGCGCCGACTCGCGCCCGAGCCGGTCCTCGAGGCCGGCGAGGCCGGCGCGCAGGGCGCGATTGGCCGCGAGGGGCCCATCCCGTCGCCAGTCGGCGACGAAATCCGCCGGCGACGGAATCGGATCGCCGCCAGCGAAGGCGGTGGGTTCCCCATGGTGGGAGCGCGCCAGCTCGAGCCAGGACCCGACGGCGAGCACTCCGAGCAGGGACAGCGTCAGGGCGAAGGCGCCGCTGCCCGAGGCGCGGGTCGCCGCGATCTCGGCGACCGCCGCCGCTTCGCGCGACGGCTGGAGGAGCGGCGTCGCCATCAGAAGATGTAGTAGATGAAGGGGTTGTAATCCTGGGTCGAGAGGGCGGCGATCGCCACCACCAGCAGGACGAGAACGGCGGCGATCTTGAGCGGCGTGAGCTCACGGGTCCAGGTCCAGCTCTGCTCGGCACCCCAGACTACGGCCGCCGCCAGGACGAAGCTCAGCAGCAGATACGGGCTGAGCAGGAGTCCGGAGAGCAGCGGCGCGGCGGCTGCGGCGGTGCCGAAGCCGAACATCCGGCCGAGATAGGCGAGCGCCGCCGGCAGGTCGGCGGCGCGGAAGAACACCCAGCTCACCAGGACGAGCGCGAAGGTGTTGGCGATCCGCAGCGGCCGCGGCAGGAAGCCGTAGAGGCGCTCGGTTCCGACGGCGCGTTCGAGCGCCAGCAGGCCACCGTGAAAGGCTCCCCAGAGGACGAAGTTCCACGACGCGCCGTGCCAGAGGCCGCCGAGCAGCATGGTCAGGCCGAGGTTGATGTAGGTGCGGCGGACGCCCTTGCGGTTGCCGCCGAGCGGAACGTAGAGGTAGTCCCGCAGCCAGGTCGACAGCGAGATGTGCCAGCGGCGCCAGAACTCGGTGATCGACTGCGAAAGGTAGGGCGAGTCGAAGTTCTTCGCGAACACGAAGCCGAACATCAGGCCGAGGCCGATCGCCATGTCGGAGTAGCCGGAGAAGTCGAAGTAGATCTGGAAGGCATAGCCGACGACGCCGTGCCAGGCTTGCAGCACGGTCGGGGCGCCGGCGTCGAAGACGGTGTCGGCGATCCGCCCGCACGGATTGGCGAGCAGGACCTTCTTCGCCATGCCGACCGAGAAGAAGGCGACCCCGCGGGCGAACTTCGCCAGCGTGTGCGTGCGGTTGGCGAGCTGGTCGGCGACCTCCGAGAAGCGGATGATCGGCCCGGCGACGAGCTGTGGGAACATCGAGACGAAACAGGCGAAATCGACGAAGTTGCGCAACGCCCTGGCCTCGCCGCGATAGACGTCGATGGCGTAGCTCATCGACTGGAAGGTGTAGAAGCTGATCCCCAGCGGCAGCGTCACGCGCAGCGCGATGTCGAGCGTCGCGGCGTCGATGCCGAGCGCGCCAGCAATACCGTTCCAGCTGTCGACGGCGAAGTTGAAGTACTTGAAGAAGCCGAGCAGCGACAGGTTGGAGGTCACCGACAGCAGCAGCGCCAGGCGTTCGCGACGATTGCGTGGCCGGTCCGGCGGCAGCACCGCGATCGGTTCCCGGCTCCACGGGGTGGTGCCGGCCATGACCAGCCCGGCGACCCAGTCGATCGTGGTCGACAGCAGCAGGAGGACCGAGAAGGCCGGATTGGCCCAGCCGTAGAAGACGTAGGAGAAGAGCGTCAGTACGAGGTGTTTCAGGCGCCGCGGCGAGACGTAATAGCAGGCCAGCGCCGCCGGCAGGAACCAGAAGAGGAAGAGCTGCGAGCTGAAGACCATCGCTCAGGGCTCCGGAGTCAAGGCTGTGGCGTCCCGAGGCGCGCCGGGGTCCAGTTGCCGAGGGCGAGCGCCCGTTCGGCGACCTCGAGGACGACGACGCTGCGGCCGTCGAGCTCGTGCGGTTGGCGGAGCCAATCCACCCGGAGCGCGAAGTCGGCGCCGGCGTCGTTCTCGGCCAGCATGTCGACCGGGCGCCGCAGGTGAAAGGCGAGCTGAGCGGCGAAGTTGGCATCGCCCCCTTTGCGCTTGTTGCGGATCAGCAGGCGGCTGAAGCTGTCGCCGAGCAGCAGCACGCGCCCATCGCTGCGGCGTGAGTTGAACGGCTTGTGATCCGGTCCGTCGACGGTCTGAATCTCGAGCGGCTCGATGAGAAAAGGGTTCTTCTCCGGGTCGAGGCCGAGCAGGTCGGCGAGGTCTGCGCGGCGATCGAAGCTGCGCGCCTGGCGGTGGAAGCGCATGCTCTCGCCGAGATCGAAGCGGCTGGCGAGGAAAGCCGCGAGTCCGGCGGCGGCGCGATCGAGACCGGCGGGACTCCAGTGGCTGTCGAACCGCATATAGGGGCGCTCGCCGGCGATCTCCATGGCGCGCAGGAGCGGCGCGGGATCGAAGACCATGACGTTCTCCGACTGCAACCGGGCGAGCAGTTCGGCGCGCGACCGGTTGGCGATCTCCGGG
The DNA here is from genome assembly GCA_964595975.1 of uncultured Thermoanaerobaculia bacterium. Classification (GTDB taxonomy): domain Bacteria; phylum Acidobacteriota; class Thermoanaerobaculia; order Multivoradales; family JAGPDF01; genus JAGPDF01. Next base: position 7,795 of record CAZQTL010000062.1, on the reverse strand, counting down.
CCGCCGCGAGTCTTCCGGTCGAGGAATCTCTCCCAGGCGATGCCGAGCTTGGTCGGCACCGGCACGAGAACGAAGCCGATGTCGCGCGCCCGCAGGTCTGCGGCGAGTCCGAGGATCGCCGGCAGCGGATCCGGGTTGACCGCCGGATGCCGCGAAGCGCCGCGGGCTCGCCGTGCCAGCGCCGCCGGCGCGAGAAAAGGCGGACCGGTAAGGTAGTCGAAATCGTCGCGAAAGAAGAGCCAATCTTCGCCGCCGATGAGCACCTGCGAATTGCCGAAGCGTAGCTGCCGGGCGAGGAGCGACTGCAGGGGGGATCGCAGCAGGGCCGCCAGCCGCGAATCGCGATCGAATCGGTCCTGGATCTCGATGTCGGCGGTACGGATCCGTCCCGCGGCCGCGCGCGCACCCTGCTGCCGCCAGAGCGCCTGCAGCTCGATGACCGCGGGGAAGCTGAGCCGGGAGTCGCCGTGCAGGAGGTTGGGCCGCCCCAGACCGGCCGCGATCCCCTCGAGGGTGACGCCAGCGACGGTCAGAAGGAGAAAGATCCCGCAGAGAAGCGTTGCGGCGCCGCCCGCGATGACGGTGCTCCCGATCTCCGCCAGGGCCTCTTCCTCGCGGGTCGCGCGGACCGTTCCGGTGTTCGATGCAGGCATCGAGCGGGCAAGTATACGAAGTCGATCGGGCCTCAAGGAGCGGCAGCCGCTCCGAGGTCGAAGTAGAGCGTCTGTGCAGCGGTCTTCGGCAGGCGGTCGGAGAGGTAGAACGACTGGAGCTGCGGTTGGGTCGCGAACGGCTCGAGCACCAGCCGGCGCGCGGCACCCGTCGCCGGAGCGGTGACCGCCTGCCCGTCGAGGATCCCCCAGCGCGCAACCCGAATGCGCGGCAGGCCGGGCGCGGGGGCCGGGGCCAGCGGCGGGCCGGAGAGCTGCCGCACGACCTCGAGCTCGTCGACCACCAGCGCTTCGCGATAGGGGGAGATCTCGTCCAGGGACGGGGTGGGCGACGTGGCGAGCCACCGGGCTTCGACGACGGTGCGCGGCGCCTGGACGCGGGCGGCGACCAGGGCACGGACGCGCGCGGCTTCGGTGGCGATCTCGGATGCACCGAGCGGCCTGTTCCAGAGGGCGATTTCGGAGAGGGTTCCGAGCCAGCGCTCGCCGCTCCCGGTCTCGGCGCCGAAGGAGAGCGCACGCGGACGCCAGGGGAAGAGGTCGCCGGGGAGGGCGATCGTCGCGGTGGCCGCGGCGGAGCGCTCGCCGTCGACGTAGGCGTCGAGCCGGCCGGGGGAGAAGGTGAGGAGAAGGTGCGTCGGTGCCGTCGAGGTGAGGCGCGCGACCGCCACCGACGTGCCCTCTTTCGGGCTGTCGGAGGTGCGAAGGTCGAGAACCAGCCGATCCCCCTCCTGCCGCAGCCGCAGATTCCGCGCGCGCGGTCCGTCGGAGAGGGCCACGAGGGGGCCGCGCCCGGCGAGCGAGGCCGGCGTCACCAGCAGGGCGAGTGTCATCTGGTGTTTCGCGAGCAGGGCTTCAGCGACGCGTCCGCCGGTCACCGCGCCGGCCGAGAACCATCCCCCGCCGAGGGCGAGCGCGCGATGGCGGTCGAACCAGGCGAGCCCGTGCGCCTGCAGCGTCTCGCTCGCCGCGTCGGGCCGGATCCGGTTTGCGGTGTTCGCTGCCTGCCAGAGGAACGCGAGCCCGCGCCGGATCTCCTCCGGGCTCGCGCCGCCGTCGCCTCCGGTCGCCGCAGCGGGCGGAGAGGCCGGACGGCCGCCGGCGCGCGCCGGGCGAAAGAGGTCCGGAAACCGGTCTACGGCGGGGTGCGGGGCGACGCCGACGGCTTCCCCTCGCGGTGCCAGCCCCGCCGGCTCGAGCTCGAGCACGAAGATGTCGTAGTCGGCGCGGAAGTGGTCGTGCTCGCCGGCGGAGGCGCCGACGGCGAGCAGCGAGGCGTCGTTCGAAAGCGCCGGAAAGTAGACGTACCCGCGGCCAGCGGGAAGGTGCGGATCCCCCTTCTCGAGGATCGTCCACGTGCGCCGGGTCGCGAGCTCGAAGGCATCGATCGGTCCGCCGGCACCCGCCGACCAGACGGCGAAACGGCCATCGTCGGAGAAGGCCGGCTGGCAGCCGCCGAGCGACGGACGGAGGCGCACGCCCTCGCCGGCGACGAAATCCGAGAAGGTCGGCGTGTTGCCGGTGGCGATACGGCCGCCCGGCGCGACGAGCCAGCCTTCGCCCTGCGGGGAGCCGGCCGAAGGGGCCACGAGCTCGGCGGTCGCGCCGGTCGACAGCTGCAGCCGCCGCGTCGCGTTGCGGCCGTCGATGTAGACCAGCTCGTCCTCGCCCCACCAGACAGCGGCGCGATGCTCGCCATAGTGACGCGCCGCCGGGACGAGGACGCGATCGCGCCCGCCGTCGGCGTCGACGAGGTGCAGCTTTCCCGCTTCCGGGCCGTACCGCCGGGCGCCCCCGGGAAGGCTGAGGTAGACCAGCCGGCTGCCGTTGGGGGAGAGCTTCGCGCAGCAATGATCGCGTCCCGGCTCCTCGGCCGAGATCGGATAGGGCTTGCCGCCGCCGAGATCCTGCCGCCAGATGCGAAAGAGGCCCGAGCGATTCGACTCCCAGATCACGAAGCCGGCGTCCGCCGCCGCCCCCTGGCCCGCGCCGGGAGACGGGTCCAGGCTCAGGGCGGAGACCAGGAGGGCGATGGCGCCGGCGGAGCTGCGGAAGGAGGCGCTCAAGGCGGCGATTCTACGAACAGCGGCCTCCGGCAGGAGGAGTACCATTTCACCATGCCGCTCCGACCACCCGCCGCCACCGTTGCCGCCACCGCCGCCATTCTCGCCCTCCTCGCCCTGGGGCCTGCGTGGACACCTGCCTGCAGCGCGGCGATCGCCGATCCGCCGCACGAGGACTTCTTCTTTCTCGCCGAGCACCTGCCCGAGGGGGTCGAGGAGGCGCGCTATTTCTCCCTGCCCTGGCCCGAGACGAATCTCGAGCCGGGCGGCTGGCACCCGATCGTCGGCCTGGGTGGCGCCGACGTCGGCGCCGACTTCGCCCGCGCGCGCGGCGGTCTCGCGACCCTCGGCGCGAGCCACGCCTGGAGCTCCAAATGGGCGCTCCAGCTCTTCGGCTTCTACGGCAGCTTCGACGTCACCGGCGACACCGGCGAAGACGTGCTCTCCGAGTTCGCCCTCGACGGCGTGCCGCTCGATCTGCCCGAACGCGCCCGTTTCAGCGATCCGCGCGGCCGATTCGTGCACTCGGGCCTGGGCTTCGCGGTCGCGCGAACCCTCACCGGCCGCCGGCCATGGACGCTCCTCGGCGGCCTGCTGCTCGAACGGCTCGAGCTCGACCGCTATCGCTACGACTATGAGCTGCTCGACGGTGCGGACGCCGGCGCCAGCGGCGTGCTCGATCTCTCCGGCAGCAACGACTTCGTGACTCCGTACGTCGGGGTCAGCGTCGCGTTGCCGCTCGGTCAGCGCTGGCTCGCGCTGCCGCGCGCCCAGCTCGGCGTGCCTTTGCCGCCGGGCGAGCTCGACAACCGCATGACCGGCCCGGGGTTCGATCTCTCGACGTCGGCGACCGGCGCCGAGTCCGGCAAGATCGGCGACGGCTTCTTCACCCTCGGTGCCGGGCTGCGCGACCGGGTGACCGGTCTCGAGGTCGATCTCGGCGCGACGGTCGCTTTTCCCCTCATCCAGGGTTGGACCCACCCCGGCATCGATCGCGCCTGGCTGCTGTCGGTGACTTGGTACGGCCGCTAGAGGCCGGTGACGCGGACGACCTCTTCGAAGGTCGTGATGCCTTCGGCCAGCTTGCGCAGCGCCGACTGGCGCAACGTGCGCATGCCGTTCTTGACCGCCTCGCGCTTGATCTCGGGGGCGTCCTTGCCCTCGACGATCAGGTGCTTGATCGACTCGTCGATCGGCAGGATCTCGAAGATGCCGCAGCGGCCGAGGTAGCCGGTGCCGCGGCATTCGTGGCAGCCTTGCCCTTCCTTGACCTTGATCCGCCGGCCGGCCGGCACCGACAGGCGCAGCGAGGCGGCTTCCTCGATCGACAGCGTGCGTTCGGTGATGCACTTGGTGCAGACCTTGCGCACCAGACGCTGGGCCATCGCGCCGATCAGCGTCGAGCTGATGAGGAAGCGCTCCACTCCGAGATCGATCAGCCGCGAGATCGAGGTGGAGGAGTCGTTGGTGTGCAGGGTGGAGAAGACGAGGTGGCCGGTGAGCGCCGCCTGTATGGCGTACTGCGCCGTCTCGCCGTCGCGGATCTCGCCCACCATGATGACGTCCGGGTCCTGGCGCAGGATGTGGCGCAGGGCGCCCGCGAAGTCGATGCCGACCTTGGCCTGGACGGCGGTCTGGTTGAACTCCTCGAGCACCATCTCGATCGGGTCCTCGATCGTGGTGATGTTGAGCTCGCGCGTGGCGATCGACTTGAGCGCCGAGTAGAGCGTGGTGGTCTTGCCGCTCCCGGTCGGACCGGTGACGAGGATGATGCCGTGCGGGCGGGTGATGAACTCGTTGAAGACGACCGTCTCCTCGGGGTAGAAGCCGAGGCCGGAGAGGTCCTGCATCAGGACGTCCGGATCGAAGATGCGCAGGACGATCTTCTCGCCGAAGGCGACGGGGAGCGTCGAGACGCGGAGCTCGATCTCCTTGCCGGCCCGCGTCGTCTTGATGCGCCCGTCCTGCGGGCGTCGCTTCTCCGCGATGTCGAGCCGGGAGAGGGTCTTCAGGCGCGAGAGGATCGCGGCGTGCACGATCTTCGGGATCGACTGGATGTCGTGCAGCACGCCGTCGATGCGGAAGCGGATCAGCGAGTAGTCGCGTTTCGGCTCGACGTGGATGTCGGAGGCGCGGGTGTCGAAGGCGTGCTGCAGCATGAACTCGACCGCGTTGACGATGTGCTGGTCGCTCGACTCGATCTCGGCCTCGTTCTTCATGCGAACGAGCTGTTCGAGGTTGCCGAGGTCGATGCCGGCCGACAGGTCGCGCTCGGCCCGCTTCACCGAGTGCCGCAGGCCGTAGAACTCGGTGATCGCCCGCAGGATGTCGGGCTCGGAGGCGACGACCAGCTGCACGTCGCGGCCGGCGATGCGCCGGAAAGCGTCGATGCCCTCGATGTCGAACGGATTGGCGCAGGCCACCTTGAGCCGGCCGTTGCTCATCGACAAGGGGATCATCCGGTGGCGCTTGGCGAACGGGCGCGAGATCTTGGACTCGATGAGGTCGGCGTCGAGCGCCAGCGTGTCGATGCGGACGACCTCGAGATTCGAGTCGGCGGCGATGGCGTTGGCGATCTCCTGCTCGCCGATGGTGACCGCGGGATCGCGCAGACTGGGGAAGTGCAGCGACGCGACGAGATCGTAGGCGACCGCCTTCTGCTCGTAGGTCGACGGAGCCTTGGCGCGCGACGGCAGCTGGCGCGCCTCCTTCTTGATCTCTTCGGCCTGCTCCGCGGAGATCAGGCCCTGCCGCTGCAGCACGTCGGCGACGAAATGGGGGGCGAGCGCCATACGCAGCGAGTGTACCGGAACTACCGGTCACCCGCAGAGCACAACGGCCACCCCCGCAGCCGTCGCGGCTAGACCGGCGGTTGCCAGCTCGACATGTCGCCCGACTCGAAGCCGTCGACGAGGAGCGCCTGGGAGAACAGGACGTTGACGGCGCCGGTCGCGACGAGTCCTCCGATCGTCTCCCCGGGCGACCCGATCGCCAGGTCGGCGCCAGTGTGGCGGGAGAAGTGGCCGGCGGCGAGCGCGGCGGAGAAGTGGTCGGCGTCCTCGGAGGGATCCAGGGTCTGGAGCCAGATCTGGTCGCGGGAGTTGCCCAGCCCGCCGCCTGCCTCGCCGTACAGCACGTGCAGCAGCCCGGCCTGGCCGACCGGACCCAGGGTCTCGTCGGGAGCGCCGACGGCGAGATCGTCGATGCCGTCGCCGTCGAAGTCGGCGGCGGCGAGCGCGGCGGCGAAGTGATCGCCGGTCTCTGAGCTCTCGGGGTTGAGGTCGTCCTGGAGCCACTGGACATGGCCGTCGCCGTCGAAGTCCAGAACGGTGAGCGAGCCGACATCGCCGACGAACGGACCCGAGAGATCCTCGATCGGATCGCCGACCGCCAGCTCGTCGATGCCGTCGCCGTCGAAATCGCCGGCGGCGAGCACCTCGCCGAAGCGGTCGAGCTCCTCTTCGACTCCGGGAACGCCGGTCGTGGCCTGGGTGTAGATCGCGTCGAAGAGCGCGCCTGGAATGTCGGAGACCAGGATCACCGCCCCGGCCTGGTCGAGGTTGTCGAGGTCGTGGAACGGCACGCCGATGGCGAGCTCGCGGCCGGCGGTGAGCGGATTGAACTCGCCGGCGACCAGTACCCTGCCGATCTCTTCGCCCGTCTGCGGCGAGCCGGTGAGACCCTCGCCGCGAAAGAAGAGGACCTGACCCGCGGTGACGATGCCGGTCGGCGAGCCGAAGAGGACGTGCACGCAACCGGAGTTCTCCACCCCCTCACTCTCCACGTCCTCCCCTGGCGAGCCGATGGCGAGATCGCCGATCCCGTCGTCGTCGAAGTCGCCGATCGCGACCGCGGCGCCGAAGCGGTCGCCCTCCTCGCCGAGACCGTTGATGCTCGCCAGACCCTGGTAGAAGAAGTCGTCGTCGTCGCCGGTGAGGCCGAGGGTGCTGCCGTAGAGGACGTGCACCGCCCCGGCGGAAGAATCGGCGCCGATGTCCTCGGCAGGGACTCCGATCACCAGATCGTCGCAGCCGTCGCCGCTCAGATCACCGGCGGCGAGGACTTCGCCGAAGCGGTCGCTGGGCTCCCCGTCGTCCTCGATCACCGGGCTGTTCTGACTCCAGATCTGGCGGTCGGTGGCGCTCGGACCGAAGGCGTCGGAATAGAGGATCACCACCCTTCCACCTGCGGGGGCCCCCACCAGGTCGTCCCCGGGCATGCCGATGGCGAGGTCGTCGAAACCGTTGCAGTCGAAGTCCCCCGCCGCGAGTGCGGCGCCGAACTCGGCGCCGGCTTGCGGGCCGATGCCGAGGCCGTCCGAGGACTGGCTCCAGACCTGGGTTCGCTGCGGTCCCAGCTCGCCGACCTCGGCTGCGGGTGCGGAGGCGGCGAGGACCAGTGCGGCGACGGTCGAGGGGAGAAGCTGGGCGATCTGTCTTGCGGTCATGTCGGTCTCCTTTCCGAGAGGGCAGAGCCTGCGACGGCGGCGTTCGCTCTGTCCTTCCCGGGGGGTTACCGATTGCGCACGGAATCCTTCCCGCATTCCCTAGAATGCCTCGGTGACCACGCCTCCTGCGCCGGATCGGGCGCGCCCGTTCGAGCTTGGACCCTGGCGGGTCGAGCCCGGCCTGGATCGGCTGCGCCGGGGCGCCGATTCCGTGCCCCTCGAGCCGCGGGCGATGGACCTTCTGGTCTGTCTGGCGCGGCGCAGCGGCGAGACCGTGAGCAAGGAGACGCTGCTCGAAGAGGTCTGGAAGGGGGCCTTCGTCGTCGAGGGGGTCATCCCCAAGACGCTCTCCGGCCTGCGCTCGGCTCTCGGCGACGACGCCTCCGAGCCCACTTTCATCCTGACCGTGCCGCGGCGCGGCTATCGCCTGGTCGCTCCGGTCCGCTGGCTCGAAGAGGCCCCGCCGGAGCCGGTAGCCGCGGTCGAGCCGCCGGCGTCTCCCGGCGAAAGGGCCCTTTCTGCCAACGGTTCCGGCCGCAAGTGGCGGCCGCTCCTGGGCCTCGCTCTCGCCGGCGCGCTGTCCCTCGCCTGGCTGCTCTACTCCGGCGGCGCAA
>CAZQTL010000061.1:0-18972 GCA_964595975.1 uncultured Thermoanaerobaculia bacterium | reverse complement strand
TATGTCGCCGGCGAGACCGACGATGCGGTCGCGGTCTTCAGCCGCAATGCGACGAGCGGACTGCTCACTTTCGTCGAGGCCAGGAAGGACGGCCTCGGCGGAGTCGACGGACTGAACGGCGCCCGCGCCCTGGCGCTTTCGGATGACGGACACCACCTGTACGTCGTCGGCTCGGTGGACAATGCGGTGGCGGTATTCAGCCGCAACGCGACCACCGGCGCCCTCACCTTCGTCGAGGCGAAGTTCGATGGCGTCGGCGGCATCGACGGTCTCGCCGGCGCGGCCGGCGTCTCGCTCAGCCCCGACGGCGAGCATCTCTATGTCGCCGGCGAGGGCGATTCGGCGGTCGCGGTGCTGGCGCGCAATCCGCTGACCGGCGCCCTGACTGCATTGCCGGCGGCCTTCGACGGAGTTGCCGGCATCGACGGCCTCGCGGGGGTGCGCGCCGTCGTGGTCTCCCCGGACGGCGAGCAGGTCTACGGTGCCGGTGCCGGCGAGGATGCGCTGGCGCTGATGCGGCGCGGCGACGGCTCGCGCTGCGCGAAGAACGGCTTCGGTTCGATCCTCGACACCGTCGACATCACCGCCGGCGGTTCGGTCGTCTACGCGCTCTCCGCGGAGCTCTCGCCCGCGGCCACCGGGACGCTCTTCAACACGGCGCGAGTCACCGAACCCGACAACGTGATCGACGCCGCCCAGGGCAACAACGTCGTCGTCCACAGCGCCCAGCTCACGCCTCATGTGGATCTTTCCCTGACCAAGGACGACGGCCAGACCGAAGCGATTCCCGGCCTGCCGGTGACCTACACCATCACCCTGTCGAACGCCGGCCCCAGCGATCTCACCGGCGGGGAGCTCGCGGACCTCTTCCCGGCGATCTTCGAGGATCCGTCCTGGAGCTGTGTCGCGACTTCCGCGGTCGCCTTCGTCGAGAGCGAGTCGAACGGCGCGGGCGGCGTCACCGGCCTCGACGCGCCGCGAGGCGTCGTCATGGCGCCGGATCCCGACGGCGCCGTCGGCCCGGCGACCGGCGGCGACTTCGTCTACACGGCGGCCTCCGCCAGCAACGCCATCGACCTCTTCGCGCGCAATGCCTCGACCGGCGAGCTCACCTTCGTCGCCGGCTACGTCGACGGCACGAGCGGGCTCGACGGCTTCGGCGGGGCTGCCGGCCTCGCGATCTCGCCCGACGGCAAGAACCTCTACGCCACCGGAGCGACCGACGATGCGCTCGCCGTCTTCGCCCGCAACCCTCTCACCGGCGTGCTGACTGCGCTCGAGATCCAGCGCGAGTCCGACCCGGTGATCGACGGTCTCGACGGCGCTACGGCGGTCGCGGTTTCGCCCGACGGCAGCCACGTCTACGTGGCGAGCGCGGACGACGATGCTCTGGCGGTCTTCGCCCGCGCTGCCGACACCGGTGCTCTGACGTATGTGATGCGGGCGAAGGATGGTTTCGGCGGAGTCGATCTCGGGACGATGACCGACCCGGTCGCGGTCGCGGTCACGCCCGACGGCGCGCAGGTCCTCGTCGCGGGAGCGCAATCGGACAGCATCGCGGTCTTCGCCCGCGACGCCGTCACCGGGGCGGTGACGCTGCAACAGGTCGTCTACGACGGCGTCGGCGGTGTCGACGGGCTCGACCTGGTGCAGGCGCTGGTGGTCTCGCCTGGCGGGCAGTTCGTCTACGCCGCCGGGCTCGCCGACGACGCCATCGCCATCTTCGGTCGCGATACCGCGAGCGGCGAGCTCACCTGGCTCGGCCAGGCGAAGAACGGCCAGCCGGGGTTCACCGGCCTCGATGGCGTGCGCGGCCTGGCGATGACGCCGGACGGACTGTTCCTCTTCGCCACGAGCTATAACGACGACGCGGTCGCCGTCTTCCGGCGTGACGGCCTGTCCGGACTTCTGACCGAGCTGCAGGTGGCGGCGAACGGCGTCGGCGGTTTCTCCGGTCTCGACGGCGCCCGCGCCCTCGCGGTTGCGCCGGGCGGCGACGACATCTACGCCGTCGGCGAGCTCGGCGACTCGATCGCCGTGCTGTCGCGGGTCGGACAGGCGAGCTGCGGGGCACTGGGCGAGGCGGATATCGCCGACAGCGTGGACATCTCGGTCGGCGGGTCGGTCAGCTACACCGTGCTCGGCACCGTGAATTCGGCGGCGACCGGCCATCTGATCAATACCGTCACGGTCGGCATGCCGGCCGGTTCGACCAACGACGGCGATGCGAGCGCCACGGACGACGACCTGCTCACCCCGGTGGCGAATCTGGCGGTGAGCAAGTCCGACGGGGTGCTGCAGGCCGTGCCGGGCACCGCGACGGTGTACCTGATCACGGTCCTCAACGCCGGCCCGAGCGACGCCCCGGCGAGCGCCGTGACCGACATCCTGCCGGTCGAGGTCGTCTCGGCGACCTGGGCCTGCCAGGGGACCCTCGGTGGCAGCTGTGCGGCGGCCGGAGCGGGCGGTCTCGCCGGCGAGCCGGCCGCGTTGCCGGCCGGCGGCGAGGTCGTCTTCGCGCTCGCCGCGCTCATCGATCCTGCGGCCACCGGCAGCCTGGTCAACACGGCGAGCGTCGTCCCGGGACCGGGCGTGACCGACCCGGGCGCCGCCGACAACAGCTCCACCGACAGCGACCTGCTGGTGCCGTCGGCCGACCTTGCGCTGGTGAAGAGCGTCGACGACCCGCTGGTCGAGATCGGCGATCCGATGCAGTTCACCCTCGCGGTGACCAACAACGGCCCGAGCACGGCCACCGGGCTGACGGTGATCGACCTCCTGCCGAGCGGTCTGGTCGTCACGGGAGCGGCGGGAGCCGGTTGGGTTTGCACCCCGGCGCCCGCTTCGGTGACTTGCACCCTGGCGGCGCTCGCTCCGGGCGCGTCCTCGACGATCGTGATCGACGCCGACGCGCCGATGGTGGCGGGCAACTTCGTCAACAGCGCCACGGTTTCCGCGGCGACCGCCGATGCGGTAGCCGGCAACAACATCTCGAGCGTGCCGTTCGCAGTCGTCGTGCTCGAACCGCCGACGGTGCTCGAGGTCAAGACCCTGGTCGGCACCGACGATCGCGTTCTCGACGAGCTCGAGACCGAAACCGGCCTCATCGATGGACTCGATGTCCGCTTCAGCGAAGATCTCTTCGATCCGTCGGGCGACACCGACCCGAACGACGTGACGAACCCCGCGAACTATCAGATGGTCGAAGCCGGCCCTGACGGTCTTTTCGCGACCGCCGCCTGCGGCGCGACTTCGGGCGACGACCGGTCGATCGCGGTCGACTCGGCGAGCTACGACAACGGGCCCTTCGTGACGACGCTCGGCATCCACGGTGGCGTGCCGCTTGCGGACGGCCTCTACCGGCTGTTCGTCTGCGGCAACCTCGAGGATCTCGACGGCAATCCGCTCGACGGCAACAGCGACGGGACCCCCGGGGATGCCTTCTCACGCTATTTCCGGGTGCGCATCGCCAACGTCGTCGAGTATCCGTTCTTCGACTTCGCGACCGACCTCGACCACTGGACCCCGGTCGGCGGCGCGGCCGGGGACTTCGCCTGGGATCTCCTCGATGCCGACGGTTTCGCGTTCTCCGGCTCGGTCCGGCTGGAGAATCTCTCGGCGGCGACGACACTGCGTCTCGAGCAGTGCATCCCGTTGCCGCCGGCGCCGCCCTATCTGCTCTCGGGCGAAGTGCGCACCGCCGCCGTCACCGGCTCTCCGGTGAGCGTCACCGGGAAGGTGGATTACATTCTCGGTGCCTGTGTCTCGCCGACGGTCCTCGCGACCTACTCGACGGCGCCGGTCACAGGCGGCACCGTCGGGTTGTGGCGACGGTTCACCGCACCGGTGGACGCGCCGCCTCTTGGAGCGACGGCGGTCCGGGTCACCTTCGGCGCCGTGAGCGTCGCCGGAGATGCCTTCGATACCCGCCTCGACAATCTGTCGCTCGTACCGACCCTGTTCGCCGATGGATTCGAGAGCGGCAGCACGAGCCGGTGGAGTGCAACGGTCCCATGAGCAGCAGAGACATGAGTGGAATGCCGGAGAACCGACGATGACCCTTTCCGTCCGACGCATGCGTTCGCTTTCGATGCTGCTCCTGGGAGTCGCCTGCGCGACGACCGTGCGGGCCGCCGCGACCGACATCACGCAGACCTTCGTGCTGCAACCGGGCTGGAACTCGGTCTTTCTCGAGGTCCGGCCGGAACCGAACGACTCCGAGACGGTGTTCGGCGGCCTGCCGCTCGCCAGCGCCTGGGCCTGGAATCCGGCGGGTCCCAAAGTCGAGTTCGTCGACGATCCGTCGGAGCGGCTGACTCCCAGCCCGCAGTGGCTCGGCTACTTCCCGCGCCCGCGGCCGGAGTCGATCCTCACCAACATGTTCGCGGTGCAGGCCAATCGCGCCTACCTGCTCAAGATCGACGGCAACCAGCCGGTGACCTGGACGGTGACCGGGACGCCCGAAGTGCAGGACTACCGCTGGGCCCCCGACAGCTACAACCTGGTCGGCTTCCCGGTCGATCCGCAGCAGCAGCCGACTTTCGGGCAGTTTCTCGCCCCGTCGCCGGCGCTTGCCGGGCAGCCGATCTACCGCCTGGTCAACGGACAGTGGCAGGAGGTCGCCAGCCCGTTCGGCACCGCGATCCGCTCCGGCGAGGCCTACTGGGTCTATTGCAAGGGTCCCTCGGATTACAGCGGACCGATCGCCCTCGACGTCGATGGGGGGAAGAGCATGGACTTCGGCGGCAGCGTCGACCGCGCCCGGGTGCGGATCCGCAATCTGTCCACCGCGCCGGCCTCGATCTCGCTGCATCAGTTGACGAGTTCGGCGCCGGTTCCTCTCGCGATCCGCCGTTTCGACCCCGACGAGGTCGAGGTCAGTTGGCCCACGCTGCCGCAGACCTACAGTCTGCCGGTGCCGCAGAAGGGGGAGCTGCTAATCGACCTGGCGCCGCGACGGGCGGAATTCGGAGCCACGGATGTCGGCACCGTGATCGAGATCAAGGACGGCTTCGGCTACCGCCGCCTGCTGGCCGTGAGCGCGCGCGGAGCTTTCGCGCCCGCACCGTTCCAGTTGCGGCGCGCCCTGGAAGGCGGAAACCAGGCGCTCGCGATGACCGGGCCGGCGACCTTCCCGCTCGCCGGCCTCTGGGTCGGCACCGTCGCCATCCATGGGGTCAGCCAGGCGCAGACCGGGGACCTGACACCGACACCCGTCGGATCGCCCTACAAGTTCAGGGTGATGATTCATGTCGACGGAAGTGGCACGGCCCGGTTGCTCAAGGAAGTGATCCAGATGTGGAAGGAGGGAACCCGCATCCCGGATCCCGAGAACCCCGGCCTCTTCCTGGTGGACGAGCCGGGCCGGTTCGTCATCCTGACGGACGACGCCCTGATCGAGAACTTCACCGGTGCCGTGCTGCGCGACGGCCAGCCGGTCGGCTATCGCGTCAGCACCACGGCCTACGACTTCGAGCCCCAGTCGCTGGTCATGTCCGGCTCTTTCGCGACCACCGGCGTGCTCGGAGCGGCGATCACGCTCGACGCCGAGGCGCCGACGAATCCGTTTCGCCACAAGTACCACCCGGATCACAACAACCTCAACAACCTCTACACCGAGTTTCGCGAGGAGGCTTATCCGGTCTCGCGGACGCTCTCCTTCGAATTCTCGAGCACGGATCCGTCCGACAGCGGCGGTGCGAGCTTCGGCAGCAACCAGATGGGCGGCACCTACCACGAGACCATCAGCGGCCTGCACCGCAACGACATCGCGGTGGAGGGCATCTTCACGCTCGATCGCATTTCGGTCTCGCCGGTGCTGAATGAGTGAACGGGAATCGCGTCGTGCCATCGATGTCGTCGGGAAGCAGGACCTGGAGGCTGGAACCATGATCGTCGCTCGACCGAAGTGCGCGCTCGCTCTCCTTCTGGGGGTCGTGTTGACCGCTGCCTTCTCCCCGGCCTTCGCGCTGTGGCCGGCGGCGGGCGGCGGACCGCTGAACGACTCTGCCTTCGCGACCGTCACCGACCAGAGCGGCAACATCTACGTCGCGGGCGAGTTCCGCGGCAGCGCCGTCTTCGGCGGCACCTCCTACTCGTCGCAGGGGCTCTCGGACATCTTCATCGCCAAGTACTCGCCGGACGGCGCGCTGGTCTACGTCCGCACCGCCGGCGGGCCCTCGGTCGACCGGGCGACGGCGCTCGCCGTGGACGCGGCGCAGAACGTCTACCTGACCGGCTACTTCACGACCTCGGCGGCGTTTCCGAACCTGCCCTCGAGCGGCGTCGCCACGGTCAACCTCCCGCACACCAACAACACCGTCACGCCGGACCGCCACGAGTGGTTCATCGCCCGCCTGCAGTCGAACGGCGACTGGTCCTGGGCGCGCCAGATCGGCGGCGCGGGGCAGGACGAGGGCTACGGCGTGGCGATCGCGCCGGGAGTAGAGGATCCGAACAATCCGATCGCCGACGGCGTGATCGCCGTCGGCCGCGTGAGCTGCCCGAGGCTCTACAAGGGAGACGGTAGCCTGTCGCCGATCGGTTCCACCGTGAGCTGCGGCCGGGCCTCCGGCCTGGCGGTCCGCCTGGATACCGCGGGCAACTGGGTCTGGGCCCTCGAGGCCGGCCAGTACAGCGCCTCCGAGTGGCTGACCAGCGTGGCGGTCGACGCCAACGGCCTGGTCTACGTCGCGGGTCTCTACCAGGACGCGACGAGCATCGCCACCGGGCCGCCCACGGCGCTGCCGTTCACCGGCACCGCCGCCGGCGGAACGCTCAACTTCTGGCAGAAGCGCGACTTCGAGAGCTCCGGCACCTGCTGGGACTCCGGCGTACTCGAGTACACCAGCGACGCCCAGAACTGGTACGACATCCTCTCCGGCCAGGGCGACAACGACCCTTCGACGTCGGCGGGGAATCCGGCGCGCTTCACCGCCAACGGCTACAACGGCATCTCGCAGTTCAACAGCAACCCGCTGGGCGGCCGCCAGACCTGGTGTTATCCCAACGGCGGCTACCAGCAGACGTCGGTGAATCTCGCCGACTTCTCCGGCCAGAGCGTGCGCTTCCGCTGGCGCTTCGGCTCCGACACCAGCGTCGGGAACACCGGCTGGAAGATCGACGACGTGCAGATTCTCGACGGCGCCTCGAACGTGCTGTTCTCGGACGACATCGAGTCGGGACCCGGCAAGTGGTCGGTCTCCTCGCCGACGCCCTCCTCGACCCCCTGGGCGACGTCGACCGGCGACCCGCACGCCGGCACGACCTCGTGGTTCCTGCCCGATCCGCCGACGATTTCCGATCACCGCCTGCAGATGCTCAACGCGGTCTCGTTGCCGGACGGGAAGCCCTCCTACTTCATCGCCAAGATCGGCGGCACCGAGGTCAACACTCCGTTCTGGCAGTGGGCCACGCCGATGGGATCGAAGGTCTCGGTCGGCGGGATCGCCATCGGCGCTTCCGGCAAGCTCTTCGTCGCCGGAACCTCGGAGAACGCCCCCAACACCTTCGGCGGTCAGACGCTCTCCACCAACGGCGCCTTCATCGCCCGCCTGCAGGACAACGGCGGAACCTTCACCTGGGATTGGGTGCGCGGTGCGACCGGCGGCCAGGGCAAGGCAGTGGCCGTCGCTGCCGGCGGTGACGCGTTCCTGTTCGGGCAGTACTCGTCGCTCACGACCACGTTCGATCCGGTGCAGAGCCTTCCGGCAGACGACGCTTCGACCACCGGACCGGTGACCCTGCCGGCGTTCGGCGGCGCGCGGGACCTCTTCGTCGCGCGGATCGCCGCGGCCGGCTCCAAGTGGCGCTGGGTTCAGACGGCGCGACCGGCGGGCGGCACCGAGACGGCTTCGGGCGTCGCTGCGGGCACCAACAGCCAGCTCTACGTCGTCGGCGACTACAGCGACACCACGACCTTCGGCACCGTGGCGATTCCCACCCAGGGCGGCAGCGATGCTTTCGTCGCCAACCTCAACGCGGTGACCGGCGAGTGGTTCGAGGTCGACTTCCAGCACTGGACCGTCGGCACGGAGGTCATCCCGCCGGCCGGCGCGGCCTGCCTCACCGACCCGGTGGCCGGCGTGCCGGATATCGTCATCGCCGGCGGCGGCGCGGCGCTGCAGAACTACTTCTACTGGAGCCCGCCGGGTTCCCACCTGCCCGCCGACAATCGCGGGCACCTCTACGCGGTGCAACCGGTCGCCGCCGAGATCAAGTGGAAGGTGAGCTGCTCGCTCACCGACCCGGCGCGCATCCTCCAGACCGGCCTCAGCTCCTGGCCCACGCATCCGGACACCGGCGAGCTGTTCTACTGCGGCGACGCGGCGCCGGCCCTGCCGCTCGTCGCTCCCGGCTCGTGCATCCAGCCGCACATCGCCGGCGCTCCGGTCGATATCGAGCCCGCGGGCAGCGGCATCGCCTTCGCCGTCAAGGTGGCGCTGTCGATCGCGGACCGCAGCACCGACGCCGCCGTCACCGTGGGCGGCGAGTTCCAGTCGCGCTTCTCGGCCTCCGAGCCCGGCTACAGCGTTCTCCTCTATACCGGATTTCCGCCGTCGCGGGATCTCCAGGTTCATCCGCCGATCATCCAGATCGTCCGCACGCTGCCCTACGACACCGGCATCTCGGTCGGCGGCCAGCCGGTCTTCACCGACGCCGTGACCTGCGAGATCGGCAAGGAGATCGTCGAGCCGACGCACGAGGAGCACGGCGGCAAGAACGGCTTCGTCATCTTCGACCGCGCCTATTTCGACGGCGACGGCGCCGACCGCGCCTACGACCGCGCCACGCGCCTCGGACAGATCGTGCCGGTGAACCAGGTGCCGGTGGACTCGAACGGCCAGGATCTGATGGCCGTCGCCTGGTACAAGAAGGATGCCCGCACGGTCGCCTGGCCGGTGAAGTCGAAGCGCTACGACTGCCGCTGGCCGGCCGCTCCGGACAAGATCATCATCGCCAGCGAGCTCGGATCCGAGGTTCTCGGCCAGGTGCCGCTCGATCCGCTGGTCTTCACCGGCATGCGGATCTACAACCAGCCGAACCGCGCCAAGTCGGGCTTCAACCCGAACGACGAGCACGCCATCTTCGCGCCGGCCAACTCCTCGAGCGGCTTCAACGCGATCTTCGCCCTGCGCAGCGACCACACCGAGACCGAGCGCAACAAGACCTCGAAGCCGTACACGCTGCTCAAGTATCTCCGCACCGACGACGGCAAGTGGGCCTACCGCGTCTATTCGGTGGTGGCGACCGGCGGGGGCTACAACACCTTCCAGTACTCCGGCACGGCAGGCAACGCCGTCTTCGCGCCCTACCCGGTGCGACTCCTGGGCAACTGCCCGCAGAACGAGGCGACCGGCAAGCCGGCGTTCAAGGACTACAAGAACCAGGTCTGGGCGAAGTCGGAGGGCACGCTGGTCGCGGAGTACTGGTATCCGCTGCAGCCGACCTTCTACTACGACCGCGACGCCAACGACCTCGCCGATGCTTCGACACCCGACTGTGTCGCCTGGCTCGGCGGCATCGTGGACGACCCGGTGGACGTCACGTACAACATCGTCTGGCCGGCCGACGCCCCGGTGCTGCTGGTCGGCGAGACGCTCCTCGGCTCGAAGCGGGGACTTCCCGAGATCGCCGCGCAGGCCGCGGTCGAGATCGTCTTCGACGAGAAGGAGCAGCGGACCGTGGACAACCTCGTCTACGATCCGACCAGGTCGCTCGTCCGGCTGATCGATCCGCTCAGCCCGCGGTTCGTCTACCTCAACGCCATTCCTTCGTCGGTTGCGACGGACCTCGACCCGGTGACGGGCAAGCTGGTGCCGTTCTCGAACTCCGCCGGCACGATCCAGCTGCCGTCTACGGTCGTCGACCGGATCTCCTACGACCCGCTGAACAAGAAGCTGATCTTCGAAGGCACGCTCGACGAGCAGGGGGCAGGAGATCCGCTGCTGCTGATCAACGTCCTGACCCTCGGCGAGCGCTCCCGCCTGAAGCAGCTCGACGGCGGCGACGGCACCGAGCAGTCGGACTTCGCCGGCAGTTGCGGCACGCTGGCCGCCAACTGCACCTGGGACCAGGCGATCGAGGCGCTCTACCGCCTGACCCGCAATCCGAACCGGCTCGACCTCGACCTCGAGAGCGGGCGCTGCGTCCTGCAGTCCACGGTCGATCCGACGACCGGCCTCACGGTGCCGGTGGTCAACTGCGCCACGCCGCACGACGGCGCCGTCGACAACGCGCTGCTGCTCGGCATGCAGGACACCGACAACGACGGCGTGCCCGAGCCGCTCCAGGTGGTCGGCTTCCCGCCGGCGCTCACCGCCGGCTTCGCCCAGGGCACCGGTTTCGTGACCCTGGCGTTCAACAACGACGTGGCGCTGAATCCCTTGCCGGTGAGCCTGTCGGTGATCCGGGTGGAGTGCCTGCAGATTCCGCCCGACAGGGAGAGCACATATCAGGGCCAGATCAACGTCCTGCCTCCCGCCAACGTCTTCGCCGAGTCGCTGACGCTGCGCCACAGCGGCGACTTCGCCGGCAACGCCGACGGCATCGAGTTCGAGTGGTTCATCCACCCCGACGAGGGCGGTCTGCCGCCGTCGCCGCTGCCGGATCCGGACAACGGTCAGTTGAACGGCTGGCTGCAGTTCACCGCCGTGCCGAATCCGGTCGGGGCCATCGACATCACGATCGAAGGCGCCAACATCCAGACGCTGTCCGACAACTGGTTCGTCACCCGGTATCGCTATGTCGATCCGCCGATGGACGCCGGTGCGGACCTCATCGACGGCACCAGCGACGACGCGCCGCTCTGCGGCGGCACCTGGAGCGTGTACGCCGGGCAGCCCGGCGGCACGGCTCTCGACCCGCGGGCACAGCTCGCCGAGGGTTGGATCAAGCGCGTGGTCCGCGGACTGAATCCGTTCGAGGCGCGGGTGCAGGACTTCCATGCCGCCGAGACCAACACCTACTCGAGCATGCTCGTCCAGCTGGGCGAGCGCTACGAAGGCGACATCGCCTTCAATCCCGACGCCGACAACCTGAACAGCATCGGCCTGATCGAGGCCTACACCACGGTGCTCAACCGCGGCAAGAACCTGTCGGTCGACGGCACTCCGCCGGTCGACTATGCGCCGGCCAACCAGGCGCTGCTCCTGGTCGCGGCCCGCATCGCCGACTTCTACACCCTGCTCGGCAACGAGGCCTACGCCGACGCGCAGGACCCGATGATCGGCTTCGGCACCGGCGGCGATGTCTACGGCACGCTCGCGCCGACGATCTTCGCCTTCCAGAACCAGCTCGACTCGCTGCTCTCGGAAGAGCTCGCGCTGCTGCGCGGGCGCGACAACTCGAACACCAACACTTCGGCCAGGCCGGTCTACAACCGCCTCTACTGGAACTTCACCTCGGGCGACGGCGAGTTCGCCTACGCCCTGGCCTACAACATCACCGACCAGAACCTCGACGGCAACGTCAACGAGTTCGATGCCCGGATCCTCTTCCCGCAGGGTCACGGCGACGCCTGGGGTCACTACCTGACGGCGATGACCACCTATTACGGTCTGTTGCGCCATCCGTTCTATACCTGGCTGCCGCGGCCCGAGGCCGTGACGGTCGCCGGCGTTCCGATCCAGGTCGACTTCCTCGACGAGCGCAAGTTCGCCAAGGTGGCTGCGATGAAGGCACGCGCCGGCGCGGAGATCGTCAACCTGACTTACCGCTCGAGCTACGTCGAGGATCCGGCGGGGCAGTGGCAGGGCTACAAGGACACCGATGCCGATCGTGCCTGGGGGCTCGCCGAGTGGGGCAAGCGCGCCGGACAGGGGGCCTACTTCGACTGGGTCGTCGGCAACGCGATTCTTCCGGCGAACGACCCCGACCCGGACCATCACGGCATCCAGAAGGTGGACCGGAAGACGATCCAGGAGCTCGCCGAGATCGTCACTCAGTCGCAGAGCATCCAGGAGAAGGTCGACCAGGCCGATCGCGGCCTGAATCCGCTCGGCCTGGCCAAGGGAGTCGTGCCGTTCGACATCGACCCGTCGTTCCTCGACGTCGGCTCGACGATCCAGGGTCAGACTCACTTCGAGCAGGTCTTCCTGCGCGCCGAGAAGGCGTTCGACAACGCCGTCGCGACGTTCAACCACGCCAATCTCCTGACCGAGATGATCCGGCGGACGCAGGACTCCTCCGACGAGATCTTCTCCAACAACTACGATCAGGAGATCGACTACAAGAACCGGCTGATCGAGATCTACGGCTATCCGTACGACGCCGACATCGGTCCGGGCGGCACCTATCCGTCGAACTACGACGGCCCCGACATCTACCACTACATGTACGTCGATCAGAGCGATCTGACCGGCGCACCCGGAGCGGAGGCGCAGGTCTTCACGGTGACGTTCCCGTCGTTGCCGGCGGGCATCGGCCACTTCGATTTCGACCCGCACACCGACCTGGACTGCACTCTCGCCACGGCCTCGGACGACTGCACCCTGGCTGACGCGCCGTCCACGACGATGAACGTCTCCTTCAGTTACGCCGTGCCCACCCGGTCCAGCGCGACCGCCGGGGCGCCGGACGTCGCCGATTCGTTCCTGCTGGTGAAGCCGCCGGAATGGGGCAACTCGCAGCGCCGCGCCCCGGGCAATCTCCAGGGCAAGCTGTCGGACCTGCTGCTGGCGATGAACGGCTACAACCAGTCGCTCAAGGAGTACGACAACCTGATCGCCGACATCCAGGACTCGATCGACCTGCTCGAGACGCAGTACGACGTCAAGGCGGAACAGATCGAGATCATGAACGGCGCCCGGGGCGAGCTGCAGGCGTTGACCGCTCTCGTCGAGACCACCAAGGGAATCAGTACCGCGCTGAAACGGGCGGCGGCGATCGTCGGCCTGACGTTCGACACCACCGCCGGCTGCATTCCCGCGAGCATCATCGCCGGGCTGGCGGTCGGCGGAGATCTCCTCGCTCCCGCGAAGTGCACCGTCAAGGGCATCGGGGGTGCGCTCAAGATCGGCCTCGAGGTCGGCGGCGACGTCGCGGACATCGTCTCCAGCGCGATGGACGCCGCCAAGGAGGACGTCGAGCAACAAGCCTCGATCGAAGTCGAAATCCAGGGCGCCAACTTCGAGGTCCTGCAGGCCTCGAAGGAGCTCGAGAAGCTCGTCCGCGAGGAGCCGCTGAAGCGGCTGGAGGCCTACTCGGCGCGCGAGCAGGTTGACGCCGCGCGCGGCAACTATCAGATCGAGCTCGCCAACGGCCAGCGCACGATCGCCGAGATGATCCAGTTCCGCAAGAACTCGGCGGCCGACATTCAGACCTATCGCTACCGCGACATGGCGTTCCGCATCTTCCGCAACGACGCGTTGCAGAAGTACCGGGCGCAGTTCGACCTCGCGGCGCGCTACGCCTATCTCGCAGCGACCGCCTACGACTACGAGACCAATCTGCTCGGCTCGGACAACGCCTCGGGCCGCGAGTTCCTCACCCAGATCGTGCGGGAGAGGAGCCTCGGTCAGATCATCGACGGCGAGCCGGTCCCTGGTTCGCGCGGCCTTGCCGGGCCCATGGGCCAGATGGCGCAGAACTTCGATGTCCTGAAGAGCCAGCTGGGCTTCAACAACCCGCAGATCGAGACCAACCGCTTCTCGCTGCGGCGCGAGGCGTTCCGCCTGCTGGAGGACTCGGACACCGAGTGGGAAGACAAGCTCGAGAACGAGTTCCGGGTGGACGATCTCTGGCAGATCCCGGAGTTCCGGCGCTTCTGCAAGCCGTTCGCGCCGGAGAGCGCCGGACCGCAGCCGGGGCTGGTCATTCCGTTCGAGACCACGGTCACCTTCGGGCTCAACTTCTTCGGCTGGCCGCTCGGGCCGGGGGACAGCGCCTACGATCCGTCGCACTTCGCGACCAAGATCCGCGAGGTCGGCAGCTGGTTCACCAACTACAGCGGCTTGCCGCTGTCGAACACGCCGCGGGTCTACGTGGTTCCGGTCGGCGCGGACGTGCTCCGCTCGCCGAGCGACGACCTCTTCCAGACGCGCGAGTGGCAGGTCATCGACCAGGTAATCCCGGTGCCGTTCCCGCTGGGGGCCAACGACCTCGACAATCCGGGCTGGATTCCGTCGAACGACACGCTTTCGGAGAGCTTCGCCCGGATTCGCCGGATCGGTGCCTTCCGCGCCTACCATACGGACGGAGTCGAACCGGTCGATCCGGAAGAGCTGTCGACGGACAGCCGCCTCGTCGGGCGCTCGGTCTGGAACGGCAAGTGGCTGATGATCATTCCGGGCGGGACGCTGCTCAACGATCCGAACACCGGCCTCGACACCTTCATTCACGGCGCGCTCGTCCCCGGCGGCAACGGCGAACGGGATGGCAACGGCGTGAAGGACATTCAGCTCTTCTTCTCCACCTATGCGTACACGGGAAACTGAGGACGCCATGCGAACCGTCAACCGCAGTCGTGCAGGCCGTCTCCTCCTGCTCCCCCTGACTGCAGCACTGCTTTCGTCAGGGTCGGCGTCAGCCAGGCTCCCGGAGCCGAATCACGTCTTCTACGGCACCGCCACGCGCAACGGCGAGGCGGTGGCCGTGGGCGAGGTGTCGGTGCGGCTCGACGAGGGTTCCGGCGACCTCGCCCAGTTCGTGCTCGGCTCCGATCCCAAGATCGGCGACCGCTACGTGCTGCGGATCCCGATCGACGCCGTCGATCCGCGCGACCCCGGCACGGCGAGGCCCGGCGATACCGTCCGGTTCTACCTCGACGGCGTGCCGGCGGGCACCGGAACGGTGGGGGAGCGCGGCGAGGTGCAGCGGATCGACCTCGATCCGGTAAACGGCGGCCTGCCGACGCTCTCGATCGGCGACCTCTCGCTCTACGAGGGGAATGCCGGGACGACGGCGTTCTCCTTCACCGTCACCATGTCGGCGCCGCTCGGCCAGGACGTGACTTTCAAATGGGGGACCGCCCCCGGGACGGCGACCGCAGGTATCGACTACATCAGCGTACCGACCACCACGGACGGCACGATCGCCGCCGGCAACACGACGGCCACGCTGACCGTGCAGGTGAACGGGGAGACCTTCCAGGAGGACAACGAGACCTTCCTGGTCAACCTCTCGAACGTCAGCGCCAACGCCACGATCTTCGACGGCCAGGCGGTGGGGACGATCCTCGACGACGACCGGCCGCCGGCGATCTCGATCGCCGACGTTCAGGTGCTCGAGGGGGATTCGGGGCTCGCCGCCGCCGTCTTCCACCTCACCACGACGCGCCCGATCGCCCAGCCGGTGACGGTCAACTTCGCCACCGCGAACAACACCGCGACGACGGCGAACAACGACTACCAGCCGGCCTCCGGGCTCGCCACTTTCGCGCCCTCGACGACGGCCACCACGGTGACCGTGCAGGTGGTCGGTGACAACGTCAACGAGGAGGACGAGACCTTCTTCCTCAATCTCTCCGGCGCCAGCGTCAACGCGACCATCGCCGACAACCAGGCGACCGGGACGATCTACGACGACGACGGTTTCCTCACCTTCATCGAGGCCGAGAGCCTGGCGCTGGTCGAGGCGCTCTACGGCGTCTCCGGACTCGCGGTGAGCCCCGACGGCGCCCATCTCTATGCCACCGGCCAGTACGACGACGCGATCGCGGTCTTCACCCGCAACGCGACGACGGGCGCGCTCACCTTCGTCGAGGTGCTGCACGACGGCGACGCCCAGGTGCCGCTGACGATCGACGGCCTCGACGGCGCGGAATCGGTCGCGGTGAGTCCGGACGGCGCGCATGCCTATGTCGCCGGCTTCAACGACGGCGCCGTGGCGGTGTTCGCGCGCAATCCGTCCACCGGCCAGCTGACCTACCTGGAGACCCACAAGGACGCGAGTCTCGGCGGCACGGCGAGCGGCCTCCTGGGAGCCTCGACGGTGATTCTCTCGGCCGACGGCGGAGACCTTTATGTCGCGGGCTTCACCAGCGACGCGGTCGCCCACTTCAAGCGCGACACGGTGGTCGCGAGCCCGACCTACGGCAAGCTCACCTTCCAGGCCGCGGTCGTCGACGGCGGCGTTCAGGGCCCGCTGACGATCAACGGCCTGGACGGCGCCGCTTCGGTGCGGCTGTCGCCCGGCGGCAACCACCTCTATGTCGCCGGAGCCGTGGACAAGGCGGTCGCGGTGTTCAGCCGCGACGGTGGGACCGGCGCCCTGACCTTCGTCGAGGCCAAGGTCGACGGCCAGGCCGGCGTCAACGGACTCGACGGCGTCAACAACCTCGCGGTGTCGGTGGACGGCAAGAACGTCTACGCCACCGGCGCGGGGGAGGACGCCCTGGCGGTCTTCTCGCGCAACGACGCCACCGGCGCTCTCACCTTCCAGAACATGCTGGTCGACGGGGTGAACGGCATCGACGGCCTCGACGGCGTGTCGAGCGTGCAGGTGAGCTATGACGGCCGCTACGTCTACGCCGGCGGTTACCTCGACGACTCGCTGGACGTCTTCGGCCGCGACGCGGTCACCGGCGACCTCACCCTGCTCGAACGCCACCGCAACGGCTTCGGCGGCGAGACCGGACTCGCGCGGGTGGTCGAGCTCGCGGTGAGCGCCGACGACCAGCACATCTACGGCGCCGGCCAGAACGACGACGCCATCGCGGTCTTCATGCGCGACGCCATCGCGCCGCTCGGCCCGACCTCGCTCACCAGCCCGAGCCATACGGTGAGCGTGTTCTCGAACGATCCGACGGTCGACATCGCCTGGTCCGGAGCTTCCGACAATCCGGGCGGCAGCGGCCTCGCCGGCTACTCGATCGTCTTCGACAACCTGGCGCTGACCAATCCCGACGGGACGATCGAAGTGCCGCAGACGCTCGCGGTGTCGTACGGCGCGACCAGCCCGCCGCTGCCGGACGGGACCTCGTTCTGGTTCCACCTCCGGGCCTGCGACCTCGCCGGCAACTGCTCGCTCACCCAGCACCTCGGGCCGTTCTTCATCGATTCGACGGTGCCGGGCAATCCGGCGGCGATCCTCTCCACCAGCCATCTGCTCGCGCCGGCGCTCAATACCGACCGGACGATCGACATGTCCTGGTCGGCAGCGAGCGACAACCTCTCCGGAGTCGACGGCTACTCGTTCTACTTCGACAGTCTCGCCGCAGCGACCTGCGACCAGACCAAGGACGCCGAAGAGACGACGCTTTCGACGACCAGCGCCTCGCTCGCCGACGGCAGCTGGTATTTCCACCTCTGCACGCGAGACAACGCCGGCAACTGGAGCGCCTCGGCGACCGCCGGTCCGTACATCATCGAGGCCGCCCCGCCGCAGGCGATCGCGATCGAGACCGTGGCCGACACCGACGACGGGGTGCTCTCCGCCGGCGAGCAGACCGTGACGCCGATCACCCAGATCGTCGTCACCTTCAGCGAGCCGGTAGCCGATCCGGTGGGCAACAGCGATCCGGACGACGTCACCAATCCGGCCAACTACCAGCTGATCCGGCCGGGTCCGGACGGAGTCTTCCAGACCGTGAGCTGCATCGCGGTCGGCGGAGACGACGTCAAGACGCTGCCGACCGCGGTCGACTACCTGGCGGCGAGCCGCACCGCGATCGCCCGGTACGACAGCAACACGTCGCTGCCGGCGGCGCACTATCGCCTCCTGGTCTGCGGCTCGACGTCGATTCTCGACCTCGCCGGCAACGCACTCGACGGCGACGCCAACGGTACCGGCGGCGACGATCGCATCGTGCCGTTCGAGGTCCTCTCGGAAGACCTGCTGCACAACCCGAACTTCGACAGCACCATCAGCGGGTGGACGACGCTGCCGGCGACCCCGGGAGTCGTCCACTTCGACGCCGACGACAGCGATGGCTGGGCGGTCTCCGGCTCGGTCCTGATGGAGTTCGTCTCCGGCACCCCGGCCTACGGCGTGTCGCAGTGCGTGCCGGTCGCCGACACTTCCGACTACGTCCTCGGCGGCCGCGTCCTCACCGACAGCCCGTCGGCGACGGCGCCGACGGCGTTCGGCCAGGTGCAGTACTTCAGCTCGACGAACTGCACGACCGGAACTCTCGGCGCCGAGGTGCTGGGCGGCGTCGTCGCCGGCGACACGGGTGGGGTCTGGGAGGAGCTGCCGGAGCTGCCGCACTCGCCGCCTGCCGGCGCGCGGTCGGCCTACGTCTCCTTCCTCGCGGTCTCCGGCGCGGCTCCGAGCTTCGCCACCAGCTTCGACACCCTGCAGTTCCGGGTCGAGGTCGGAGGACTGTTCGCGGACGGTTTCGAGTCGGGCGATTCGTCGCTGTGGTCCGCGACGGCTCCATAGGCGGGCCGGGCCGCAGTCGTCCCCGGGCGCCGCAGCCGCCGCGGCAGCCCGAGGTCGAGGAGCTCCGGGAGGATCTTCCCGGAGCTCCCCGTACCGTGGTGTTCGGCTTTCTCGACCTTGGCGAGGGGGGCGCCCAGCGCCTGACGCTCGCCACCTGCGGTGCCCTCGACCGGCGGCGCTTCCGGCCCGCGCTGCTGTGCGCGCGTGGCGACGGACCGCTGGTCGAGCCGGCACGGGCGAGCGGGTTGCCGGTGCATCTCGCCGGCCGGCTGCGCCGGCCGTTCGACCTCGGCGCTGTGTCGCATCTCGCCGAGCAGTTGCGCGACCTCGCGCCCGACATCGTCCACGTGCCGCTCTACAGCCGGGCGAGCCCCTATCTCCGCCTGGCCGCCCGGCTCGCCGGCGTCCCGGTCGTCGTCGTGCAGGACTGGTCGCTACCGGAGAGGCTGCCGGCGCTGCGGCGCGGGGCCGACCGCTTGCTGCGCGCCGGGACCCGTTTCGTCGCCGCCTCGCGGGCGCAGGAGCGCGACCTTCTCGGCGCCGGCGTGCCGGCGGCGGCGATCGCCGTCGTGCACGCCGGCGTCGACGTCGCGCGCTTCGCCAGTGGAGCTCGGGAGGCGACGCGCGCCGCTCTCGGGCTGGCGGAGGCCG
>CAZQTL010000060.1:0-19168 GCA_964595975.1 uncultured Thermoanaerobaculia bacterium | reverse complement strand
GCGGCCTGCGCGCCACCTTCGAGACGCTGCGCTGCGAGCTCGCGACCTTCCGCGACGAACGCGGGCGGGAGCTCTTCGATCTGCCAGCCGCTCCCCGACCGGACGAAGGAACACCGGCGCCGGTGCGCCTTCTTCCCGAGTACGACAACCTGGTGCTGGGACACGACGATCGCAGCCGCATCGTCGCCGACGCGCACCGCCCGTGGCTGGTGACGAAGAACCTCATGGTTCCCGGCACCTTCCTCGTCGATGGCTTCGTCGCCGGGACCTACAAGGTCGAACGCAAGAAGAAGACGGCAACGCTCATGCTGGCGCCGTTCGGCAAGCTGCTGAAGAGGGACTTGCGGGCGCTCGAGGCCGAAGGCGACGCCCTGCTCGCTTTCGTCGAACCGGAGGCCGCGACGCGCGAAGTCGTCGTCGCGGCCCCTGCCGGCTAGAACTCCGTCGGCGCCTCAGGCGGCACGCAGCCGGCGCGGTTCCCTCAGACCGCGGCGCGCAACCGGCGCGACGACTTCAAACGGCGGCGCGTACGCGCCGCCGCACGGCCATCCAGCCGGCGTCGAGGAAACCGATTTCGACCGCGGCGATGACCGCCATGACGGTCACCAGGTTGGAGCTCCCGAAGCCGTACGAGTGCAGCCCGGCGGCGAGCACGTAGTTCACCCCGAGGTAGGTCATCAGGATCATCCAGAAGGCGGCGATCGAGCCGACGGCGACGCCGAAGTCCTCGATCTGCTTGTCGAAGCGGGCGTGGAGGATCGCCATGTAGGCGAGGAACGCCACCAGCGACCAGACCTCCTTCGGATCCCAGCCCCAGTAGCGGCCCCACGACGAGGCGGCCCAGATCGAGCCGGTGAGGATGCCGGTGATGAGCAGGATCGAACCGACGTGGATGTACCAGTAGGCGAGCTGGCTCCAGCGGTGCGCCATCTCGCGGCGGTGCGGGGCGAAGATCTCCACCGCCACCACGACATGGGCGAAGAGGGTGACGATCGCCAGCGTGGCGTAGCTCACCATGATGATCGGCACGTGGATCGCCAGCCACGGCGTGCCGGAGAGCACCGGCTGCATGGGGTGGATGAAGGGATCCATCGGCAGGCGGTCGACGAGCACCATCGCCAGCGCCGACATCGCCGTCGAGTTGAAGATCAGGATGCGGTTCCTGAGCACCAGCGAGATCACCGCGAAGAGTCCGACGCCCCAGGCCAGGAAGAGCATCGACTCGTACATGTTCGACGCCGGGATGCGTCCTGCGACCTGCCAGCGCTGGGCGATCCCCCAGGTCATCACCGCGAAGCCGCCGACGATGCCGATCCTGGCGATCCAGAGCAGGAGCTTGCGGTCGCGGGTGAGCGTGAAGCCGGCGGCGAGCGCCGCCGGCACGAGCAGCCACCAGGCGAGCTGCGAAGAGTGCACGCGCGTGTAGCGCAGCTCGCGCGCGATGGCTTCGCGTGTCGGGTAGTGCTCCGGCGCACGCCCGCGGATCGCCTCGACGGCGGAGAGGAGAGCTGCGGCCGAAGGCGGACGGACGGCCCCCCAGGCGGCGCTCTTGTCGGCCGCCGGCTCGATGCGCAGCATCTCGCCGCGGAAGTAGGACGAGAGTGTCCCGAGCCGGTCGGAGAGCTCGGTCAGATGCTGGTCGAGCGGCGCCGGTTTGCCTTCGCCGCGGCTGCGATCCTCGGCGGCGGCCATCGCCTCGCGCAGGGCGCGGTTCGACACCAGGTCGCGGAACGAAGCGTACGAGGTGCCCGCCGGCAGGCCGGCGATCGCCGCGACGTCGCCGCGCAGGCGCACGATCGGCTCGTTCTGCCAGCCCTGCGGGTCGATCACCCAGCCGGCGACCATCGCCACCGGTTCGACCTCCGGCCAGGCGCGCTTCTTCGTCACCGTCCACACGGCGTTCCTCGCCTGGGTGTCGAATGGCATGGTGCGGCCGTCGAACTGCACCGGCATGGCGGCCAGCGCTTCGAGCTGCGCCGGCTCCGGAACGAGCGCGGCGCGCGCCGGCTCGGCAGCGAAGCCCGCCGCACCGAGCGTCAGCAGCAACAGCGCGAGGGCCGTGCCGCGCCCGGTGGCGCCGTTGCCGCCCTTGCCGGGTGCCGCTTTCGCCGCCGTCTGGGCGGCTGCCGCCGCCATCAGCGCGTCGTTCATGCGCTGCTGCGCGAGGCGGGTGAAGAAGACGACGATCATGCCGGCGACGAGCAGCACGTAGCCGGCAAAGACGACGTTCTGACCCGGATCCTTCGACACCGAGAGGATCGTCATCTCGCGTCCGCCCTGGATCTGATAGCTCGACTGGAAGAAGTTGTAGCCGCCGTAGGAGAGCGGCTGGTTCATCTGGATCACCCCGGGCTGTCCGGGGCCGCTTCCGGGCTCGACCACCACCCGGCTGCGGAACATCGCCGGCCGCTGCGTGCCGGGATAGGTGTCGATCTCGAACGAATCGAGGCGCACCTTGAACGGCAGCGTGAGCGGCGGCAGGTCGCCCTCCTTCTCGCCCTGGAAGACGACATCCGAGGACTCCCCTTCCCAGATCGGCAGGCGCCCCTCGACCTTGTACAGCGCCGTCATCAGGGCGCCGGCGAGGATGAGCAGCATCGAAGCGTGGGTGAGCGCGAAGCCGATGCGGAAGCGGTTGCGCGGCCAGCGCGTGATGAGCGCCGCCAGCAGATTCAGCCCGAACAGCCCCTGCAGAGCGAAGAACCATGGGGCGTAATAGACGGCACGCGCCGCCTCGGCGCCGCGCAGCGATTCGAAGATCGTGCCGATGGCGAGGACGACCCCGACCACGAGCAGGAGCACAACGGTCAGCTTGAGCGAAGCGAGTCGCTCGATCCAGAGTTTCATGGCGTTCTCCCCTGGGAGACCGAAGTGCCGGCCTCCCCCCGGCAGGATGATCTCGCATCGCCCGGCGATCGCTCCCACCCCTGCGAGCAGGTCCGGACCGCGGCATCCGGGGAGGGCGTGGAGCCCATCGCGAGATCGGTATAGTGGAGCGCGATGTCCGTTGCCCCCACGCCGCCCGCACCCGAGCGCCCGGACGGGCTCTCCGCCGCGCGACTCGCGCTCGCCCCTTCGAAGGTGCGTTTCTGGGGGATGCTGGTGCCGATCCACCTCGCGGCCTTCGCCGCGCTCTACTTCGGCACCTTCGCCCTGCTCGAGCGCGCCTATACCCAGGCCGCTTCGACCGCCGCGCGCTTCCAGCTCGACGAGGCGGTGCGCGACATGCCGCTCCTGTCGCCGGAGGAGATCGCCGCCACGGGCGCGAAGAACCCCCACACCTTCGCCCGCACCCTCGCCGCCAATCATCCGATCGGACTGCGCCTCTACCGCCGCGACGGCACGCCGCTCGGCTCATCGAACCTGTCGCCCGATCGCGCCGAGCAGGAGCGCGTGCGCGCCTTCCTCGCCGACCCGCGGACGCACGCCGAGACCTGGATCGAGACCGACGCCCAGTCGCGGCAGTGGGTACGCGGCCTCGTGCGGCTCACCGCCGGCGACTCGTGCGCGCGCTGTCACGAGGCGGGCTCGACGCGCGGCGCGGCGGCGATGCGCATCGATTTCACCGAGCCGTTGCGCGAGATCCACCGCCTGATGCGCTGGCGCATCGGCTGGCTGCTCGGCGCCTGGGTGACGCTCATCGCCGGCGTGACGATCTTCGTCCAGTGGACGGTGCGGCGCTCGGCGGCGCGACTCGGCGAGGAGCTCGCCGCCACCGCCGCGGGCGGCACGGCCAACCTCGGCGGGCGCCCGGCACTGCCGCTCGATCCGGTCGCCGCCGAGGTCCATCGCGGCCTGCGCGAGCTGCTCTCGCGGCAACGGCAGCGTGAAGCCGACGTCGCCGTCCGCCTGGCGCGCGTCGACCAGCTGGCGAGCCTCGGCCAGCTCGCCGCCGGCCTGGCGCACGAGATCAAGAACCCGCTCGCCGGCATCCAGGGGGCGCTCGAGGTGCTGCGCGACGAGTCGAGCGACGCCGAGACCGTGCGCATCTACGAGGAGATGCTGGCCGAGCTGAAGCGCGTCAACGTCATCCTCTACCGCCTGCTCGAGTCGGGAAGGCCGGCGCCGCTGCGGCTCGCCCGAACCGACCTGGGCCGGCTCCTCGAGGAGACCTCCGAGCTCCTGCGGCCGTCGCTGCGGCGGCAGAAGGTCGAGCTCTCCACCGAGGCGGCCGCGGGCCTTCCGGCGCTCGAGCTCGATCCGGCGAAGATCCGCCAGGTGCTCGTCAACCTCATCCAGAACGCCGCCGAAGCGATCGATCCGGCACTCGGGCAGAGCGGCCGGATCACGGTGCGGGCGAGCGGCTTCCCCGCCGAGGCGGCGGTCGTCATCGCCGTCGAGGACAACGGGCCGGGGATCGCTCCCGATCAGCTGGCGAACGTCTTCGAGCCGTTCTTCACCACCAAGTTCACCGGCACCGGACTGGGGCTCGCGATCTCGAAGAGCCTGGTCGAGCAGCACGGCGGGCGGATCGAGGTCACCTCCGAGCTCGGCAAGGGAACCTCGTTCCTGCTGATCCTGCCGGAGCACGCGGATGCCGGCGAGGGCGTTTCCTCAGCACCTCATTCGGACATGAAAGCGAACTGAAATGGCTCTGATCCTCCTCGTCGAAGACGAGAAGCTCCTGCGCTGGGCGCTCGAGCAGCAGCTGAAGCGCGCCGGTCACACGGTGCTGGCGGCTCCCGATCTGGCTTCGGCGTCTGCCCACCTCGAGAGCCGCCAGCCGGATGTGGTCCTGCTCGATCTCGGCCTCCCGGACGGCCACGGTCTCGACTTCTACGAGAGCAACCGCGAGCGCCTCGAGGGCAGCGTGGTCATCGTCATGACGGCGCTCGGCGCGGTCGGCGAGGCGGTGCGGGCGATGAAGCTCGGCGCCCTCGACTTCCTGTCGAAGCCGGTGGATCAGGCCGAGCTCGTCGCCCTCATCCACCGCTCGCTCGCCGTGCGCGGCGACCAGCTCGAGGCGCAGGCCTCGCGGCAGCGCCGCGAGCAGCACCTCGCGCAGAAGGTGATCGCCGACTCGCCGAAGTTCCGCGAGGTCGTCGAGACCGCCGAGCAGGTGGCCGCCTCGGAAGTGGCGAGCATCCTCATCCAGGGCGAGAGCGGCGCCGGCAAGAACGTCGTGGCGCGCTACATCCATGCGGCCTCGCCGCGGCGCTCGCGGCCGTTCATCGAGGTCTCCTGCGCGACGATCCCCGAGAACCTGCTCGAGAGCGAGCTCTTCGGCCACGAGAAGGGGGCGTTCACCGACGCCAAGAGCACCAAGCGCGGCGTCTTCGAGCTCGCCGAGGGGGGCACGGTGGTGCTCGACGAAATCGGCGAGCTGCGCCTCGACCTGCAGGCGAAGCTCCTGCATTTCCTCGAAGAGCGCCGGTTCCGCCGCGTCGGCGGCACGCGCGAGATCACCGCCGACGTGCGGGTGATCGCGCTCACCAACCGCGACCTGCAGCGAATGGTGCTCGACAAGAGCTTCCGCAACGACCTGTTCTATCGCCTCAACGTCTTCCCGATCTACGTCGTCGGCCTGGCGGAGCGCCGCGAGGACATCCTGCCCCTCGCCCGCCACTTCCTCGCGACGCTCCAGCCCAAGATGGGCCGGCGCTTCGACGGCTTCGACCGCGAGGCCGAGAACCGCCTCCTCGCCTACCCCTGGCCCGGGAACGTGCGCGAGCTCCGCAACGTCGTCGAGCGCGCGATGGTGCTCGAGCGCGGCCCGCAGATCACTCCGCGCTCGCTGATCCTCGACTGGGGGCCGGGCGGGGGACCCGAGGCCGCGCCGGCGGGTGGCGGGGCGACATCGGCGACGGCGGGTATGGGCGAGGGGATCGTGCCGCTCGAAGAGATGGAGCGCGAGATGGTGGCGCGGGCGATGCGCGCCGCCGGCGACAACCAGACGCGCGCCGCCGAGCTCCTCGGCGTGACCCGCGACCAGCTGCGCCATCGGCTGAAGAAGTTCGGCGAACCCGCCGCCGACTGACTGCGTCGGCCCGCACCCGCGGTCTCTTGTGGAACAGCCCTTGCACGAGCACCCTCGCCGAGGGGTGTACCTGTGCGTCTGCTGGTGGTCGATCAAAGTCTCATTCTGCAGTGGCTGGTCCGTCACGAGTTTCCCGACGGACTCGAGATCGCATCGGCGCAGAGCCTCGCGGAGGCCGAGGCTCTTCTCGCCGCCGACGCGCCGAACGCCCCCGATGCCGCGGTCGTCAGCCTGCCGCCGGCGCGGCTCCCGTGGCGGGAGTTCCAGCATCGCTGCGCCGCGCACGTGCCGCCCATTCCCGTGCTCTACGAGTCGTGCATCGACGCCGATGCGAGCGCGCTCGGACTCGCTCCGGACGACGGCTATGCGGCGTTCCTGAGAAAGCCCGCGGCGCGCAGCGAGTTGCGCTCGGCGCTCGAAGCGCTGCTCGCCGTCTCGCGCGGCGGCGGCGCGAGCGGGGGCAACGGCAGCGCTGCGGAAGAAACGCGCGTCAGCGCGGAGTGGGAGCCGCAGCCGCGCGGGTCGTGAAGCTCCAGCGCACCGGCGTCGCCGGCCTGCCCTGCGGGTCCTTGAAGTACGAATACTGCGGCGAGTTGATCCACACGACGTAGGTCTTGCCGGGCTCGAGCTTCACCGGCGCGGAGTTGGTGCGCAGGCTCGCGTCCCACGACGACTCGCCGATGTCGGGCGCCGTCGATTTGTCCTCGATCACCCAGGCCCAGCCTTCGCGGTCCATCGGCCGATCGAAGGTCACCGCGAGCACGGTGCGCGCGGGATCGACATTGGTCGCGCCGAGCGGCGGGTCGAAGGCCACGACGTGCGGCGGGCCGACGGCCTCCGCGGCAGCCGGCGCCGGATTCGGAGTCGTCGTCACGGAGAGCTTCGGCGTCCCGCCGTCGCGCCCGCAAGCGAGCGCGAGAAGCGCGAGCATTCCGGTCCAGCCGAGGCGAGTCGAGAGCGCGAGATTTCTGACCACGGCGGGATTCTACTTCGCCGCCGAGCGGCCCTGCTCGCACCTTGGGGCGGGTGGGTGAATTTCCCCAGCGCTGGGGATGGATCCCCAATCGCCCTGCGTGCGGAGCCGCGGTGCCGCGGACGCCCGCCACTCCTCCCGCATCGGTCTCCCCACCCCGCGCCGCGGCGGCCGCGAGATCTCCGTCGGCGCGCAAAGGCCCGGATTCTGCGGCTGCGCGAGCGCTGCGATGGTGGGGGGCCCGGGCGCGCGTGCAGCGCAGCCGAACGGCGGGCGGGAAATCTGCCGCCCCATGGGGTGGGAAAACCGCCCCCACTCCGCACGGCAATCGAATCGCATTCGGACGTTAGCGTCTCAAGGCACAGGGCTTGCTCTTAGGGAGGCTGTGAAGCAAAGCACGAGGACCCACGAACTCGTAGGAGGAGCGAAAGACATGAACCAATTGACGAAGAAGATTCTCGAGAACACCGGCCTCTGTACGGTGCTCGCTCTCACAGCTCTCATGCTGCTGAGCCCCGGCATGGCCGGCGCTCAGGTGCAGATGCTCGGCGACGGCGCCCTGCAGAACAGCTACGGCGGCTTCGACCTGCCGGCGCAGGGCACTTGCCCGGCCGACCCAACCATGACGACACGGCCGCTATGCGTCGCTCTGCGCCTGAACATCGTTCAGGCGAGCTGCGTCGCCCCCAACTACTCCTGGTCCACTGGGAGCCTCTGCAACGATGTCGATCCCGCGGTTGTCGATCAGGCGACCTGCGAGAGCAAGGGCGACCGGCTGTGGAACGCGGCGACCAGCAAGTGCGCCATCGTCATGTCAGACGACGATCGCAATGCCGTTACTTGCGCCCTGCACGGCGGCACCTACCAGGCTGGTTGCACCGGCGCTTGGATCATGCCGAACGGCAACGCCTACACGCCGAACCTGCTCACTTCCGCGCCGACGTCAGCCGGCGGCGCCGGTGACCAGTGCCTGCGCTGCCACAACACGCGCACCCAGTACAACGGCCCGCGTGTGCGTGACACCGAGGACACCATGTTCATGGGTCACAAGAACATGTCGCGCAAGGTGACCCCGGGTATCCCCTGGGGCGGTCCCGACTTCCACTGCGTCGGCGGCCCCCTGGCCGGAACCGCGACCTCGGAAGAGGCCTGCTTCGACCTCGGCTTCACCTACAACTGGGTTCCGCTCTCGCCGTATCCGGGCACCGACAGCGGTCAGGACTTCAATTGGGCTCTCGGCACGGTCGACATCGATCCCGGTCCGGGCGTGAACGCTCGCAGCCTCTACTGGATCTATGCGGACTGGCTCGCTGCTTATCCGCGCGCCGTGTACCACGATGTCGTCAACGACAACACGCCGCCAGCGCTGGACACGCCGAAGGTCAGCTACTCCTGCGCTCGCTGCCACACCACCGGCTGGTCGGCAGACGCCACGCTCAAGACCAACAAGGAGCCCCACGCGTCGTTCGTCGCACAAGCTCCGGTTGGCTCGAATCCGACGACCACGGCCAGCATCGTCTGGGACGGTCTCTCTGATGCCGTCGCCGGCCAGGTCAACCTCGCCCCCGGAGCGCCCAACACCCAGAAGATGGCCTCCTGGGACGTCTGGGGCATCTCGTGCTCCCGCTGCCACGGTTCGGCAGTCGTCGACACGGGCGCGCCGCCGCGGGTGGCGCCGGCTTCCATGTCGACTCACCACAACAACCTCACCGCCGCCGACTTCCCGGCAGGCTGCAGCGCGCTGCCATCCCAATGCTCGGGTGGACGCTGCACGGCCTCGAACTGCGCTTCGGCGGCTGGCGGCCCCCACGTCTGGTACTACGGCTACTGCACCGATTCCCGGATCATCGCCGGCAACGGTGCGAGCCCGGCCCAGGCCA
This sequence comes from uncultured Thermoanaerobaculia bacterium, assembly GCA_964595975.1. Taxonomy (GTDB): domain Bacteria; phylum Acidobacteriota; class Thermoanaerobaculia; order Multivoradales; family JAGPDF01; genus JAGPDF01. Next base: position 10,338 of record CAZQTL010000060.1, on the reverse strand, counting down.
AGATCAACTGCGAGACCGGCGGAGCGTTCGCTGCGGCGCCGGCGACTGGCATCGGCTTCGGCACCTGGGTCACGCCCTGCAGCGACAACAACTTCGCCACCCAGGCGACGTGTGTCGCTCCCGCCACCTGGAACCTGCCGACGTCGTCCTGCTCGGTCGCAGGAGCCTGCAGCAAGGGCTCGTGCAGCAATCCGCTGTACACGAACTTCGTCAATTGCGAAGAGAATGGAGCGGTCTGGACACCGATCACCACGCAGGCGGCCTGCAACACGGCCGGCGGCCTGTGGGGCGCCGCGACCGACATCATCACCTGCGATGACGCTGGAGGCCGCTGGACCGGAACGTACGGCCAGCGTGGTCAGGTCATCACCAGCCTGTGCATGAACTGTCACCGCCAGGAGGCCAGCGGTGTTCCGATGGATGCCACCAACCCGGCGACGGCCTTGAAGGTCGGTCCGTATCACGGCACGGTGCCCTTCCTCTCTCATCCGCATGCCAACCAGTTCCTGAACAGCCCGCACGCCAAGTTCACCGGCACGATCGCCCAGGTCGCCACCGGCAAGTTCAACTACGCCATGACTGGTGAGTACAAGAGCTACTTCATGACCGAGGGCGAAGCCGCCAATACCGGCAACGGCTGCACCGGCTGCCACGACGTCCATACCAGCACGGTCACTGGCGAGAAGCCGTTCATCGAAGAGTGCACCGAATGCCACAACAAGGACCTGTCGCAGATGATCCATTCGGGTGGCGTCGGCACGCCGCTCGAGGAGATGGCGACCGATCCGATGGAAGCCTGCGTCATCTGCCACATGCCGGAAGGCGAGCATCTCTTCCGCATCAATGTCGACCCCGCCTACAAGACGCGGCCGACGGCCTCGATGACGGCTACTGCGAACGCCAACACCGCTCCCGACGGCACCTATACGAACGCGGTCTGGATCGATCTCGACAGCGCCTGCGGCAAGTGCCACGGCGGCGGCGTCGCCAACGTCGTGACCACCGGCAGCATCACCGCCGGCACGAAGCTCCTCACCGTGGCCGCTGGCCAGGGCGTGAACTTCTCGGGCGAACAGCGCATCGAGATCAAGGGCGCCGGCTCGCCGTACTACGACGACGAAGGTGTCGCCTCGATGAACAACGACTTCGAGACCTACGTCGTGTCGGTCGCCGGAGACGTCGTCACCCTCGCCGGGAACGCGACCAAGACGGTCACCAACGCCGTCGTCGAGCAGAACCCGGTCAAGAACAACGCCGCCTACTTCACCAAGGAAGAGCTCGCGGTGAAGGCAGCGGGTATCCACAACGACAAGCCGTACGTCAACTTCGGTTACACCCTGACGCCGACGAACACCCTGCAGCTCAACGTCGACGCCAGCGCCTCCACCTGCAGCGGCAGCATCGGCAACTGCGATGCCTTCGTCTGGAACTGGGGCGATGCGACGCCGAACACGACCACGGCGACGCCGACGGCGACGCACACCTTCGCCGCCGCGGGCATCTACGATGTCGAACTGACGGTCGAAGAGTACGGCGTCAGCGAGGGTTCGGTCACGAAGACCATCCGGGTCTTCGCGGTCGACGCTCCGCCGGCCGCCGGCGGTACGGCCTGCGCCAGCATCATCAACCCCAACACCTGGGCGGCCAGCCTGACCGACAACTCGACGGACGCCAACGGTGTCAAGCAGGTGACGGTCAGCTGGGGCGATGGCGGCGCGATCTCGAGCGTCATCGACAACACGCCTCCGTACTCGCTGGTGGGCACGGTGTTCACCCACACCTACCTCAACCCGGCGACCGTTTCGATCAAGCAGACGGCCTACGACACCCTCGGCCAGAAGAACACCCGCACCTGCCCGCCGGTCACGCTCAGCACCTTCAGCATCGATGGCAACGTCCGGCGGCTGAACAACGCACCGGTCTCGAACGCCACCGTGACCATCAAGAAGGGCGCCACGACGGTTCGCACCGTCTACACCAACGCCCTGGGCAACTACGTCGTGACCGGCCTCAAGCCCGCCACCTACAACGTGACGGTGACAAAGGCCGGCCTGACCTTCGCCCAGGTCTACAACCCGGCGGTCGGTCCGAATGCGTCCGGACTGAACTTCCAGTCGGCCCAATAGACGAATCGAGGGCGGCAGGCGGCTCCGGCCGCCTGCCCTCCTCTTCCACGTTCTGAATAGAGAAACACGATGCGAACCAACGAAGCTACTGGAGGCACCATGAGAAAGATCGCAACCGTCCTGCTGGCCCTCGTCCTCGGGCTCTGTTTCGCCACCGCAGTCCTCGCCTTCGATCCCCCGGCGTACGTCCCCGGCGCCGGCATCAATGGAACCGTGCACGATCTCGGCACGGCCCACAACGGCATGAACTACGTAGCTGTTCCGCCGGACTTCGGCAGCAGCCCGACGCAGCTGAACCGCATCTGCATCTTCTGCCACGCGCCGCACAACACCTATCGCCTGAGCCCCGCGAACCTGGGCGCGCCGGGCGGCAGCGGACCGATGGCGCCGGATGCCTACGACTACCTGCCGCTGTGGAACCACGAGCTCACCGGCAACTTCACCTACAGCATGTACTGGAACGGCCCGGGCGCCCCGACCACCGGCGCCAAGGCCTCGCAGGCGATCCAGAACGGCATGGAGATGGGCAGCGTCTCGCTCCTCTGCATGAGCTGCCACGACGGCAGCGTGGCGGTGAACTCCTACGGCAACACCGACCAGCCCGCGACCTCGCGGAGCAACGGCACGGCCACGATCAGCAACGCCTACACCGTCGGCCTCGACAACAACATGCAGAACCACCACCCGATCGGTTTCAACTACGACGACGTGCAGGCGATCGACACCGAGATCGCCGACGCCGACCTGGTCTCGTTCACCGCCACCGACACGGTCCGCGACCACCTCTACGGCGCCGGCAACACCCAGCTCGAGTGCGCTTCCTGCCACTCGGTGCACAACACCGGCAACTCCGGTGAGAGCCTCCTCTGGCGGAGCGACGTCAACTCCGAGCTGTGCCTGACCTGCCACATGAAGGGCACCTACACCGCGCCGTAACTCCAAGCTGTCTGAAGGCGATGGTTGTGAGATTCGGGGCCCGGGAGACCGGGCCCCTTTTTCTTCGCACCAACGAGCGGGACGGCGGGCGCCACAGCCTCACCCGCTGGCGTTCGCAACCCATACCGCCGGGTGGCACCGGGGAAATGGGGGCTGCCATAGGATCGCCCCGTGCCGGTCTCGAGCTGCCAAGACCCCGGTACCAGGAACGGAGCCATGACCTCAAGCTCACGCCTCGCACGCACCCGGCGCCTCCTGGCGACGCTCGCCCCGGTCGTCCTCGCGCTCGTCGCCGCGGGCTGCGCCTCAAAGCCGGTCAAGCGCGAGCCGCCGATCTACTTTCCGCCGGCGCCGGCCCTCCCGCGCCTGCAGTTCCTCACCGCCTTCAACGGCCTCAAGGACATCGAGGAGCAGTCCGGCTTCGACCGCTTCGTGGTCGGCGAGAAATTGAACCTCGAGCTCGACAAGCCCTACGGCGTCGCGATGTACGACGGCAAGATCTACGTCTGCGACACCAACACCACCGTCATCGTCCTCGACCTCAAGAAGAAGCTGTTTTCGTCGATGGCCGGCGCGGTCGGCCCGGGACGCCTGACGCAACCGGTCAACATCAGCATCGAGCCCGACGGCACCAAGTACGTCACCGACCCGGTGCGCGGCCAGGTGGTGATCTTCGACAAGGACGACAATTACCTGCGCGCCATCGGCGAGCCCGGCACCTGGAAGCCGGTGGACGCCGTGCCGTTCGGCGACCGGCTGTACGTCGCCGACAACGCCAACGGCCTGGTGAAGGTCTTCGACAAGGCGAGCGGCGAGCTGCTGAAGTCGATCGGCGACAAGGGCGACCCGGCCGACAGGCTCGACCGGCCGACGAATCTCTCCTTCGACGCCAAGGGCGACCTCTACGTCACCGACATCGGCCGCTTCCAGATCGTCAAGTTCGACCGCGACGGGCACTTCCAGACGACGATCGGAAGGGTCGGCGACACGCCGGGGCATTTCGCCCGGCCGAAGGGCACGGCGATCGACCCCAACGGTCTCCTCTACGCTGCCGACGCGGCGTTCAACAACGTGCAGATCTTCAACCCCGAGGGGCGTCTGCTGATGTTCTTCGGCGACGCCGGCCTGGGCCCTGGCGGCCTCATGCTGCCGGCGAAGGTGGCGATCGACGACAGGAACATCGCCTATTTCCGCTCCTACGCCGCGCCCGAGTTCGAGATCGAGTACCTGGTTCTGGTCACCAGCCAGTTCGGCGAACGCAAGCTGAGCGTCTACGGCTTCGGCCACGAGAAGGGGAAGCGCTACCCGACCGAGGAGGAGCTCCGCCGCGAGATCGAGGAGCGGCGCCGCAAGGAGATCGAGAAGATGCAGCGCGAGCAGCCGACCGGCGAGACGCCGCCGCCGGCGACCCCGGCGCCGGCCCCCGAGAAGCCGCCGGGGAGGGTGGACGCCCCCTGACTCCGCACCGGCGGGACCTCCCGGGATGAGCGCGCACCCGCAGGTTCGCGGCGGGAAGGGGAGGTTCGTCCGAGGTCTCTCCGGCGTCCTGGCCGGCTTCGCTCTCGCCGGCGCCCTGGCGCTCTTCGCCGGCTGCAGCAATGCCAAGCATCACCGGGTCCTCGCCCTGTTCTTCGACGGCGTGCCCGACCCGGAGGCGGTGGTCGTTTCGGCGACTCCCGCGATCCGCACCAGCGTCGGAAGGAAGCTCGTCCAACCCGGCGAGCACGGCCCCTATGCCGCGAAGCTCTGCGACAGCTGCCACGACTCCAAGGCGACCAACGCCCTGGTCGCACCGGCCGAGCAGCTCTGCGTGCGCTGTCACGAGCTCGGCGCCGCCAAGGCCTATGTTCACGGCCCGCTCGCCTCGGGCGGCTGCCTGGTCTGCCATGATCCGCACCGTTCGGCCAACCGCTACCTGCTGGTCTCCTCCTCGGACGGCTTCTGCCTGCATTGCCACGATCGCAGCGCGCTCTCGGCCGTCGCCGGACACGCGGGCGAGACGGCCGACTGTACCGACTGCCACGAAGCCCACATGGCCGATCGCAAGTTCCTGCTGCGCGAGGGCAAGTGACGACCGTGCGCGACCGGGCCCGGCCGCTGCCCACCCTGCGACGGCCGGCGGTGGCGCTCGCCACCGCCGGCCTGTCGGCGCTTCTTCACGCCTCGGCGCTCTTTGCCGGCTGGACCGACTTCCTGCCGCGCACGCTCGACAACGGCGCCTATCTCGAGGTCCAGGGGCTCCTCGAGGAGGAGGAGAATCGCTACAACGAGCGTTCCTTCCGCTGGACCGACACCTTCTTCAAGGAGAAGCTGACGCTGTTCTCGAACGGCTATGTCTATCATCCGCGCTTCCTCCTCTATCGGGCCGCGGTCACCGGCCTGGTGTCGCAGGAGCGCTACGACACCTTGCTCGTGCCCTCCGACGAGTGGCGGCCGGACGACGGCTTCGAGTACGACTTCAGCCTCCACCTCCTGCCCGAGCACCCTTACACCCTCAATCTCTTCGCGCGGCGCTACGAGCCGCTGTTCACCGAGCGCTTCGCCGCCCGCGACAACAACGTCGCAACCACCCACGGGGCCGACTTCCGCTACCGCAGGAAGCCGTACTTCGTGCATGCGCTCTACAGCGACGACACCCTGACCTCGGGAGAGTTGAGCTCCGGCGTCGAGCGCCTGGCGCTCGACGGCGAGTACTTCCGGCAGTTCGAGAACGCCGACCACCTTTCGGTCACCGCCGCCTATCGGCCGTCGCGTTTTCACCGCAGCACCGGGCTCACCGGCGACAGCAGGGAGGCGTCCGCCGGGAACCTCCTCGCCTTCGGGCGCTACCGCCTCGACTCGAACCTGAGCTCGACGCTCTTCCAGCAGGACGACCGGCTTGCCGACCGTTTCGAGAGCGAGCAGCTCATCTGGCGGGAGCGCTTCGACGTCGAGCTGCCGGCGAACCTGCGCGGCGAGGTCCTCTTCCGCCAACAGCAGAACGACAACCGCTTCCCGGACGCCGGTCCGGGCGAGACCCGGGAGCTCTCCAATCTCTCCCGCGACCTCTCGGCGATCCTCTCCCATCAGCTCTACGAGAGTCTCACCAGCAGCTATACCTTCAGCCGCAGCGAGCAGGACTCCCGCGGCGGCGACAGCAACTCGACCGCGCACCAGCTGGCCTTCTCCTACGACAAGAACATCCCGCGCGGCCGTCTCCTTCTCGGAGCGAGCTTCGGCCGCAACGAGATCGAGAGCTCCGGCCGCACCGACGTGGTGAACGAGCCCCACCCCGCCGTCGCCGCGCCGGGTACCTTCACCCTTCTGCAGGAGAACGTCGTTGCGGCGTCGCTCGTCGTCTTCGTGCGCGCCACGGTCTCGCCGTTCGAGAACGTCCAATTGGTCCAAGGGGTGCACTACGTGGTCTCGACCCTGGTCAACGCACTCGAGGTCCAGATCCTCACCCTGCCGCCCGGGTTCACGCTGCCGGGAACCTACGACTTCGCGGCCTCCTACTCGCTCGCCGCCGGCGGCTTCGCGCTGCGCTCGCGCTACAACACCGTGAACGGCAGCGTGCAGCTGTTCGACGATCGGCTGACACCCTATGCGAGCTATTCGACCGTCGCTTCCGAGGTGCGCTCGGGGGCCTATCCCGGCGCGGTCCCTGATTCGACGACGACCACCGCCGGCATCCTCTTCCGCTGGGGGGACCTGCGCGCGCGCGGCGAGTACCGCAACGTCGAGTGGGAGACCAGCCCCTATTCGCTCTGGCTCGGCGAGCTGCAATACACCGGTTCCCTGACCCGGACGACCCGCCTTCACTCCACCCTCTCCCACCGCCGCTGGGATTTTCCCGAGGGGCGTTCGAACGCCTCGTCTCTGCCGGCGGAGGGCGAGATCCAGACCACCGACATGGCGGCCGTCGACCTGCAGCAGATGCTCTGGCGGCGGAGCCTGGTGCTCTCGGTCGGCGGCTCCTACTCCGAGAGCCACAGCCTCTTCGACTCGCGCTCGCATTCGCTCAACGCTTCGCTTTCTTGGAAGTACGGCCGCACCGATCTCTCCGCCGGCGCGACGATCTACAGCTCCGAGGCCGAGGGCGCGGGCATCGCCATCAGCGATCGCACCCGGCGGCTCTACTACCTGCGGCTGCGCCGCGACCTGTTCTAGGCTGACCGCGATGAGCCGGAGCTCCCGCACGATTCCGATGGCGCTCACCGGCGGCGCTGCGCTCGCCCTGGTAGCCCTCGCCGGCCTCGCCACGGGCTGCGGCTCGGCAAGCTATACGCCGCGCATCGAGCCGGCGCAGGTGGCGCTGCAGTGGCCTTTCCCGCCCAACCCGCCGAAGCTCACCTACCTGCGCTCCCTCACCGGGTTCTCCGCCCGGGGGAGCGCCGGGAGGTCCTTCCGCCGGCTGGTCGTCGGCAAGGAGACGACCGACCGCAGCGCCTTCGTCCTGCCGGTCGCGGTCGCGGTCGGCGCCGACGGCCGGATCGCCGTCGCCGACATGGGGCGACGCTGCGTGCATCTCTATCTGCCGGAGGCGGGCAAGGCCGGCTCCTCATCCGGCAAGTACCTCCAGCTCACCGGCGACCCGAAGGACCCGATCGTCTCGCCGGTCGGATTGGCGTTCGATGACGCCTCGCACCTCTATCTCAGCGACTCCGCCGGCCGGGTGCTCGCCTTCGGCACCGGGGGCGAGCTGCTGTGGAGCACGCGGGCGGCGGGCGAGACCCCGTGGCAGCGCCCCACCGGTCTCGCCTGGAGCCCGCGAACGCAGCTGCTCTACGTCGTCGATACCCTGGCGCACCGGGTCTTCGGCCTGCACCCCGACGGCAAGGTCGAGCTGTCGTTCGGCGGCCGTGGTGAGGGCGTCGAGAGCTTCAACTTCCCGACCCACATCTTCCGCGCGGAGTCCGGCGGAGTCGACACGCTGTTTGTCACCGACACGCTCAACTTCCGCATCAGCGCCTTCGACGAGCGCGGCGCGCCGCTCGGCGTCTTCGGCCGGCACGGCGACGGCTCGGGGGACCTGGCGATGCCGAAGGGGGTCGCGGCAGACCGCGACGGCGTGGTCTACGTCGTCGACAGCCTGTTCGACAACGTCCAGCTGTTCGATCGCCAGGGGCGCTTCCTGCTCACGCTGGGACGCCGCGGCACGGCGCCGGGCGAGTTCTGGCTGCCGTCGGGAGTCTTCCTGAGCAACGACGACGAGCTCTACGTCGCCGACACCTACAACCGGCGGGTGCAGGTCTTCCGCATCCAGGAGAGCTATGTCGCCAGCGGTTCCTGACCGGCGCGCGCGGCGCGTCGCGCAACTTCTCCTCGCATGCGGCCTGGCGGGCGCTGCCGCGCTCCTTGCCCAGTCCGCCAGCAACATGGTCGACACCAAGCACAATCTCTCGCTGACCGGACCCGGGCCGATCCAGGCCCAGCGCGAGACCCGCATCTGCATCTTCTGCCACACGCCGCACAACGCCGCCCCCGACTCGCCGTTGTGGAACCGCGAGATCGAGCCGCAGATCTACACCGTCTACGCCAGCCCGACCCTCGTCGCCGGAGTGCTGCCGCAGCCTTCGGGACCGACCAAGCTCTGCCTCACCTGTCACGACGGCACTGTCGCCATGGGAGCGGTCTTGAATCCGCCCGGCGGCATCGCCATGGCCGGCAGCGACTCGCTGCCGCCGGGAAGTCTGGCGGACTTCGGTCTCGACCTCTCGGGACATCATCCGGTCTCCTTCTCCTACCTGGACTCGCTGCCCAACGTCGAGCTCCAGCCGCTGCCTCCCGACGAGCTCGTCTTCGGCGGCGGCGACGAGCTGCACTGCTCGACCTGCCACGATCCGCACAACGACCAGTACGGCAAGTTCCTGGTCAAGGACAACCGCTACTCCGCGCTCTGCATCACCTGCCATCAGATGACCGATTGGGCGGGCTCCGCGCACGCCACCTCGACCGCGTCGGTCGGCGGGCTCCTGCCGCGGCCGCCGAAGACCTGGCCGGCCTGGACCCAGGTGGACGAGTGGGGCTGCGAGACCTGTCACACGCCGCACTTCGCGCCGACCGCCGAGCAACTGCTCAACTTCACCCCCGATCCGCCGACGCCGTTCTCCTGCACCAGTTGCCATGCCGCGACTCCGCCCGATCCGCCGCACGCCGGCGGGTTGCCGGGCGGGGCCGGGCTCGACAATCGTCAAGGCCGGACCGGCCGGACGGATATCGCCGGTCAGGTGCAGAAGTTCTCCGCTCACCCCGAGTCGACGACGCTTCCGGCCGGCCTTTCGCGCGGCCTGGGCTCCGGGTCGCGCGCCGACCTCGCGGCCGTCGGCTGCTCCGACTGTCACAATCCGCACGTCGCCAACGACCAGCCGGCGGATCCGCCCTACGTCTCGGGCGCCCTGCGCGGGGTGCCGGGGGTGGACAGGAACGGCGCCCAGGTCTTCCCGGCGACCTACGAGTACGAGATCTGCTTCCGCTGCCACGGCGACAACACGCCGGACTCGGAGTTCGTGCCACGGGTCATCGCCAGCACCAACACGCGGCTCGACTTCGACGCCAACAATGCGTCGTTCCATCCGGTCGTCGAAATGGGCCGCGGCGTCGACGTGCCGAGCCTGCCGTCGTCGCTCTCGCCGCGGATGACGGCTTCCGACCAGATCGGCTGCACCTCCTGCCATGCCGACGACGAAGGCGGCTCGCGCGGTCCGCACGGCTCGGACTTCGCGCCGATTCTCAAGGAGCGCTACGAGACGATCGACGGCACCGGCGAGAGCTACGAGAACTACGCCCTGTGCTACCGCTGCCACGAGCGCGCGAGCATCCTCGCCGACCAGAGTTTCCGCACCCGCACCTTCCGCACCACGCCCTCGGGCGGCGGCCACAGCGGCCATCTCGCCGCCGGCGCGCCGTGCTCGGCCTGCCACGATCCGCATGGCGTGCCGGCGAGCGGCAACGAGGCGTTCCGGCCGACCGGCGACCACACGCACCTGATCAACTTCGACACCCGGATCGTGGCGCCGCTCCCCGACGGCCTGCCGCCGTCTTTCAAGGACAACGGCTCGCGGTCGGGCAGCTGCACCCTGGTCTGCCACGGCGTGACGCACACCGCGCTGTCGTACCCCTAGCCTCTGGGGACATATTGCGGCCACATCGAGTTCGCGGTGGCCAGCGGTCGTTCCTGCTGCAATGTGTCCCCGGCCGTGTTCTCGGCGTCGGTGGTCGCGCTGCTCCGGCACTCGGGATCCAAGGCGGGCTCCTACTTGAAGCGTGGTCGCCCACCTTGGATCCCGAGCGCCCT
>CAZQTL010000059.1:0-19202 GCA_964595975.1 uncultured Thermoanaerobaculia bacterium | reverse complement strand
GTACGCGCCGGGTCGCCGGAGGACTGACCGGGGATGATCAGGACAGGCCGGGCGCCCCTCTCACTCCCAGCGCAGGGCTTCGATCGGGGCGAGCTTCGACGCCTTCATCGCCGGCCACATGCCGAAGGCGAGGCCGACGGCGGAGCAGAAGAGCAGTCCGTTCACCGCCCACTCGACCGGCACGTGGATCGGGAATCCGGTGAAGATCGTCACCAGGTTGCCGAGCGCGAAGCCGATCAGCACGCCGAGCACGCCGCCGAAGTTGCACAGCACGATCGCCTCCAGCAGGAACTGCGCCAGCACCTGCCTGCGCTTGGCGCCGAGGGCCTTGCGGATGCCGATCTCGCGCGTGCGCTCGGTGACCGACACCAGCATGATGTTCATGATGCCGATGCCGGCGACGACCAGGGCGATGATGCCGATGACGAAGGCGCCCACCTTGACGCCGCGCGTCGCCTGGTTGAACTGCTTGATCTGGCTGTCGTTGGTGAAGATGTCGAAGTTGTCGTCTTCGCCTGGCGGGACGCCGCGCTGCACGCGCAGCACCGCCCGGGTCTCCTGGATCGCCTCGTCGAGCAGCTGCGGCGTGAGCGCGCGCACGGTGATGTTCACCGAGCGCTCGCGGTTGCCGTCGCTGTCGCGCCAGCCGTAGGTGCGGATCCAGGAAGTGATCGGAATCAGGATGTAGTTGTCGAAGTTCCCGCCGGTCGCCGATTTCTTCTCCTCGAAGACCCCGACGACGGAGAACTTGTGGCCGTCGATCTTGATCTCCTGGCCGATCGGATCGATGAACGGGAAGAGCTGGTCCGCCACCGCGTAGCCGATGACCGCGACGCGCCGCAGGACGCGCACGTCCTCGTCCGAGAGATTGCGCCCGAGGCCGACGAGGTGGGTGTTGTTCGGCGCATACTGCCCGTCGCCGCCGACCACCCAGAGATTCCCCTCGGTCGTCTCGCCCTTGTAGCCGGCCTTGGCGCCGAAGCGCCAGAGCTCGGCGCCGACGAGGTCGACGCTCTTGACCTTCTCGCGGATCGCCACCGCGTCCTCGACCGTCACCGGCGGCCGCGCCTGGATCTTCCGCCAGTCGCGGTTGCCGGGGCCGAAGTTCCCGGCCGGCCACTTCTGCACCTGGAAGGTCTGGGTGCCGAGCACCGAGAGCTCGCTCTCCATGGTCGACTGGATGACCGAGATCCCGGTCATCACGGCGATGATCGAAGCGACGCCGGCGACGATACCGACCAGGGTGAGGACCGAGCGCAGCTTGTTGGCGCGGATCGCCTCGAGCGCCATCGGCAGGGTCTCGCGGAATCTCATTGCGGTCTCTCCGTCGGCCGGTTCATCGGTTCATTCGTAGCGCAGTGCGTCGATCGGATCGAGACGGGAGGCGCGATAGGCCGGCACCACCCCCGCGGCGATGCCGGTCAGGGTCGAGACGAGAAGGGCGACGACGACGATGCCCGGCGAGATGCTCGCCGGCATCAGCGTGCGGTTGATGACCTCGGTGACGACCGTGGCGAGCAGCAGGCCCATCATGCCGCCGATGAGGCAGATCGCCGCCGATTCGAAGAGGAACTGCACGAGGATGGCGCGCTTGCGGGCGCCGATCGCCTTGCGGATGCCGATCTCGCGCGTGCGCTCGGTGACCGAGACGAACATGATGTTCATCACCCCGACGCCGCCGACGAAGAGCGAGATGCCGGTGATGACGATGCCGATCAGCAGCACCACGCCCATGACGTTGTTGAACATCTCGAGCAGCGAATCCATCTTGTTGATCGAGAAGTCGTCCTTCTCGCCGGGGGCGAGCTTGCGCACCTTGCGCATCTCGCCGACGACCTCGTATTCGAAGTCGCCGACCGGCGTCGCCGGCGGCGCCTTGACCGCGATGTCGATGTTGCGCTGCGAGCCGCCGAAGACCTTGGCGAAGGTGGTGATCGGCACGAAGACCTGGGAGTCGAAGTTCGGGCCGCCGAAGAAGCCGGCGCTGCCCTGTTTCTCCATGACGCCGATCACGCGGAAGGTCGAGCGGCCGATCTTCATCTCCTGGTTGAGCGGATCGGCGCCGGCGAAGAGCCGGTTGCGGATCTCCGAGCCGATGACGCAGACCCGGCGGTTCGCCTGCACGTCGAAAGGCGTGAGGAAGCGGCCGGCCTCCGGCACCGAGGTCGAAACCAGCATCTGCTTGTCGGTGGTGCCGATGACATCGACGTTGTCGATGGTTTCCGAGGCGTACTTGACGGCGCGCTGGGTATGGGTGGTCGGGTTGATGGCCGTGGCGTGCGGCAACCGGCTCTCGAGGCGCTCGACCTCGCGCAGGCTGACCGGCGGCCGGTTGCGGAACTCGAAGAAGTTGCCGCGCATGATCCACGGCATGCGCGAAACGTAGACGACGTCGGTGCCGAGAGCCGAGACGCTCTCGCGGAAATTGTTGGCGAGGCCATTGGCGGCGGTCATCGTGGTGATGACACCGAGCACGCCGATGACGATGCCCAGGGTGGTGAGAATTCCCCGGGCCTTGTTCGCCCGGATCGCTCCGACGGCGATCCGCACGGCTTCGAGCGTGTCCTGGCCGCGACGCACCATGGGGACCTTCCTCAGGCTCCCGGCGCCGCGATCGCCGGCGGCGGGGCGGTCCCGGCCATCGCAGCGATCGCCGCCATCGGCGGTGCCGCCGCGGCGGCCGGACCGCGGGATCGATCCTCGCCGGCGGCGAGATCGCTCTCCATCAGGCCGTCGCGCAGGCGCACGATCCGCCGCGCCCGCCGGGCGACGTCGTCCTCGTGCGTCACCATGATGATCGTGTTGCCGGCGGCGTGGAGCTGGTCGAAGACCTCGAGGATCTCCTCGCCGGTCCGCGTGTCGAGGTTGCCGGTCGGCTCGTCGGCGAGCAGGATCGACGGTCCGTTGACCAGCGCCCGGGCGATGGCGACGCGCTGGCGCTGCCCGCCGGAGAGCTCGTTGGGCTTGTGCCGCATGCGGTCCTTGAGCCCGACCTTGGCGATCGCCTCCTCGGCGAGGAGCCGCCGCCGCGCCGCGGGGATGCCGGCGTAGACCAGCGGCAGCTCGACGTTCTTGAACACGTCCGCGCGCGGAATCAGGTTGAAGGTCTGGAAGACGAAGCCGATCTTCTGGTTGCGGATGTCGGCCAGCGCGTCGTCGTCGAGACCGGCGACGTCGACGCCGTCGATGAGGTAGCGGCCGGAGGTCGGCACGTCGAGGCAGCCGATGAGGTTCATCATCGTCGACTTGCCCGAGCCCGACGGCCCCATGATGGCGACGTACTCGTTGTGGGCGACGGAGAACGACACGCCGCGCAGCGCCTGGACGAGGATCCCTTCGAGGTCGTAGGTCTTGACCACGTCGTGCAGGGCGAGCGCCGCGGCGCCCGCCTGCGCGGTCTTCGCCGCGGTCACGAGCTCTTCTCCGCGCCGCCGACCTTCACCTTGGCGCCGTCCTTGAGATCGCGGCTGATGGCGCGGTAGCTGCCGGTCACGACCTGCTCGGCGGCGGCCACGCCTTCGAGGAGCTCGATGTGGGTGTCGCTCTGGATGCCGGTCTTGACCTGCTTGGCGCGGGCGACGCCGTTCTCGATCACGAAGACCACCTGGACGAAGCCGTCCTTGTCGGGAGTGAAGGCAGGAGAGGCCCCGGCGGCGCCACCGGCCGATCCCGGGGCGCCCTCCTTGGCCGCCGCGCCGAGCTGGTCGGGAGTGCGCACCGCGACGCTCTGGATCGGCACCCCGAGGGCGCTCTCCCGCACCTCGGTGACGATGTCGGCGCTCGCCGTCATGCCCGGACGCAGCTGGCTGCCGGGATCGAGGATCGCCACCTTGACCTCGAACTCGGTCTTCTGGTCGGTCGTCCCCTGGCCGGCGATCTTGGCGCTGCTGGCGATGTCGGTGACCGTGCCCTTGAAGGTCGCGCCGGGCAGGGCGTCGACCTCGATCGTCGCCTCGTCGCCGAGGGTGAGCTGGACGATGTCGTTCTCGTCGACGTCGACCAGGGCTTCCATGCCGGCCAGGTTGGCGAGCTCGAGGATGGTGTCTTCCTGGAACTGCGAGCCGAGCGCGATCTCGCCGACCTCCTTGTTGAGCTTGGCGACGGTGCCGGCGATCGGCGCGTAGATCGTCGTCTTGGACAGGGCATCCTGGGCCTGCTTGAGCGCGGCGCGATTCTGCGACACGCGATCCTGCGCCGAGCGCAGGCGGGCCTTGTCGACCTCGACGGCCGACGCCGCGGCGTCGAGGTTGGAAGCCGACTCGAGGCTCTTGCCGTGGAGATCCTGGATGCGGGCGAGGTCCTTGACCGCCTTGTCGAGGTTCTCCTGGACCACCGCGGCGTCGGCCTCCGACGAACGCAGGTTGGCTTCGGCGCTCTCGACCTCGGCGAGGTAGCGCTCGCGGTCGAGCTCGAGCAGGAACTGGCCGCGCTCCACCCAGTCCCCCTCCTTGACCGCCAGGCGGGTGATCTTGGCCGAGACGTCGGCGCTGATGTTGATCTGCGTCACCGGCTGGATGCGACCGGTGGCGACGACGGTCTGGACGATCTTGCGTGCCTCGACCGGCGCGGTCTGGACCTCGATCAGGTCGGACTTGCCGCCGCGCGACATGAGGGCGAAGGCGCTCGCGGCGAGGACGACGGGAATGCCGGCGAAGAGGGCGATCTTCTTCTTTCTGGACATGGTGCGAGGGCTCCGTTCCGTGCTTGCGGGATCCATTTCCTGCCGGGGCCTCCCCGTGGAGAGCCGCTGCGGCCGCCCCCGCCGCCGCCTCGGCGGGCCGGGGGCGACCCGTTCTCTGCTAGGTACGGCGAGGGGGCGCGGAGGTTTCCACCCCGCGCGGCAGGCTCAGGGGGCGGTCCCGCTCCAGGCGCTCGTGTCCTCCGACTCGAAGCCGTCGCGGAAGAGCGCGCCGGCGAGGCGCTGCACCCAGACGTCCTGCTCGCCGCGCCGGGAGTCCTGGTAGAAGGGGAAGACGCCGGCAGCGCCGGCGGCGATGCCGTTGTAGTCGCCGATGAAGGCGGCGGCGCCGCCTTCGGTCGGCAGCACCGGCACGAAGCTCGCCGCCGTCAGGCGCCGGTTGGCGCCGAACGTCGCGCCGCCATCGGTCGAGGATGCGTAGTAGACGTCGAGATCGACGCCGTCGTGGCGCCGGTCGTACCAGACGACGTGCACGTTGCCCGCACCGTCGATCGCCACCCAGGGAAAGAACTGCAGCGCCCCCGCCGGGTCGTCGTTCACGCGCACGGGCGCGCTCCAGCTGTCGCCGCCATCGCTCGAACGGATGGCGAGGATGTCCGCGTCGCCCAGGAGCTGGTCGTTCCAGACCACGACGAGATCGCCGTTCGGCGCCGCGGCCGCGGAGGGCAGGTTGAGCAGGCGGTAGCCCCCTTCCCCCGCCGGCACCGAGGAGGGGAGCGGGTGCATGGCGACGATCGACCCGTCGGGGGTCCAGGTCGCGCCGGCGTCGTCGGAGCGCGACATCCAGAGGAACTGCTGGAAGCTGTCGCGCCAGAAGACGTAGAAGGTCCCGTCCGGGGCGATCACCGGGCTGGCTCCATTGCCGCCGACCGAGGCGTTGGCGAGCACGGTGTCGTGGTCGAAGCTCACGCCGCCGTTGGTCGACCGCGCAGCGTGGATCTTCGCCGGGCTGGTGCCGAAGTCGGCGTAGGCGACGAGAACCTGGTCACCCTGCGCCGCGACGTAGGCCTTGTCGTCGAAGTTCGTGTCGGCGGTCACCGCCACCGGCGCGAGCCAGGTCTGGCCGTCGTCGGTCGATCGCTGGACGAAGACGTCGAGGTCCGTGCCGGCGACTCCGCCGCGCGCGATGTAGCTGTAGTACCACTTGCCGCCACCACCGCTGGCGATCGCCGGATCGCTCATCACGTCGAAGCCGCCGAGGAGGGCCGAGCTCCAGGTGTCGCCGCCGTCCCCCGAGCGGCCGACGCCCATCGCGACGCCGACGCCGTCGAAGGCGTTCCACCCGGCGACAACCGTCGTGCCGTTCGTCGCGATCGCCGTCTCGTTCTGGGTGTGCGAATCGTCGGCGCCGAGCCGCGTCTCGGTCGGCGCGCCGAGCGGATGGTCCGAAGCGAGCTGCGGCAGCGGCAAGAGCGCGGGGTCCGGACGCGGCCGCTCCGCCTCGTCCATGCCGCGATCGAGCGGCAATGTCCAGCCGTGCTCGTCGATGGTGCCTTCGACGACTACTCGACCCACGGGGCTGACGAAGCGCCGCGGCGCGCCGTCGGGCGATTGCGTCCGCCCGGGCTCGACGACCGCAGCGGCGCCTCCGGATGCTCCCTCATCGGAGCCGCAGCCGATCAGGAGCGGCAGCAGGCCGAGCGCACCGACTGCGCGAATCGCGAGCTTCACCGGTGGTCTCCGCGCGGCATGGCTGGAGATTCTGACGCATCCCGGGCGCTTGTCGGGAAGTGCCGGGAGGCCGCGGTTCCGAGCTTGCGAGCGGCTGGCATCTGACGGATGATGCGCTCAGTTTCATTGCTCAGAAGGGAGTCACGTGTCGATCCTCCGGTTCGCGAGCGGTCTGTTCTTCCTTGGGGCTCTCGGGTTCGCTGCCTCCGCCCCAGCGACGGTCTTCGTCACTACGCGTCTCGACGACGCGCCGGTCGACGGCTGCGCCACCAACGGCTGCACGTTGCGCGAAGCGGTCATCGCCGCGAACGGCGGCGGCGGCCCGCACCGGGTCGAGCTCGGCGTCCGCGGGCGGTACGAGCTCACGATCCCGGGCGCGAACGAAAACGCCGCGGCGACCGGCGATCTCGACCTGCTGGTGTCGATGGAGATCGGGCCGCCTCTGGGCGCGTCACCCGACGCGGCGGCCTACGTCGTCGACGCCAACGGCATCGACCGGGTCATGGACGTGAGGGCGCCCGGCGGTAGCTCGATCGTGCTCCGCGGCATGACCCTCACCGGCGGCAGCGCGCTGTTGGCCTCTCCCGAGGAGGGCGGCGGCCTGTTGACGGGAGTGAGCTCGGCAGGCCAGATCCACGTGCGCGTCGAGGACTGCGTCGTCACCGGCAATCAGGCGAACTCTGGCGGTGGCCTCCTCGCGTCCGACACCGACCTCACCATCCTGCGCTCGACGATCTCGAACAATCACGCGGTGTCGGTGGTCGAGAGCGGGAGCGGCGGCGGCGCCTACTTCTATGCCGGCAGCGCGCGGATCCAGAGCTCGACGATCGCCGGCAACGACGCGACGGGAGGCGCCGGGGCGGTCGCCTGGAGTTCGCTCGCGGAGGTGTCGATCGAGCAGACGACCATCGCGGCCAACAGCGCGGCGATCGGTTCGATCTTCTCGACGTTGGACGCCGCGAATCTGCGAGTTCGCGACAGCATTCTGGCCGGAGACTGCAATCTTTCCGGCGTGACGACGCCCCAGTCCGGTGGCGGCAACCTCGAGAGTCCCGGCGACACCTGCGGCCTGAGCCCGTCGGATCAAGTGAGAATCTCCGGCGCGGCGCTCGGTCTGGGCGCGCTCGCGTTGCAGGGGGGCTCGACGCCGACGATGGCGCTCGCCGCCGGGAGTCCGGCGCGCAATCGGGTGCCGGCGGCGCGCTGCGCGCCGTTCGACCAGCGCGGCTTCCAGCGCCTCGCTCCCGGCGACGCGGCGTGCGATGCCGGGTCCTACGAAGCCATCGGCTTCTGCCGGCAGCCGAACCTGGCGGTTCCGGACAACTTCCCGGCCGGCGTCGGCGACACACTGCACCTGACCGACAGCTTTCGCGTTCACGATCTCGATCTCTGGGCCCGGGTCGATCACACCTGGGTGGGCGATCTGAAGCTCCAGCTGTCGTACACCGGACAGGGAGCCGCGACTTCGGTCCTGGTCGATCGGCCGGGAGTCCCGGCCCTCGGCAGCGGCTGCGGCGACGACAATCTCCGCCTCAAGCTCGACGACTCGGCGTCGACCTCCGTCGAATCCGGCTGTTCGAATACGCAGGTGATCGGCGCTTCGGCCTACGCGGTCGCGACCGCGCGTCCGGGCGACCCGCCGGGGAACCTCCTCGCGAGCTTCGCCGGGCTGCCGATCGCCGGCGACTGGACTATTCAGGTGGCCGATCTCGCGTCGCAGGACACCGGCACACTCGTCGAGTGGTGCCTGCTACCGAACGGCGATCTGTTTTCGGACGGCTTCGAGTCGGGAGGTGTCGGCGCCTGGTCGGCGGCGGCGCCGCCGGGGTTGCCGCAGCTGGTCAATTCCAATTTCGACCGCGGGCACCAGGTCTGGGCGGAGAATTCGACCTTCTTCCCCGGTGGAGTCCTCTACGAACAGGGCGTCGGTGGCGCGCCGCTGGCCCACACGGCGCCCTGGCTCGCCTGGTTTGGCGGTGTGCTGAGCTCGGTGGACGAGGTCTCCCAGTTGATGACGGTACCCTCCGGCTCCGGCCCGGCCTACCTTCACTATCGGTACATGATCTCGAGCGATGAGACGAACTGCAGCCAGGTAACGCCTTCGGACCAAGTGGAGCTGCTGGTGAACGGCTTGAAGGTCGACGGCGTCGTCGTCTGCAACGCCTTCAATACCGGCGTCTGGACCGCGTTCGACTTCGTGACGAACTTCGCGGCCTACGCTGGCCAGACCATCGACGTGACGATCCGGATGATCAACGACGGCGCCTTGGTGAGCAGCTTCTACCTGGACTCGCTCACCCTCGACAGCACGCCGCCGACGCTGGGGCCAGAGAGTGCCTTGCGCCGGTTTCCGGCCGGGGCTGCCGGTACGGCGGACTGAACGCCGATCGTGGGCTCAACCGCCTGACGGGGCGGGGCGCGGCGGCCGGGCCCGCTGCTACGCTGCCTTTCGCTTCTGGCGTCTCCACGGGCGCCGCGAAAGGAACGACAGCATGGCCGACATGGACGGACGGAGCGAGCACAAGGAGTTTCACGCCGGCGTGCCGCAGGTGACGGAGGGCTTCTTTCTCAAGGGCTCGGCTCACTACGACTGGGGTTTGAAGAATCGCCTGGCGCGGATCTTCGACCCGAAGTCCGGCCGTACCGTGATGCTGGCGTTCGACCACGGCTACTTCCAGGGGCCGACCACCGGCCTCGAGCGCATCGATCTCTCGATCGTGCCGCTCATCCCCTACGCCGACACGCTGATGCTGACGCGCGGAGCGCTGCGCACGATGATTCCGCCTTCCTCGCGCGCGGCGATCGTGCTGCGCGCCTCGGGCGGCCCGAGCATCCTCAAGGAGCTTTCGAACGAGGAGATCGCCCTCGATATCGAGGACGCCCTGCGCCTGAACGCCGCGGCGCTCGCGGTGCAGGTCTTCGTCGGCGGCGAGCACGAGACGAAGTCGATCCACAACCTGACGCGCCTGGTCGACGCGGGCAACCGCTACGGCGTGCCGGTGCTCGCGGTCACCGCGGTCGGCAAGGAGCTGGTGCGCGACGCCAAGTACTTCCGCCTCGCCACCCGCATCTGCGCCGAGTTGGGCGCCCACTACGTCAAGACCTACTACGTCGAGGACGGCTTCGAGACCGTGACCTCCTGCTGCCCGGTGCCGATCGTCATCGCCGGCGGCAAGAAGCTCCCCGAGCTCGAGGCGCTGACCATGGCGGCCAACGCGGTCGCGCGCGGCGCCTCGGGCGTCGACATGGGGCGCAACATCTTCCAGTCCGAGGCCCCCGCAGCGATGCTCCAGGCGGTGCGCGCGGTCGTCCACCAGGGCGCCTCGCCGGCCGAGGCCTTCGACCTCTATCGCCGCCTGGCGCAATCCAGGCCGTAGGCTCGGCGCCTCCGGCCCCTGCCGGGGAGGGCTCGCCGCCAGGCGATCCGGGAGTCGGGCCGCTGTCACCTTTTGCCGGCGGGGGGCCACTAGGGGATCATGAAGACACTCTCCATGTCCCTTTCCGCCCCCCTCTCGCCCGTCTCCGACGTCGACCTCTGGCGCGCCTCGCGCGCCGGGGATCGCGACGCCTTCGGGCGCATCGTCGAGCGCTATCAGTCGCTCGTCGCCGCGATCGCTTACAGCCGCACCGGCGATCTCGCCGCCGCTGCCGACTTCGCGCAGGAGACGTTCGTCACCGCCTGGCGGAAGCAGAACGACCTGCGCGAACCGGCGCTGCTCAAGTCCTGGCTGGCCGGGATCGCGCGCAACCTGACGGCGAACGCCGCCAAGGTCGTTCAGCGGCGCGGCGGCAGCGCCGTGCCCCTCGACGGAATCGCCGAGCCGGTCGCGCGCGACGCGAGCCCCGAAGCGCGGGCGGTCTCCAAGCAGGAGGAAGAGCTGCTGTGGAACACGCTCTCGCAGCTCCCCGAGAGCTACCGCGAGCCGTTGGTGCTTTTCTACCGCGAGGAGCGCTCGGTCGCCGAGGTCGCGAGCCAGCTCGAGCTCTCCGAGGACGCCGTCAAGCAGCGGCTGTCGCGGGGGCGCGCGATGCTCAAGGCGGAGATGTCGGCCCTCGTCGAGTCGGCGCTCTCGCGCTCGCGGCCGGGGGCCGGGTTCGCCGCCGGAGTGCTCGCCGCGATCGCCTGGACCGCGCCGACGAGCGCGGCCGTGGCGGCGACGACCTTCGGCACCGCCGCGACCGGCGCGGCATCCGGCAAAGGAGCCCTTTCCGGATTGGGTGGAGCGGCGGTCGCCGGGCCGGCGGCCGGGCTGCTCACCGCCTGGCTCGCCGGAAAGCTCGCGGGCGCCACCGCGCGGTCCGACGACGAGCGCGCGGCGATCGCGGCGGCCTTCCGCAGGGCTTTTCTCTTCGTTCTGCCGATGCTCGGGCTGATCCTCGGCCTGGTCTGGCTGGGTACCACCCGCTTCGCCGCCGCGCCGGCGTTTCTCGCGACGGCGACGACGTTGTGGACCGTCGCGCTCGTCGGCGGACTGATCGCCGTCGCGCGGGCGACCGAGAGAAGGATCGCGGTCCTGCGGGCGAGCAACGGGGTGAGCGATGCGGCGTGGTCCGCCGAGCTCGCCCGGCGCGGCGTGGCACCGTCGCGCGCGCGGCGGTACGAAAGTCGGCTGCGGCTCTTCGGTCTGCCGCTCTTCGCCTACGCCTCCGGCGGCGTCGATGCCGGTGCCGCCTTCGACCGTGCCACGCGGCGCGGCGCCCGTGGCTGGATTGCCGTCGGCGATCTCGCCCTCTCGCCGCTCCTCGCCGTGGGCGGGATCGCGATCGCTCCGATCGCGCTCGGTGGCGTGACGATCGGCCTGCTTTCGCTCTCGGTCGCCGGCGTCGCCGTCGGCGCGCTCGCCGTCGGCAGCCTGGCGTTCGGCTGGATCGCCTGCGGCATCGTCGGCATCGGCTGGCAGGGGGCTGCTGGCGTCACGGCGATCGCGCACCGCTTCGCGCTCGGCTCTCAGGCGAGCGCGCTCGAAGCCAATACTCCAGTGGCCGCGGCCTGGTTCCGCGAGGCCTGGTTCACCCCGATCGCCACGGCCTTCGGCGCCGCCGCGCCGCTGCTCGTGCTGCTCGCCATCGTCGTGCCGCTGGTCCTGATGGCGAAGCGCGCTCTCGCGCTCCGCCGGAAGGGACCGGGCGCCGGCGTCGCGCCCTAGGGGACGACCGCGCTCCAGCCCGAAGCGTCGCCGCCCTCGAATCCGTCGAGGAAGAGGACCGCCACGACGAAGGAGACCGGCACCTCGACGAGCGGCGTATCGGGGTCGTTGCTCTGCACGCAGAGGGTGCCACTGTAGGTGCCCGGCGCGAGATTCGCGGCGTTGAACGTGACGTCGACTTCGGTCGTCGCGCCGCCGGCGGTCGTTCCCAGGGTTTGCCCGAGAGTGAGCCAGGGGAGATTCGCCGGCGTGTCGCAGGCCGCGAGGCTCGCGGCGATGTGGAAGGGGAACTCCACTTGCATCGCGCCTTCGAGTGCGGGGGTAAAGGGCTCTCCCGCCGCCGACTGGAGCGCATTGCCGCGCCGGGCCCTGGCGACGCTCGCCACTGGCGGCGCCCAGGGACCGGAGCTGCCGCCGCCTTCGGCCGACCAATCGAGCCAATAGGTCCCGGGCGCGAGCGTCGTGCCGACGCGCGCGACATAGGCGACGATCGGGCGCGCCGGGTCCTGCGGGTCGCTCGCGCCGACACGGTAGGCACCGGTAAAGGCCGAAGAGAGGAGGCGATCGGTCTCGCGGTCGCCGAAGACGATCCGGCTGCCCGCGACTTCGGGCGGCCCGTCCCAGATCTGCAGGTGCAGGGCGGTGGCTGCGGCGTCCGCCAAGGAGTCGGACTGGTAGGCGTAGAAGGTGACCGTGTCGATCGTCCATGCCGCCGGACCCGGCACGGTGAAGTCGTCGGCCAGACGTTGCCCGGCGGCGGCCTGCACACCGAAGCCTCGAACGCCCAGACCCCGGCCGGCATCGACGACGCTCGCATCGGCGCCGCCGAAGCCCGCTCCCGGCCGAGTGACGAAGGGTCCGTTGTCCTGTTTGCGATGCGCGCGCGGGTGGGGCGCACCTGTGGCGGCGGCCGCTTCGCCGATCGTCCAGACCAGGTCGACGGCGCCCTGGTTCTGGATGGCGAGCGGCAGCGTCTCCGAGCCGCCAGCCGGCACGTTGCTCGCGAGACTTCCCGGCGTGACCGCGATCGACTGCGGCGCGAGGCTCACGAGCACCGACTCGTTGGCGGCGTTGCAGGCCGCCTGGACGGGGAGGTTGTCGGCGTCGCCGCCGTAGGCGGCGATCCAGCGATAGGTTCCCGGCAAGGTCGGCGTGAAGGGGCTCGAAGTCGCGACGCCCGCGGCGCTCGCCGAATTGGTCGAGACGAAGATGTGCGGCTGGCTGCAGGTGGCGTCGTTCGGTCCGTAGAGACGGAAGGTGACGCTGCCGCCACCCGGATGGGATCCGGCGGAGAGCTGCGCCGTGTCGCTGACCTGACCGCCGAGGGTCACGGCCGGCGACGCCGTCGTGGCAAGGGCCGGCAGGGCGCGCAGGACGGTCACCTCCACGCTGCCGCTCGAATCGGTGGAGCCGGGGTTGCCGATCGTGACGCCGCTCACCTCCGCCAGGGCGTCGGTCTGCATCTCGGGGGTCGGATTCGAGGCGTCGATGGTCGGAACCTTGAGGACGCTGAACGTGAAGCTCACCGTGCAGGAGGAGCCCGGCTGCCCGGTCGGCGTCAGCACGATCGGCGGCGAGGGGGTGAAGACCGCCTTGCCACCGGCGTCGGGTGCGGCGATGGCGAAGGTCGCCCCGGCGCAGGCGGTGCCCGCCTGGCCGGTGCCGGTGGCGCTGAGGGCGAACACGCCGGGATCGATCTCGTTGCAGACGGTGCCGGCGTTGCCGCAGCTCGGAGTCAGGGCGACGGCGGTGATGCTCATCGAAAAGGCGGCATCCGGCCCGGTCGAGCTGTTGGCGAAGGAGAACGACGCGGGTAGCCCGGTCGCCGCGGCGGTGACCGTGGCCGGAAAGCTCGGCGTCACGTCGAGCGATACGCCGGCGCTCGCCGGGGCGATACCGGCGAGGAAGAGCGAGGTGAAGACGACGACCGAACCGGCCAGGATCCGGCCCGGGAATGCGATCGCCTGAGACCGCCGGGAACTCGACATGAACTCTCCTCGAATTGCGAGGCGGGGCCAGACCCGCGCACTGAGTACGAGAGACAGTCGAGGCCGTCCGATGGAACAGACGCTGCAGGACGATTTGCGTCGCCGCTCCCGGCGACGGGGTCACATCTGTTGAAAGAGGTGCAGATAGCTCCGGCTGACCGGCAGGACCTCCCTGCGGTCCTTGAGATGGATCTCCGCCGTCTCGTTGTCGCGCCGCACGACATGGTGGATGGCGCCGAGGTTGACGACCACGGAGCGGTGAACCCGGGCGAACTGCGCCGGATCGAGCTGCTCAGCCAGCTCCCGGAGCGCGATACGCACGACGGCTTCGGCGGGCTTCCCGTCGTCTCCGCGCCAGGCGATGACGGTGTATTTCGAGTCCGAGCGCGCGTAGTCGATGTCGTCGACGGAGATGAGCCGCACGGTCTGCCGCACCTGGGCGCGGATCCAGCGCAGTGGCGCAGAAGCGGAGGAGCGCCGAAGTCCGGCGAGTTGCGCCGTGAGCTGCTGCAGCAGCGCCTCGCTGTTGACCGCCGGCTGCGCGGCGCGCAGGCGCTCGCGGAGTCGGGCGACGGTTTCCTGGAGGCGCGCCGCTTCGACCGGTTTGAGGAGGTAGTCGAGGGCGCCGTGGGCGAAGGCCTGCACGGCGTAATGGTCGTATGCGGTCACGAAGACCAGATGCGCCCGGCCGCCGATCTGGTTGGCCACGTCCATGCCGGACAGGCCAGGCATGTGGACGTCGAGGAAGCAGACATCGGGCCGCTTCTCCTCGAAAAGGCGGATCGCCTCGCGACCGTTGCGCGCCTCGGCGACGACGGTGAGCTCGGGCCAGGCTTCCGCCAGCTGGCGCGCCAGAGCTTCGCGCAGCAGCGGCTCGTCGTCGGCGATCAGCGCGGTCGGGCGCTGGCTCATACCGCCCTCGGGCTGCGGGCGGGGAAGTCCACCTGCGCGCAGATGCCGCGGGTTGCCGTCGCCCCGATCGTCAGTTGCGCGTCGTCGCCGAACATCAGTTCGAGGCCCTCGCGGAGGGTCGCGAGTCCGGTTCCCAGACCTTCGGCGCCGTGGCCGGGGCCGACGCCGGTGTCGCTCACGCAGATGAGGCAGCGGTCGCCCCGCCGCTGCACCTCGATGACTACCGTTCCGCCCTCCTCGCTCGGGTCGATGCCGTGGCGAACGGCATTCTCGACCAGGGTCAACAGGGTCGCTGGCGGACAAGGAAGCGTCCGGGCCGAGTCGTCGATCGCGAGGGTGAAGCGCAGCCGGTCCGGCATGCGCATCTGCATCAACTCGAGGTAGGCCTCGACGAGCTTCGCCTCGCGGTCCACCGTCGTGGCGGGCTCGTGCAGCAGGGGGACAGCGGCGCGGAGGTAGGCGATGAGGCTGCGCAGGACGCTGGAGGCGCGCGGCGAGCCCGCGTCCACCAACGCCTGGACGTTGGCGAGGGTGTTGAACAGGAAATGAGGGGTCACCTGCGCCTGCAGGAGATGGAGGCGCGCGTCGAGCGCCTGGCGTTCGAGCTCGCTGCGCTCGAGGGCGAAGGCGAGCGCCTGGTCGCGGGCGAAGGCCTCCCGCTGGCGGACCAGGGCCGCGAGGGCAGTCCACGGTGCCAAGAGGATGCTGAGGAAAGTCAGCATCATCCAGCCTTCCATCCGGTCCTTGTCCTGCCAGAAGTCGGGCGCGCCGGCCCGGGTCGAGAGGAGATAGACGCTCACGGTCGTCGCCGGCATGGCCAGGCCCACCCCGACGACCTGCAGCACCCAGCGCGCCAGTCCGCCCGGCAAGCGCTTCGGCCAGCGCTCGAAGAGGCCGAAGACGAGGACGCCGACCAGGGCGAGCAGCATCGTGCGCAAGAGCAGCGGCGCGATCCCGTGCGTCCACTGCGAGCGCAGCAGCAGGGCGACGCCGAGGGCGAGGGCGAGCGCGCAGCCGAGGCGCCGCCACACCGGCGCGCGAGCGACCGCCGGCCGCATGCCGGAAAACGCGGAGTCGCGCATGGCACTCATCTTACGTGCGTTGTCGCGGCGCTTCCACGCGCAGCGCCGCCGTTCGTCGCTCTCCGCCGCGCCTCGAAGAGCCCTGGCCGCCGTTCGTCGCATCGGTCTTGCGAGACGTTTCACCCGGATCCGATACTCGTCTCGCCAGCCATCGCAAAGGGGGGCTGGCGCGACCGAGGAGACGCACGATGTCCGAGCTGTCGACTTTCCGCCTCTACCTTCTGAGGGCGACCTATCTGCTGATCGTCGTGGGCCTGGGGAGCGATGTCTGGCCGGCCTTGATCGGCCACGATGCAAGCTGGACCCTGTGGCATGGCGTCGGCGTCAGCCTCCTCGCCGCCGTGACGATTCTGGCGGCCCTCGGAGTGCGCTATCCGGTGCGCATGCTGCCGCTGCTGCTCTTCGAGCTGGTGTGGAAGACGATCTGGCTGGCGGCGATCGCCGTGCCCCTCTGGTCCGCCGACCGGATCGATGCGGGGACGAGCGAGACCATCCTCGCCTGTGGCCTCGGGCTGGTGATCTTCCCGGCGGTGATTCCCTGGCCCTATGTCGTGACTCATTTCGTGCGGCAACCCGGAGAACGCTGGCGAACCGGCGCGCCGCCGGAGGTGCGGCGATGACCCGGACGGCGAATGCCCGGATCGCCGGCTTCACCTTCCTGTTCTACATCGCCATCGGGCTCGCCGGCATGGCGCTCGACCGGCGGGCGACGATGGGTGAAGGAGCGGCCGACCGCCTGGCCAACCTGGCGGCGCAGGCGTCCGTTTTCCGCACCTCCCTGGTGCTCACGGTGTTCATGGGTCTCTGCGCCCTGGTACTCGCCGTCACCCTGCATGCGCTCACGCGCGGGGAAGACGCCGAGATCGCGCGGCTGGCGATGTGCTGCCGGCTCGGCGAAGGGCTCGTCGGCATGGCCGGAATCCCCCCGGCACTCGGACTGCTGCGGCTCGCCACCTCGCCGGCCGAGAGCGGTCACTCCGATTTGTCGGGCGCAAACGCTCTCGGCGGCTATCTCCTCGAGGTGGGTGGCGGCAACGCCCTCGTCTGCTCGATCCTCTTCGCCTTTGGCAGCACGCTCTTTTGCTGGCTCTTCCTGCGCGCGCGGACGATTCCTGCTCCGCTCGCCTGGCTCGGCGTCGGCGCCTCCCTGCTGCTCGTGGTCGTTCTTCCGGCCCAGCTCGGCGGCGTGGTTTCGGGTCCGGCAACCGGCTATGCCTGGATGCCGATGCTGCTGTTCGAGCTGGGCTTCGCGCTCTGGTTGCTCGTGAAGGGCGGCGACGCCCGCGTGGCGACCGCCGGCCCGGGCGGCGCTACTTCGCGACGGTGAACGGCACGAACGCGCCGGTCTTCTCCCACGCCATCGCCAGCTTGCCGCCGGCGTCGGTCATGTCGACGAACTCGATCGTGAACTGGTCGACCGAGACCGCCGGCGCAAGCATCGTCATCGGCACGCGCACGACGTCGAACTTCGGGTCGTAGCCGTACGAGCCCCAGATCCTGGTTTCGTCCTTCGGGTCGTACTGGTCCTGGGTCGGCTGCGTCGAGACGATCAGCGTCCAGGCCCCCTCCTTGAGCTCGACGAAGAGGTCGTAGCTGCCGGGTTCGAGGCGCTTGCCGCCGAGGGTGAGCGGAACCTCGGTCTTGAGCTTCGTCGTCTGGTTCGCGCCGACGCGCCAGACCGGAGCGCCGCCGTTGACTGCCTTGCCGTAGTCCGCGCCCTTGCCGAAGATCTCCGTCCGGCCGCGCAGCATCGGGCGGCTGTAGGTGACTTCGATCCACTTGCCGCCGGAGTACTTGCGCTCGCCGTCCTTGTCGGGGGCGCTCCAGGTGCCGCCGACCATCGTCGCCGCCGTGCCGGCGGGCGAGAGCGGCTTCCTCTCCTGGGCCGAGGCGGCCCACGAGGCGGCGAGAAGCAGAGTGACGGCGAGAAGGGCTGGCTTGCGATTCATGGCGTTCTCCTTGGAAGGGGTGAGGTCGCGGGGCGGGAGGTCCGGATTCCCCGTGCGCGCGAAGGATACACGGCCGTGGCAGCGAGAGCGAAGAGGACGAGCAGCGCCGCGACGGCGAAGGTGCTCCGCATCCCTCTGGCCGCGGCTTCGGGCGCGGTCCTCGCGATGTCGTCCGTCCCCGAGCCCAGGGTGTAGAGGGCGCCCATGAGGGAAGCGCCGGTCACGAGCCCGAGATTGCGGGCGAGGTTGAGCAGGCCGGAGATGACGCCGCGCCGGTCGGCGCCGATCGCCGAGAGGACCCCCGTGTTGTTGGCTGTCTGGAAGAGCGCATACCCGGCTGTGAGCAGGACGATCGGAGCCACCCAGCCGGAGAGGCCGAGCGCCGCGGGCAGGAGGGCGAGTGCGGCGGCGCCGACAGCCATGCCGACGAGGCCGAGGGCGGTTGTGCTGCCGGCTCCGAAGCGATCGACGGCGCGCCCGGCCGGCCCGGCGGCGAGCGCCGCCACCACGGGTCCGACCGCCAGCAGCGCGCCGGCGAGCGGCGGTGCGAGGCCCAGCCCGCTCGCGAGGTAGTACGGCCCGACGACCATGGTCGACATGATCACCGTCGAGACCAGCGCACTCGCTCCCAGGGCCCCCCGAAGAGTCGCATCGCGGAGCGTCTCGAGGTGGAGCAGCGGCGCGGCAGCGCGCCTCTCTGCGCGCACGAAGAGCACGCCTCCGGCGGCGGCGGCGAGGAGCAGAGCCAGATTCCATCTCCCGGGTCGCCCGCGACCGAGCGTCATGGCGAGGGCGTAGGCGCCGAGCGTCAGGGCGAGGAGGAGCGTTCCCGGCAGATCGAAGCCGGAGCGCCCGGTCGCGACGTGTGGCGGACTCGCCGGCAGGTGTCGCCGCGCGAGGAGCCAGGCGCCGATTCCCAGCGGAACCTGCACGAGAAAGATCGCGCGCCAGCCCGCGGCCGCGATGAGGACGCCGCCGAGCGAGGGCCCGAGCGCGGTGCCGATCGCCGACATCGTGCCCAGGAGTCCCATCGCGCCGCCGATGTTCTCGCGCGGCGCAACCTCGGCGACGAAGGCGAGCGAGAGCGCCATCAGGACCGCCGCGCCGGCGCCTTGCACCGCCCGTGCCGCGACCAGCCAGCCGAGAGTCGGTGCGCCGCCGCAGGCGATCGAAGCCGCCGTGAACAGAGCGATGCCGGCGAGCAGGAGACGGCGGCGGCCGGCGAGGTCTCCCAGCCGGCCGACGCTGACGACGAGCGTCGTCACCGCGAGGAGGTACGCCAGGACGACCCACTGGACACTCCGGAACGAGGCGGCGAACGCCTGCGCCAGGCTCGGCAGGGCGACGTTGGCGATACCCGTACCGAGCGAGGCGAGCAGCATGGAGAGCGCGAGAGCGGCGAGCGCCCAGCGCGGGGAGATCGGTCGCGCCGGAGCGCTGCGGTCGGTGGCGGCGAGGCCGGAAGAGGCGGTCGTCAACATGACTTCAAGGTAACCCGCCCTGACACCTGGCGCAAGAAGCAAAGAACGCAACAGACATTTGCGTCCAACGCCATGTGTCAGTAGGCTCGATGCATGCCGGCGCCGGACCTGAATCTGCTCGTCACCCTCGACGTCCTGCTCGCGGAGGGCAGCGTCACGCGCGCCGGCCGGCGGCTGCGCCTGAGCCCGTCGGCGATGAGCCGTGCTCTGGCCCGGCTGCGCGCGACGACCGGCGACCCCCTGCTGGTGCGCGCCGGTCGCGGACTCGTGCCC
>CAZQTL010000058.1:0-19456 GCA_964595975.1 uncultured Thermoanaerobaculia bacterium | reverse complement strand
GAATGAGCCTGGTCGGCACGACCATCGGCCACATCCGCTTCGAGAGCCTCCTCGGAATGGGCGGCATGGGCGAGGTCTACCGCGCCTTCGACGAGAAGCTGCAGCGCGTCGTCGCGGTGAAGACGATCCGCGCCGAGCACCGGCTCTCGGGCACGGCGCGGGCGCGCTTCCTGCGCGAGGCACGCATCCTGTCGCGGCTCGCCAATCCCCTGATCTGCCAGGTCTACGACCTCATCGAGTCGGAGGAGGCGGACCTGCTGGTGCTCGAGTTCGTCGACGGCGAGACGCTCGATCAGCTGCGCACCGGGCGAAGGCTCGCCGAGCGCGAGGTCCTCGAGGTCGGCGCCCGGATCGCCGAGGCGCTCACCGTGGCGCATCGCGAACACATCATCCATCGCGACCTCAAGCCGGCCAACATCATGGTGCTGCCTTCGGGAGCGGTGAAGGTGCTCGACTTCGGCATCGCGCGCTCGAGCGCCGACGACCCGGGCGCCGGGCCGCCGCGCGACGCTACCGGCGCCGCCGGACTCGACGTCGATTCCGGCGCCGGCCCGGGTATCGGCATCGCGGTCCCTCCGGGGCACGATCCCGAGAGCACCATCGCCATGTCCGGAAGCGGCACGGAGTCCTCCTCCTTCTCGGCGGCGCTCACCCAGCAAGGCTCGATCGTCGGCACGATCCTCTACATGAGCCCGGAACAGGCCTCGGGCGAGGAGTTGACCGAGGCGAGCGACATCTTCTCCTTCGGCATCCTGCTGCAGGAGCTGCTGACCGGGAGGTCGCCTTACCCCTACGAGCCGTTGCCGGACCTCCTGCGGCGCGTCGCCGAGAACGGCAGCCTGCCGATCCTCGCCGGCGACGCGATCGATCCCGAGGTCGCCCGGCTGGTGGAAGACTTGAAGCACCCCATTCCGGCGCGCCGGCCGTCGGCCGCCGAGTGTCTCGAGCGCCTGCGCTTCCTGCTCGACAAGCCCCAGCGCCTTCGGCGGCGGCGTTTGAAGGTCGCGGCGATCTCGATCTCGTTCGCCCTCCTCACCATCGTGCTCGCGGTCGTCTCTTTCCTCGCGGTGCGCGAGAAGAACGCCCGAACGCGCGCCGAGGGGCTCGCGGTCGACCTCGAGAAGGCCGCCAACCGGGCGAACCGCGAGGCGCGGACCGCCAACCGCGTCGTCGAGTTCCTGGTCGATCTCTTCGAGCAGGCCGACCCGGAGCGCTCGCAGGGGCGAGAGGTTACCGTGCGCGAGATCGTCAACCTGGGCGGCGAACGCATCACCCGCCAGCTCGCCGACGAGCCGCTGATCCAGGCGCGGCTGCAGGACACGCTGGGCGGCATCACCTGGCGGCTCGGCGACCTCCCGGCGGCGGCGCGGCTCCTCGAACAGTCCCTGGCCACCGTCGAGCGCGAGCACGGGCCCGACGATCCCGCGGTCGCCGAGGTGCTCTCGCACCTGGGTGCCGTCGACATCGACCTCGGACGGCTCGAGGAGGCCGAACGTCTCCTCGCCCGCGCCGAGGGAATCCTCGCCCGCCAGGCACCGCCGCCGGTGGAGGAGCTCGCGCGCACCCTCAACTCGCGCGGCGCCCTGGCTTTCAAGCAGGGCGATCTCGCTGGCGCCGAGGGGTACTTCGCGCGCTCGCTGGCGCTTCTGCGCGGCGAGCCGCAACCGCCGGCACGCGACGTCGCCCTGGCGCTCAACAACCTCGCGATCCTGGCCTGGCAACGGGCCGACTTCGCGACCGCCGCGGCGCGCTACCGCGAGGCGCTGGCGCTCAACGAGGCTCTGCTCGGCGAGAATCATCCGCATCTCGCTGCGCAGCTCAACAACATGGGGATCCTGGCGCGCGACCTCGGCAACTACGCCGAGTCCGAAAGCCTCCACCGGCGCGCCCTGGCGATCGCCGAGAAGGCGCTCGGCCCGAACCACCCCGACGTCGCGGCGATCCTCAACAGTCTCGCCCGGCTCTATGGCCGCCAGAACCGGCTCGCCGAGGGCGCGGCGCTGCTCGAGCGAGCGCTGGCGATCTGCCGCGCCGCGCTCGGTCCGGCGCACGCCGAGACCGGTACCACGATGGTGCGGCTGGGCGATTTCGAGCGCCAGGCGGGCCGGCTGCCGCGCGCGGAGTCGCTGGTGGTCGAGGGCAAGGCGATTCTCGTCGCGGCCTTGGGCGCCGAGCACTCGCGGCTGGTCGAGGCCTGGACGGCGCTCGGCCGGCTGCGCCGCGATCAGGGGCGTCGCACCGAAGCGGTGGCGGCCTTTCGCACCGGGGCGGCAATCGGAGCGAAGGTCCTGGGCCCGCAGCACCCCGATGTCGAGGCGCTCCGACGCGAACTTGCATCTCTGGGCGAGGTGCAGGAGACTCCCGTCATCGGAGACCGGCCATGAAGCACGAGAGGTGGCGCGCAGCGCTCATCCTGTCCGCGGGTGCACTTGCCGGAACGGTCGCGACGCCGGCCGGCGCGCAGACGCCCCTGCCGCTCGGTCCGCAGGCGCTCGCCAACTCGGTCACCGCCGGCCACCAGGACCAGACGGCGGCAGCGATGGATGCCAACGGCGACTACGTCGTCGTCTGGCGCGACGAGTTCCTCGACGGTAGCGGCACGGCAATCGTCGGACGCCGCTTCAGCTCGACCACCGGCCTGCCGCTCTCGGCGCAATTCGTCATCAATTCGACCACTCTCGGCGATCAGAGCCACCCGGCCATCGCGATGAACGGCAACGGCCGGTTCGTGGTGACCTGGGAGAGTCCCGACACGGACGAACCGGCGACCACCCGGATCTTCGCCAGTCTGCGGGCGGCGAACGGGTCGCCGATATTGGCCGAGTTCCCGGTGAACACGAACCTCGCCGGGACGCAGCAGCTTCCGACCGCAGCCATGCAGGCGGACGGCCGCTTCCTCATTTCCTGGCAGGACGATTCGACCGGTAGCACGGGCAAAGACATCTTCGGGCGGCTCTACCCCGCGACCTTCCCCACGGATCCTCCCGGCACTCAGGTCCGCCTCAATACCGCCGTCCTCGGCGGCGACCAGGAGGCTCCGGCCGCCGTCGCCAACCTGGCGAGCGGCGGCTGGTTCGTCGCCTGGCAGGGACCGACTCTGCCGCCGGTCGCCGCAGCCGTCTGGCTGCGGGTTTTCGACAGCGCCGGGAGCGGACAACCGGAGGCGCCCCTGAACCTCACCTTCGACGCCAGCCCACGCTCGCACGTCGCGCTCTCCGCCAACGCGCTGGGCGAGGGAGTCGCTGTCTGGCAGGATCCGTTCGTCAACAGCATCTTCGCTCGCCGCATCGTCGCCGGCTTCCCCACCGGCCCCGAGGAACAGGCCAACATCTCGCCCGACCACCTCAACCGCGAGCCCGCCGTTGCCCTCGACCAGTTCGGCAACTACGTCACCGTATGGGTGGAGGCGATCGGAGCTCTCGACGACGACGACGTCCCGGAAGGCAGCCCGATCGTCATTCAGGGCCGCAAGCGCAACAGTGGCGGCGGCTTCTCCGAACTCTTTCCGCCACCCACCGATGCCCTCTTCCCGATCAACAGCGATGGCGCCGATTTCGCCGATCCGGTGATCGTCGGCCGGCCGCACGGCAGCTTCGTCGCCGTCTGGCAGGGCAGCGATCCGGAGGACACGTCGGGCTTCGGTATCTCGCTCCGCCGCTTCCTGGACGCCGTGTTCTCCGACGACTTCGAG
Source organism: uncultured Thermoanaerobaculia bacterium (assembly GCA_964595975.1). GTDB lineage: Bacteria > Acidobacteriota > Thermoanaerobaculia > Multivoradales > JAGPDF01 > JAGPDF01. Next base: position 15,765 of record CAZQTL010000058.1, on the reverse strand, counting down.
ACCGCGAACACCGCCCGCTGGAGCGCCACTGTTCCCTGAGGCCGCGATAGGCTCTAGCTCTACGGCAGCACTCGGGAGCAAGGATCCATGCGACAGAACCTCCAGGAAGCCCGCAAGCAGTCCGCCTACGTCCTCGACCTGATCTCGAAGAAGTCGCTCACCGACGACGAGAAGGCGCGCGTCGTCGAGGAGTCGGTGCGCTACTGGACGGACCATGTCAACGAGGGCTTCCTGCAGTTCCGCAAGTCGGTCTCGACCGACTACACCGCGGTCGAATGGGAGGACGAGGGCGCGGTCTTCCGGGATATCCACGGCAAGGAGTTCATCGACATCCTCGGCGGCTACGGCATCTACGTCGTCGGCCACCGTCATCCGCGAGTGATGAAGGCGGTGCGCGACCAGCTCGACCGCCAGGCGATCCACTCGCAGGAGCTCATCGACCCGCTGCGCACGTATCTGGCTAATCTCGTCGCGCTCATCACTCCCGGCGACCTGCAGTTCGCCTTCTTCACCAACTCCGGCACCGAGTCGATCGAAGGCTGCCTCAAGATGGCGACCCTCGCCACCGGCCGCCACCACTTCATCGGCGCGGCCGGTGCGGTCCACGGCAAGAGCATGGGCTCGCTCGGCGGTACCTCGAAGGCGGTGTTCCGCGAGCCGTTCCTGCCGCTCCTGCACTGGACGCACGTCCCCTGGGGCGATATCGACGTCCTGGCGAAGATGATGAAGATCTTCGACTTCACCGGCGACCGGGTCGCCGCGGTGGTGCTCGAGCCGATCCAGGGCGAGGGCGGCATCAACGTCGCACCCCCCGGCTACCTCGCCGCGGCGCGCGAGCTCTGCGACCGCTACGGCGCCATGCTGGTGTTCGACGAGATCCAGTCCGGCATGGGCCGGTCGGGGAAGATGTTCGCCTGCGAGCACGACGGCGTGGCGCCCGACCTGATGGCGCTCGGCAAGGGCTTCGGCGGCGGCGTCATGCCGATCGGCGCTACCGTCGGCACCGCCAAGACCTGGGAGCGCTACATCGAGAATCCGTTCCTGCACACCACCACCTTCGGCGGCAATCCGGTCGCCTGCGCCGCCGCCATCGCCACCATCGGCGTGCTGCTCGACGAGGACCTGGCGCGCCAGGCGGGAGAGAAGGGCGACTACCTGCTCGGCAAGTTCGCCGAGTTGGGCGCGCGCTACCCGAAGCTGCTCAAGCTCTGGCGCGGCCGCGGCCTGATGCTCGGCCTCGAGTTCGCCGACGGCGACCTGGGCTACGCGGTGTCGAAGAATCTCTTCGCCCGCCAGATCCTCATCGGCGGCACCTACATCAACGCGCGCACGCTGCGGGTCGAGCCGCCGCTCACCATCAGCTATCCGCAGCTCGACAGGTTCGTCGCCGCGCTCGAGGAGTCCCTGGCGGCGGTCTACGAGGAGCACCATCTCTGATCCCGGACCGCTTCCGCTGAGGCCGAACCCTCCCCTCCTGCCGGTCGAGGAGGGCTGCTTCTGGCTCGCGGATCTGCCCCCGCGGCCGGCCCGGCCGGCGCTCGCCGGCGAGCAGCGCGCCGACATCGCCATCGTCGGCGGCGGTTTCACCGGCCTGTGGACGGCGCTCTTTCTCAAGGAGCTCGCGCCGGACAGGGAGGTCGTCCTCCTCGAAGGCGAACGGATCGCCTACGGCGCCTCGGGCCGGAACGCCGGCCAGATCGGCGAGACCTTCGACCACTCGCACGACCTCGCGATCCGCCACTTCGGAGAGGACGAAGCGCGCCGCCTGGCACAACTCGCCCGGCAGAACCTCGACGAGATGGAGGCCTTCGTGGGGCGCGAAGGGATCGACGCCGAGTTCGCCCGCGTCGGGCAGCTCGTGCTCGCCCTGACGAAAGCGCACACAAGGGATGTCGAGGTCGCTCTCGCATCGGCAAGACAGCTCGGCATCGACGACTGGCGCCTGCTCGATGGTGAGGAGACCCGTGATCGCCTGGGGAGTCCACTTCCCTTGTGTGCGCTTTTCGCCCCGAAAGCCGCGACTGTTCATCCAGCGAAGCTGGCCTCGGGTCTTGCCCGTGTGGCGGAGGTCAGAGGAGTACGGATCTACGAACAGTCGCCGGTGGACGAGATCCACGAGCACGGCACGGGGCTCCGCCTGAGGACCGAGCGCGGCGCGATCCTGGCGTCGCGGGCCGTCTTGGCGACGAACGCCTATTCCCATCACTTCGTGGCCCGCCTCAGGCGGCGCTTCCTGCCCCTCTACGACTACGTCCTTGCCAGTGAGCCGCTCAGCCCGTCGCAGAAAGCGGCGATCCGATGGCAAGGCCGCGAGGGCGTGACCGACTGCCGCAGCTTCTTCAACTACTCCCGCCTGACCGCGGACGATCGCGTGATCTGGGGTTCGAGCGAGGCGGTCTACTACCGCGGCAATAGCGTCGGTCCGCAGCACGACCATGCGCCGCAGGTGTATGCCGGACTCGAAGCGAGCTTCACCCGCTTCTTTCCCGCTCTCGCGGCGGTCCGTTTCCCCTTCCGCTGGGGGGGACCGATCGCCGCCACCACCCGCTTCACCCCGTTCTTCGGAGCCTCGCACTCTGGCCGTCTGCTCTATGGTCTCGGCTACACCGGCCACGGCGTGGGCACCACCCGCGTCGCCGGCCGCCTCCTCGCCCACCTGGCGCTCGAGCGCCGGACCGAGCTCGCCGAGCTCGCGCTCGTGCGCCAGCCCCCCTTCCCCTATCCGCCCGAGCCGCTGCGCCGCTGGTCGATCGACGCCGTCACCCGCGCGCTGCGCCGGGTCGATGATGGCGGCTCTCCCGGCTTCCTGCTGCGCGTGCTCGATCGGCTGGGGATCGGCTTCTCGAGCTAGCGACCGGCCCGGGGAGGGGTCTCCGGCGGGCATTTTCGCCGTGCTAGTGTCGCGAAAAACAGGAGGAATGGCCATGATCGAGCTTCGCGCGTGGAATCGAATCTCCACCTTCGCCCTGGCTGCGGCCTTCGCCGGCGGAATCTGCCTCCTCGGCGCCTGCAGCCCGCAGGCGCCAGCGCCGGCGGCGCCCGCCAAGGGTGCGGCGCTCTCGCAGCTGGGACCCGGCGAAGGGGCGGTCTCGATCGTCGCCTGGGCCGGCTACATCGAACGTGGCGAGACCGACAAGGCCTACGACTGGGTCACCGGCTTCGAGCAGAAGACCGGCTGCAAGGTGAGCGTCAAGGTAGCGGCGACCTCCGACGAGATGGTGGCGCTGATGAACGAGGGCGGCTTCGATCTCGTCACCGCCTCGGGCGACGCTTCCAACCGCCTGATCTCCGGCGGCCGCGTCCAGGAGATCAACCTCGGGCTCGTGCCGAGCTGGAATACCGTCGACCCGCGTCTGCAGAACGCGCCCTGGCACACGGTGAGCGGCAAACACTACGGCGTGCCGTACCAGTGGGGTCCGAACGTCCTCATGTACAACACCAAGGTCTTCGGCAGCAAGGCTCCGGACAGCTGGAGCGTGGTTTTCGAGGAGACGACGCTGCCGGACGGCAAGTCGAACCGCGGCCGCGTCCAGGCCTACGACGGCCCGATCTACGTCGCCGACGCCGCGCTCTACCTGAAGAAGCACAAGCCGGAGCTGGGCATCACCGACCCCTACGAGCTCAACCCCGACCAGTTCAAGGCGGCGCTCGATCTCCTGCGGCAGCAGCGGAAGCTCGTCGGACGCTACTGGCACGACGCCAACATCCAGATGGACGACTTCAAGAACGAGGGCGTGGTGGCGTCGAGCTCCTGGCCGTTCCAGGTCAACGTGCTCGCGGCCGGCGGCGCTCCGGTCGCCAGCGTCTTCCCGGTCGAAGGGGCCACCGGCTGGGCGGACACCACGATGATGCATGTCGACGCACCCCATCCGAACTGCGCCTACGCCTGGCTCGAGCACTCGCTGGAGCCGAAGCTGCAGGGAGACCTCGCTGCCTGGTTCGGCTCGCTGCCCGCCGTGCCGGCGGCCTGCCAGGGCAATGCGCTGCTCGGCGAGAAGGGCTGCGAGACCAACGGCTTCGCGCAGTTCGACCAGATCGCCTTCTGGAAGACGCCGAAGGCCGACTGCGGCAACGGCCGCACCGACTGTGTGCCGTACCACGAGTGGGTGACGAACTACATCGCCGTCATCGGCGGCAGATAGGAGCGCCGGCGGCGCAGGGCGGCGGGGACCGGAGATGCCGGAGTTGAAGGAGGCCGCCGTCGAGCTCCAGGGAGTCAGTCGCCGCTTCGGCGACGTCCTCGCGGTCGACAACGTCGACCTGCGCGTCGCTGACGGCGAGTTCTTCACCCTCCTCGGCCCGTCGGGCTCGGGCAAGACGACCTGCCTGCGCCTCATCGCCGGCTTCGACCTGCCGAGCGCGGGCCGCATTCTCCTGCACGGAGCCGACGTCTCCGACCGTCCGCCGTACGAGCGCAACGTCAACACCGTCTTCCAGGACTACGCTCTCTTTCCCCACCTCACGGTCGCCGAGAACGTCGCCTACGGGCCGATGATCCGCGGCGTCGCCCGCGACGAGCGGCGACGTCTGGCGGAGGAGATGCTGGCCCTGGTCGAGCTGCCGGGCCTGGGCGGGCGCCGTGCCTCCGAGCTCTCCGGCGGACAGCGCCAGCGCGTCGCACTCGCCCGCGCCCTGATCAACCGGCCGCGCGTCCTGCTGCTCGACGAGCCGCTGGGGGCTCTCGACCTGCAGTTGCGCCAGCAGATGCAGATCGAGCTCAAGTCGATCCAGCAACGCATCGGCATCACCTTCGTCTTCGTCACCCACGACCAGGAGGAGGCGCTGACGATGAGCGACCGGATCGCGGTCTTCCATCGCGGCCGGATCGAACAGATGGGAACTCCCGCCCAGGTCTACGAAGAGCCGGCGACGGAGTTCGTCGCCGGCTTCGTCGGCACTTCGAACGTCCTGCGCGGCGAGGTGGCGCGGCGCTGGATCGGCCGCGAAGGGGTCTTCTCGCTGCGTCCGGAGAAGATCCTCCTGCTCGCCCCTGGCGCCGGAGCCCCGGCAGGCTTCTGCGTCGCGACCGGGAGGCTGCGCAGCGAGGTCTATGCCGGCATGATGAACCGCTACACCGTCGAGCTCGAGGGCGGCGGCACACTCGTCCTGGTGGCCCAGAACCTCGCCGCCGCGGAGAGGAACGCCGGCGCCGCGGGCGGACGAGCTGTCACCGTCGCCTGGGACCCGGCGCACAACCGCCCCCTCGGAATCTCCTAGGACCGGTTCGCGGACGAATGCTCGCCCGGCTCTCCACTTATCTCTATCGCCGGCCGCGGCTCACGCTCGGCCTGCTGCTCGGCCCGCCGCTGCTCTGGCTCGGAGTCGCTTACCTGGGGGCGCTCGCGGCCCTGCTGGTGCAGTCCCTCTTCAGCCTCGACCACTTCACCGGCCAGGTCGTGCGCCGCCTGACCCTTTCGACCTATGCCGATCTCCTCACGCGCGCCAACTTCGACATCGTGCTGCGCACCGTCGGCATGGCGGCGGCGGTCACGCTGGCGGCGGCGATGCTCGCCTTTCCGCTTGCCTACTACATGACGTTTCGCGCCACGCCGCGTTCACGCGGATGGCTCTATCTCGCCATCGTTCTGCCTCTCTGGTCGAGCTACCTGGTTCGGGTCTACGCCTGGAAGCTGCTGCTGTCGAAGGAGGGCATCCTCTCCTGGCTCGCCGTTCACACGGGGACGGGCGGCCTGCTCGAGACCTGGCTGTCGTTGCCCCTGGTCGGCGGGCCGTCGCTGTCGATCTCGAGCACCGGCATCTTCCTCGCCTTCCTCTACGTCTGGCTGCCGTACATGATCCTGCCGATCCAGGCGGCGCTCGAGCGGGTGCCGCGCTCCCTCCTCGAAGCCTCCGGCGACCTCGGCGCGGCGCCGCGGGCGACCTTTCGCCACGTCACCCTGCCGCTCGTCTTCCCCGGCGTCGTCGCCGGCTCGATCTTCACCTTCTCGCTGACGTTGGGCGACTTCATCGTCCCCTCGGTGCTCGGCAACTCGAGCTACTTCATCGGCCAGGCGGTGCTCGCGCACCAGGGGACGTCCGGCAACATCCCGCTGGCGGCGGCCTTCACCGTCGTGCCGATGGCGATCATGGGAATCTACCTCCTGCTCGCCCGGCGCACCGGAGCCTTCGATGCGCTCTAGTCGGGGGATTGCCCTGGCGCTCGCCTCGGGGGCGGTGCTGCTCTTCCTGCACGGTCCGATCGCGATCATCCTGCTCTACGCCTTCACCACCGACGACGCGAGCTACACCTTCCCGCCCCCGGGCCTGACGACGCGCTGGTTCGGTGTCGCCTGGCAGCGCGCCGATCTCTGGCAGGCGCTCGAGCTCTCGGTGCGGGTGGCCGGGATGGCAACGGCGGTGGCGCTGGTCCTCGGCACGCTCGCCGCCGCCGCGGTCTGGCGCAGCCGCTTCTTCGGTCGCGACGCGGTCTCGTTCCTGCTCGTCCTGCCGATCGCCCTTCCGGGAATCGTCACCGGCATCGCCCTGCGCTCGGCGATCGGCCTGGCGGAGATTCCGTTCAGCTTCTGGACGATCGTCATCGGCCACGCGACCTTCTGCGTCGTCGTGGTCTACAACAACGCGCTGACCCGCTTCCGGCGGACCGGGAGCTCGCTTCTCGAGGCGTCGATGGACCTCGGCGCGAACTCCTTCCAGACTTTCCGCTACGTGCTGCTGCCGAACCTGGCCTCGGCGCTCCTCGCCGGCGGAATGCTCGCCTTCGCGCTCTCGTTCGACGAAGTCATCGTCACGACCTTCACGGCCGGACAGCAGGAGACACTGCCGATCTGGATCTTCAGCCAGCTCACCCGCCCGCGCGACCGGCCGGTGACCAACGTCGTCGCCGTCTTCGTCATCGCGGTGACCTTCGTGCCGATCTTCCTCGCCCATCGCCTGACGCGGGCCAAGGGGGACACCGGCAGCGCGCTCTAGTGCGCCGAGGCTGCTAGAGCGGCCGGCCGTGGGCGTCGGCGTGCGCCGCCGCGTCGGCGAACTCGAGCGCCGTCGCGAGCGCCTTGTCGAACGAGGTGCCGATCGCCAGCTCGCCTGCGCGGTTGCGCCAGCCGGCCTTCGCCAGAACGCGCAACGGTCCGCCCTGTACGCCGGCGAGCACGACGAAGATCCCGGCCTCGCGCAGCTTCGTCACCGAGGAGTCGAGGGCCACGAGGCCGGTGGCGTCGAGGAGAGGGACTGCCCGCAGGTCGAGAACCACGACGCGGATGCCCTTGGCCACCGCCCGCACCGCCGTCATCGCCCGCTGCGCGGCGCCGAAGAAGAGCGGCCCCGCGATCTCGTAGAGCAGGAGGTTGGACGGCAGCGGGCGATCGAGGTTCAGTTCCTCGGAAGAGACCAGTGAGACGCGCGACACCGAGGCCATGCGCTCCATGAAGAGGATCGACGCCAGCACGATGCCCACCGTCACCGCCACCACCATGTCGAACAGCACCGTGAGCGAGAAGCAGGTGACCAGCACCACGATGTCGCTGCGCGGCGCGACCTTCAGGATGTGCAGGATGTGCTTGCCTTCGGCCATGCGCACCGCGACGTGGAGCAGCAATGCGGCGAGCGCCGCCATGGGCAGGCGGCCCATCAGAGGCGCGAAGGCGAGCACCGCGACCAGCACGAAGAGGGCGTGAAAGACGGAGGCGAAAGGCGTTCGCGCGCCGGCGCGGACGTTCGTCGCGGTGCGCGCGATGGCGCCGGTCGCGGCGAAGCCACCGAAGAACGGCGCCACGAAGTTGCCGATACCCTGGGCCAGGAGCTCGCTGTCCGGATCGTGCTTCTTGCCGGTCATGCCGTCGGCGACCACCGCCGACAGCAGCGATTCGATGGCGCCGAGGATGGCGATCGTGAAGGCCGACGGCAGCAGGGCGCGGATGAGCTCGAACGAGATGACCAGCGGGCCGCCGTCGGCCCCCGGCAGGTTCCAGGGCAGCAGCGGAGTGGGCGGCAACCGCGGGATACCCGGCAGAACGACGCCGCCGAGGTTGTAGGAGAAGCGGTCGTCGATGGTCACCACCGAGAAGGCCGGCCACCAGCGCGCCGCGAAGTGGGCGGCGAGGCCAGCGAGCAGCAAGGCGACCAGCGGAGCCGGGATCCGCTTCGACAGGCGCGGCCAGACGAGCAGGACGGCGACGGTGAAGGCGCCGATCGAGAGATCCGCCAGGTGGGCGGTGGGCAGGGCGCGGACGAGGACCGCGAGTCGCGCGAGATAGTCCGGCGGCAGGTTCGCCACCTCGAGACCGAGGAAGTCCTTGAGCTGCAGGGTGCCGATGACCAGGGCGATCCCCGCGGTAAAGCCGGTGGTCACCGGATAGGGGACGAACTCGATGAAGCGCCCGAGGCGGTAGATCCCCATCGCCATGAGGATCAACCCGGCCATCATGGTGGCGAGCAGCAGGCCGCCGAGCCCGAAGCGGGTGGCGATCGGCGTCAGGATGACGACGAACGCCGCCGTCGGCCCGGCCACCTGCACCTTGGAGCCGCCGAGGAGAGCGATCAGCGCGCCGGCGACGATCGCCGTGTAGAGCCCATGCTGCGGCGCGACGCCCGAAGCGATGGCGAGCGCCATCGACAGCGGCAGCGCGACGACGCCGACCACCATGCCCGCGCCGAGATCGGCTTTCAGGTCGGCGGCGGTGTAGCCTTGGCGCCACGCCCGCCGCAGGGCGGCGGCAACGCGGACTCTGGGCGAGCGGACGAGCGTGGTGGAGCTATCGGAGAGAGGCGTCATGTGTCAAAGAGACCGTGAGACGGGCGACCGGGTTGCACCGCCCGCGATGGCGGACGACATTCGGGAATCGTATACCCGCGCGGTCTATCGCGTCGATGCGGGCCCGGCTCCGATTCGACTGGTCGTGGGCGAACGCAACCCCGGGCTCGACCGCTGGCTCGCGGAGCGCGGTGCCCTTCGCTTCGCCTTCCTCTCGGCCGCGAACCCGGGCTCCGTCACGCTTCCCGACGACGAGAACCGGCTCCGGCACCTTCGCCTGGTCGAGCGTCTGCGGGAGTGCGGCCTCGAGGCGATCGCGGGCGAGAGCTACGAAGCGGCGACCGGCGGCTGGCGCGAGGCGAGCCTGCTGGTCTGCGGCATCGAGCGCGAGGCGGCGGTCGCCCTGGCGCGCGAGTTCCGCCAGGCGGCGCTGCTGGTTGGAGAGGCCGGCGCCGCGGTGGAACTGGTCTTCACCGCCGCGGCGGCGGACTAGCCGCCGACCTTCTTCTGCGCCTCCTTGTAGCGCGGCGAGGTGGTGGGCACCAGGGCGTAGGCGCTCTTCGCCTTGCCGGCGTCCTTCAGCCGGCGGTCGTAGATCTCCGCCGCCTGGAACCAGGCATCGAAGCGCGTCTTGGGAAAGTGCAGGCCGAGCTCCTCGTAAGCCTTCGCCGCGAGATCCCAGCGCTTCAAGTCCTCGTACATCTGGCCGAGCTCCCACCAACCCTTCTCGGCGACCGGATCGGCCGGGAAGCGCGCGGTGAGATCGCGGTAGGTGGCGAGCGCCGCCGGCACCGTGCCGCCCAGCGCCGCGTCGCGCATCGTCGCACGCTGCTCGCGCTCGATCTCGGCCTTCGCAGCCAGCGCCCGCGCCGACCAGGAGGAGGTCGGATAGTTGGCCGCGCAATCGGCGTAGAGCCTCTTCGCCTCTTCGGTGGTCTTCTTGCTGTCGCCGGCCTGGACCAGCTTGGCCTGCTGGAACGCAGCCTCGGCGGACCGCGGATCGCTCTTCCAGCGGCTCTGGATCTCGACGTAGGTGCCGAGCGCCTCCTTGGTGCGCTGCAAGGCGACCTGCGACTTCGCGATCAGGTAGTAGCCGTCGATCGCCACCGGGCTCGTCGGGTACTTGGCGACCAGGGTCTGCGCATCGGCGAGCGCCTGGTCGACGAGCTTGGCGTCGAACTTGCCGCGCGCCACCTCGAGGTCGGCGATCGCCGGGTCGATGGCCGGCTTCGCCGGCTTCGGCTTCTCCTCGGCCGGCGCCGGCGGTTTTGCGGCGCTCTCCGGCTTCGGTTTCGCCGCGGGCTCCTTCGCCGGCTGCGTGGCTGGTGAATCGGCCGTCGGCACCGCGCTCGTCGTCGGCTCGGCAACCGTCGCCGTTTGGGCCGGTGCCGGTGCCGGCGCGGGCGGCGTCGCGGCCGGCGTGGCGGGCGCGGGCTTCTCCGCCGGCGTCGCGCCCGGAGCCGGAGCCTCCGGTGCCGGGTTGAGCAGCATCCAGGCGCCGGCACCTACCAGCGCCAGCGCCAGCAGGCCGAACAACACCAGCAGGCCGCGATTGCGCTGGAAGCTCGTCGAGCCCTTCTTGAACAGCATCGAAGTGCCCCGCTTCAGGCCCTTGAGCTCGTCGAGCAGCTGGAAGCGCAGCAGCTCCTCGAGCTTGTCGATGTCCTCGAGCAGCTGGCCGACGGTGGCGTAGCGCTTCTCCGGCTCGGTGGCGAGGCACTTGAGCACGATCGGATCGATCTCGGACGGCAGCTCCCGGTTGAGCTCGGAAGGCAGGCTGAACTTGCCGAGCGGCATGCGGCCGGTGAGCGCCTCGTAGAAGACGACGCCGAGCGAGTAGATGTCGGCGCGGTGATCGACCGCCGAGGCGTCGACGGCCTGCTCGGGGGCGAGGTAGTGCATCGAACCCAGGGTCATGTCGCGGGTGGCGATCGTGCCGAGAGTACGGGTCACCGATTCGACGCGGCTGATCCCGAAGTCGGCGAGCTTCACCACCGAGAGCGTCGGCGAGACCAGGATGTTGCGCGGATTGAGGTCGCGATGCACGACGCCGGCGCGATGGGCGGCGCCCAGGCCCCGGCCGATCTGCTTGACGATCTGCACGACCTCCTGCAACGACAGGCGGCGCTGGCGCAGGACCACGTCGAGCGAGGTGCCTTCGACGTACTCCATGGCGAAGTAGAGGATCCCCTGGTCCTCGCCCTTGTCGATGATCTGCACGATGTTGGGATGCGACAGCATCGCCACGGTCTGCGCCTCGCGGTGGAACCGCGTCACCGCATCGGGATCCTTGGCGAAGTCGGGCGGCAGCACCTTGATCGCCACGATGCGGTTGAGCGACGGCTGCATCGCCTTGTAGACCGCGCCCATGCCGCCCTTGCCGAGCGGTCCGAGGATCTCGTACGGCCCGATCTGCTTCGGGACGTCAGATGCGCCCATCGGCCTCGAACACCAGCACGGTGTCTCCGATGAAAATGCGGTCCATGGGTTGCAGCACCGCACGGGTGACCGGTGCGCCGTTCAGTTTCGTGCCGTTGCTGGTCTCGAGGTCGGTCAACACGAAGCCCTCCGGCTGCAGTTCGATCGCGATGTGCTCCTTGCTCGCCTGGGTGTCGGTGAGCGGCAGATCGCAGGTGCGGGTCCGGCCGACGAGCACGCGCGCGGAGCCGATCGCCAGCTCCTGGCCGGCCTCCGGACCGGCGGCGACGAAGAGCCGCGCCGTGGCCGGTCGCTCGCCCGCCGCCCGGCGCGGGCGAGGCGCCATCTCGATGGTCCGCATCGGGAACGGGATGGTGATGCCGCGCTTGGCGAACTCCTCCCAGACGCGGCTGCGGATGTCGCTGCCGATGCGCGGCCGCTGGGCGATGTCCTCGATCCAGACGCGCAGCTCGTAGTTGATCGAGCTGTCGGCGAAGGCGAGAACGTAGACGTCGGGAGTGGGCTTCTCGAGGACACCGGGGACGCCGGCGGCGGCGGCGAAGAGCGCCTGCCGCACGCGGTAGGGCGGCGTCTTGTAGTCCGCCCCGACGACGATCTTCTCGAGATGCATCGGATGCGGGTAGTAGTAGTTGAGGATCCGGTCCTCGGCCATCTTGGCGTTCGGGATGATCAGGTTGTCGCTCTCCCGGGTGCGCAGCTGCGTCGTGCGCCAGGAGATCGACACCACGCGGCCCTCGACGTCGCCGAGCTTGATCCAGTCGTTGATCCGGTAGGGCTTCTCGAGCCCGATGACGATGCCGGCGAAGATGTTGCCGAGGATCGGCTGCAGGGCGAGACCGATGACCAGCGAGGTGATCGCCGAGCCGGTGACCAGGCCGCCGATGCCCACCTCGGGAAAGGTGATCTTGAAGGTGATGATGGCGGCGACGAAGTAAGCGGCGCCGACCGTCACCATCGGCAGCAGGTTCGGCAGCCGGACGCCGCGGTTGGGCAGGTGCAGATCGAAGTAGATCAGTCCGGCGAGACGGATGACGGTGATCGCGCCGAGGAAGAGCAGCACCCACGACAGCACCTGGTCGAAGGTCTCGTACTTTCCGGGCGTGAAGAGGGTGAAGACGCGGAGACCCGCCGCGATCGCCGCGACGAAGAGCACGAACGACAGCTGGCGGACGATGAGCAGACGGCGCAGGGCGGCGACGATGCCGATCAGGATCGCGGTAACCGCCAGGCTGGAGAGAATGGTGAGGGCTAGGCGCACGGGTTCATGGGGGAATACGGGAAGCGCATCGAAAGAGGGCCAAAGATAACACAAGGCCGCGCCGCAGAAGCCCCGTCAACCCCCATGGCTGCAGGCGTTTCCGGCGCTCGGGCTGCTCCAGCGCGGACCTTTCTGCCGGCCCGGGCAGGTCAGGTGCGGGGGACGATCGCGCCGAGCACCGCGCCGCGTACGACGCCGCCGATGATGCCGATGCCTCCCCAGCACCAGCCGAGGTAGTAGGGGAAGCCGCCGATCACCAGCGGGTTGTAGAAGCCGGTGAAGAAGTGGGCGATACCGAAGAAGAGGCCGAAGGTCGCGCCCCCCTTCCAGCCCGCCGCCCAGGACGAGCGGGTGCGGGCGAAGAGGATGGCGACGCCGAGGCTCACCGCGATCGACACGGCGAAGAACTTCATCGGATTGGCCGCGGTCTGGCTGAACGCCTCGGAGTACTTCTTGTAGGTGTCGGCCAGGAGGATGCCGTGCATCACGAAGTCGACCAGATTGGTGACGACGCCGGCGACGACACCGCCCAGGACGATGCGAGTCCAGTTCATAACGGCCCCCCTCGGTCAGCCGCAACTCGCCGTCGCGGCGGGTTTGGAAATCTGCGGCGGAGCCTAACCCAAGTCCCATTCCCGCAGAATCCTCCTCCCGCCCGGAACTTCGGTGCTAGCGTTCTGCGGTGGCCGGGGAATCCGCGCAACCGACCGTTCCCACCGAACACGCCCGCGGGCGTCTCACGCTCCGGATCGCCGCGGTGCTCTTCGCCGGCATCGTGCTCGTCCAACTCGCCTGGGCACCGCTCGACCCGATGGGGATGGGCTACACCGAGGACGAAGTCGCCTCGTCCTTCCTGATGATCGCGTGGTTCTCCGGCGACCTCGCCGGGAGGCCGGCCTCGGAGCTGCTCGGCCGCCACGGCCTGGCGACGGCGCACGGCGTCGTCGAGCCGCTGGTGAAACTGCCGTTCGCCCTCGCCGGCAGATGCCTCGCCCCGCTGTTCCCGGCGTCGCCGCGTTTCGCGCAGAGGTTCCTCATGCTCGTGCCGCTGCTCGAAACGGCGGGGCTCGCGACGCTGCTCTTTCTCTGGGCGGCGCGGCTCGCGGGCGACCTGCGTTGGGGAGTGACGGTCGCCCTGGGAGCGGCTTTCTGCACGCTGCTCTGGCCCTATGCCTACACCGGGCTCGAGCCGACGCAAAGCCTGCTGCTATTGATCATCGGCTATCTTGCCCTGTCCGCGGAGACGGTGGGCGCGACGAACGGCAGAGGGGTGGGCCGGATGCTCGGCTTCCTCGTCCTGGCCGCTCTGACGGTGACCACCAAACGGACGGGCCTGCTGCTGCTGCCGGCCGTCGGCTTCCTCGTCGACAGGTACATTCGCAAGCGCTTCCCTTTCACCGCGCGCTGGAAAGCGGTCCTCGCGCTTCTGGCGAGCGTCCTCTTCATCCTCGCGGTGAACTACGGCAACGGCCTCCTCCGTGCCGGCTACTACCCGCCCTGGTCGAACGCCGCTCTCCTGCGCCGGTTCGTCGAAACCAACCCGGTACGCATCGCTTCGAGTGTCCTGATGCTGCTCTTCTCGGGCAACAAGGGACTCATCCTCTTCGCGCCGGTCGCGGCCCTCGCCCTCGCGACGCTTCCCGCGCTCTGGCGGAGGCATCGCGATCTCGCGACCTTCACCCTGCTCGTGCTCGCCGCTATCCTGGGCGGATTCGCCGTGGTCGGGATTCCGGCGGACGAGACCTGGGGTCCGCGCTATCTCCACGGCGCGATACCGCTCCTCCTGCTCAGTCTCGCCGCGGTCTGGGGCAGGGAACGGCTCGCGACCTTCCCCAAGCTGCTCCTTGTTCTGGCGCTCCTCGTCGGCTTCGCGGTCTCGGGGCTCGGGACGATGTTCTACTACGGACGACTCTCGCAGGCGGCGGAGGCCACCCGGCAATCGACGCTCGAGGCATTCTGGGCGGACCCGGTCTGGAATGCGATCACGATGCAGCTGCGCCTCACGCGCCTGTGGCTCGCCCCCAAAGGCACTTCCACCGTCTGGACGCCGCAGCACAAGTGGTGGTTCACTCCTCCGGCCGACCTCCCGCCGGAACCGAGCGTCGACCTCGCCTTCGCGCTCGAGCCGCAGCCCCTGCTGCTGCGCCGGGCGACGCACGCGCGACCGCGACTCCTCGCTGTCCTCGTGGGAAGCCTTGTCTGCGGCCTCGCCGCTCTCGGCGCCGGAGTTCGCTGGGCCTGGCGCGCAGCGCGAATCCCCTGAAGGCGGCCGACCCGGCCGCTGGCGAGCGTTCTGGGGCGCGCCGTCCGGACATGGTGCAGCCAGAGGGATTCGAACCCCCGACCCTCAGATTCGAAGTCTGATGCTCTATCCAGCTGAGCTATGGCTGCAGCGGTGGGACCGGGTACGGCTCTCGGTGCGGCTGGGGTTGCAGGGGGTTGCGGTCACGTGCGTGGGGGGAAGGTGGTGCAGCCAGGAGGAGTCGAACCTCCAACCGCCAGATTCGTAGTCTGGTGCTCTATCCAGTTGAGCTATGGCTGCGTGACTTGCAGCGTGAGGGGGGGATTGTAGCCAATCGGGGCCGCCAGCCGCAACCGAGCGGGTTTCGGCGGTGCCGGGGGGCTACTCGATCAACCCCTCGACCGGCGACGAGGCGTTGGCGTAGAGGCGGCGCGGAATCCGCCCGGCGTGGCGCGCGAGGTACCCGGCCTCGATGCCGAGGCGCATCGCCCGCGCCATCGCCACCGGGTCCTGGGCCTCGGCAACCGCCGTGTTCAGGAGCACCGCGTCGGCGCCCAGCTCCATCGCCAGGGCGGCGTCCGAGGCCGTGCCGACGCCGGCGTCGACGATGATCGGCGTCGTTGCCTGCTCGAGGATGATCGCCAGGTTGGCGCGGTTGCGGATCCCCATCCCCGAGCCGATCGGCGCCGCGAGCGGCATCACCGCCGGGCAGCCCAGATCGGCCAGCTTGCGGCAGACGATCGGATCGTCGTTGGTGTACGGCAGGACGACGAAGCCCTCCTTCAGGAGGATCTCGGCGGCGCGCAGGGTCTCGGCGGTGTCCGGGAAGAGCGTCTGCTTGTCGCCGATCACCTCGAGCTTCACCCACTCCCAACCGCCGAGCTCGCGCGCCAGGCGCGCGGTACGGATCGCCTCGTCGGCGGTGTAGCAACCGGCGGTGTTGGGCAGCAGAAGGTAGCGCTTGGGGTCGATCTGGTCGATGAGCGAGCCCTTGCCCAGCTCGTCGAGATTCACCCGGCGCAGGGCCACCGTGACGATCTCGGCGCCGGAGGCCTCGAGCGCCGCCGTCATCGTCGCGGCGTCCTTGTACTTGCCGGTGCCGAGGAGAAGACGCGA